>CAMWXB010000022.1 GCA_947178125.1 uncultured Lachnospiraceae bacterium | reverse complement strand
TTATAATATTATTTATAATATTTCAATATGTATATAAACATTTCTTTTTTGATATCACTTTTATCTTTAATATAAAAAACTCCGCAGGTTTTCCTGCGGAGTCCATCTCTTTGAATCTGTATCGTTTTCTGTCTGTCTCAAGAAAAAATCCCATAAAATTATCTCTTGGAGAACTGCGGTGCGCGTCTTGCTGCTTTGAGACCGTATTTCTTTCTTTCTTTCATACGAGGGTCTCTCGTTAAGTAACCGGCTTTCTTCAATGTCGGTCTGTAATCCGGGTCTGCCTGAAGAAGCGCTCTTGCGATACCATGTCTGACAGCGCCTGCCTGACCTGTATATCCACCGCCCTTTACAGTAATGATCGCATCAAATTTATCTACCGTATCGGTAGCTGCCAGAGGCTGGCGAACGATAACTTTCAGGGTCTCTAATCCAAAATAATCATCAATGTTTCTTTTATTAATGGTAATTTCACCTTTACCCGGTACTAAATATACTCTGGCAACCGATTTTTTTCTTCTGCCAGTTCCATAATATTTTGCTGCTGTTGTTTTCGCTGACTTAGCCATTTTAATTTTCTCCTTTCAGTCCCTTGAATTAAAATGTTAATACTTCTGGTTTCTGAGCTGCGTGCTTATGCTCAGGTCCTGCATACACATGAAGTTTTGTATACATTTGTCTTCCTAAAGGTCCTTTGGGAAGCATACCTTTTACAGCGAACTCAACAACTCTCTCAGGATGTTTCTGTAACATCTCTTTCAAAGTAGTTTCCTTCATACCGCCTACATAACCGGAGTGACGATAATAAATCTTCTGTTCCAGTTTCTTACCTGTTACTTTTACCTTCTCCGCATTTACGACGATCACATAATCGCCTGTATCGATATGCGGTGTGAAAATCGGTTTATTTTTACCTCTTAATACTTTAGCAACCTCAGATGCCAAACGTCCAAGTGTCATATCCGCAGCATCAACTACATACCATTTTCTGTCGATTGTAGCTGGACTAGCCATAAAAGTCTTCATTGTATTCCCTCCATGATAATCAATTCTTTCTTTTGATCGTCTACTTTGATGTTCTTCTGATTCCGTCGTGCAGATGTCCGGCCACACAAAGAAATCTCCAAACAATCCTTCTGGTACATCTATTCAAAATACCTTGACCGGGGCTGTGGCAAGGCATTTTTAAACACTGTCACAGTTAAATATTATATTATACGCGTCCATGCGTGTCAACTGATTTTTTACAAATATTTACCTTTCCGCCCCTTCGAAAAACGGAGCGCAAGCAGGCGGCGGCTGGCCGGAGCATAGTTCCTGCGGAGGCCCTGGAAAAACGCCGGTACTTAGTAAAAAAGACACTTTGTGGCTTTTGAACTTAGTACCGCTGCGATTTTTCGCGGAGCGCAAGCGTGCCTCCGCAGGAACTATGCTCCGGCCAGCCGCCGCCTGCTTGCGCTCCGTTTCCATTTATCCTTAAAACGTCGTTTCCCCATCATGGTCGATCAGCGACACGGAAAGAACACCTTCTATCGCCCGAACCGCCGTCAAACATTCATCGTCTTTAGCCGTCCTGATCTCATATACCATATCGGTCTGGTCCTCCGATACGTTTCTGGACTTGATGCGGAAATATCTGCACTTTTCTTTCAAGACCCGGTCTACTTCCGCCTTGCTCTCGTACTTTTCCGCATTCACGATCAAAATCATCGGCGCTTTGGCTAACGGAATCTGGTCCAGCAGGAAAATAACCGCTGTCGCCGCCGCACTGACAATAATCGCCACTTCAAACAAGCCGGCGCCGCAGATAATGCCGATAGCAATCGACCAGAACAAAAAAATGAGGTCCATCGGTTCTTTGACTGCCGTTCGAAAACGTACGATTGACAATGCGCCGACCATACCTAAGGAAATAACAATGCTCGTCTGAATCGTTATGATAATTCCAGCCGTTATGACTGCGAGGACCGCCAGCGAGAGATTAAAATTTTTACTGTAAAATGTCTTCCTTGTGATCATCCGGTACAGCAGAAAAAGATAAACAGCAAGTATGATCGTAACGACCATGACGAGCAATATCTTTTTTAAATCCACCTCCCCGTTATATAATTCCAATACAGACTTCTTGATCATATCCCGAAATCCCATTTTTATTACCATGCTCCTTTCTCAATGCGCGAGTTTGGGCTGCCAGGCACAACCCTCTTCTCCATTCTTAAACATCCCTCATAAAAACCATCTATCGCTGCAAAGAAAACTTCCTGCAATAATAATATTTTGAAAAAGTCTCTTCCCTCAGCTCACCGAACTGCAGCGCACTGTATAAATAATCGGGCAAAAACTCATCATATTTTACTTCCAGAATTCCCTGTCCGCATTGCATGACCGGCCTGTAGATAAGCCGTGGCGATAAAAAGCTTTGTATCTCCGTACAGGATGAAATATTTTCATCATAAGTAACCCGTACATTGCCGCTATGATAGATATACACCGTCCTGTCATATGCAACGATCACTTTCGGCCTGAGCACCTTCATCTGTCCAACCGCATAAAATTTCTGATAAAGCGGCGGTGCCTGCGCATCGAAAGGAATTTTTCCGGTCTGAAGGATTTCCATACAGTTCTCCTTATTTAACAGACAGGATAGTTTCTGCGTTTTCCCATTCTCTTTCCGTTTCAGTTCCAGGCTGATCCGCTCTGCGCTTCCATCATAAATCCTGATGCGGAATTTTTCTCTCGGATTATTTCCGTCCTCATTTTCCCGCCAGCAGTTATCCCACATATCATCAAAATAAAGACTTCTGATATGATACATTCCCTGCGCATTCGCATGAGAATCCATGCGCATAAGGCCTTTGACCGTATTCCGAATCACCTCGAACTGCCCTTTTGTACAACAGTATTTCTGCTCATGGCGGTATTTTCGCTCTTTTTCTTCCAAGCTATTCGCACCCCCATTCCTGTTTTAAATATGCGGTCCGCGCAGTCATAAATTCTATCATTTTGTCCACTTTTTCCTCATAAGAAAGACCCTGAAAATTATTTACGGTCTCCTCCTTATTCGGCCATCTGCGCAAATCCGCATACACAGATGTCCGGATCAGTTCTTCCCACTGGGGAATCTCTTCCCAAATACACTCATCTATCAAAGGAAGCATTTCTTCCTCAAATACAATTTGAACATTCTCCTGAAAAACGGGATTCATGCAGAAATAACTCCAAAACGGTGTTCCATACCAGCCGTCCCGCACAAACAGGCCCTCCGGCGTTCTCATATCCAGCCCTTCGCCGAGATTGCTCATATTTCCATATGCCCTGTCATAGTCCCAGACGGGCCCGGCGTATAATTTCGTACTGACTGCATCCTCCGGCTTATAGATAAAACAGCTGCTCATCGAAGCATCGACATTTTTGGAAAATTCTTCAATCAGATACTTTCTGACAAAAGAATCCAGATCCGCATATTCCAAAAAAGCCTCCTGCGCCGTTTCATCTCCGGAACACAAGGCATCCTCCAATTCCTGATACAGTCCGCTGATATATCTTACCTGTGCCACCGACGCGTACTTCGGGCTTTCGATCACTACCTGCTGCCCTCTATCCGATATAAATCCGCTCTTTCCTTCCGCATACCGTTCCGGCATCGCTTCCAGTTCCAACAGATAACCGCCGCTGATATCCTCCGGTTCTTTTTCCAGCCGAAATCCCTTCTGCACAACGCTCTGGCCATCGCCTGCTATCTTATAAAAGGCAGACTGTTTTACCGCCTCCAGATCATTCTCCGCATATAACGCCGTCTCCAGATTGTTGATGTTCAGTCTTTCTTCACCGATTTCTACCTTTTCACATAACAGATAAATCCCCTGATATTCCCCATTGGCAAAAAGATCGACCCACTGCGCTTCCGGCGTTCCATATAGATTCATCTGCTCCGCCATATAAAAAGTAAGATAGTTCCGCATCGAAGTGCTGTCAAAATAATTGGCGAGTAAGACCCACTTAATGGCCCCCCCCTCCTCGTACAAATCAACCTTCTGCGTAAATTCTATCGCGTAACTCTTTTTTTCGGCCATCTCAAAGGTCACATTCCCCCTGCAATGAATCCATCCGGCCGATTGTTCTTCCAGATTGCCCGATACGCCAAGCGCATAAAGTTCCATCGCCTCTTCATAATCTTTGTCCAGCTTTAAAGCATCCAGATTCCCTGTCTCCGTATCGATATACAATGTGGGAAGCTGTGAAAGTTCCACCGTTTCCATCTGATAAGCCTGTCCTTCACAGATAAAAGAGAACTGTTCCGTATCGATATTTATTTTCTCTTCTTTTGCCAGTTCTTTTCCGTCAAGCAGAATATCCCTGGAAAAAGAAATCTGAACAGCCCAATCAGGCAGGAACAGAAGATATTTTCCTTCCTCCCCGGCATACCACGGGGAAATCTCATATCCTCTGCCGCCATCCGCCGCATAAACGGAAACATATAGTCCCTTCTCCGCTTTCTCCTCCATCGATACCGGTTCATCCGTTTCCTGTCTCATATCGTTCAGGAAGATACAGATAAAAAAGGACGCGGCCAGCGATATCATAAATACAAGCCAGCGTATTCTATATTTTTTCAGCACTTTAGCCTCCATACTGTTTACAGGCACCCCAGTTCACACGATAAACTCATATGCCGTAAGCGTGAGCCCGCACGCAGGTGCGGTAGGTCCCGCCGCACTCCGGTCCTTCGCTTCCAGAATACGTTCTATGTCCTGCGGCTCAAGATTCCCTCTCCCGACTTCCATCAGCGTTCCTGCCATGATCCTTACCATATTATAAAGAAAACCTCTTCCCGTTACCCGGATAACGATCAGACTGCCCGCTTTATCAACTTCCATTGCTTCTATCATCCGCACGGTGTTTTCTACATGCGTATCCACGCTGCAGAAACTTTTAAAGTCATGTGTTCCGACAAAATACGCCGCCGCTTCCCGCATCCGCTCCACATCATACGAAACATAGGAAAAATGAGCATACAGCCGTTCCGTCGGCATCGGAAACTCCGCATTATAGATTCTGTATTCGTACGTTTTTCGGCTGTCACAATGCCTCGGATGAAATGCCGCATCCACTTCTTCTGAACGCTGCACCTTAATATCAGCAGGCAGCCTCGCATTGAGCGCATAGGCCAATTTGGCGGGCGGAATATTCGTATCGGTATCAAAGACGGCAACATTACAGAGCGCGTGAACGCCGGAATCCGTCCTGCTTGCACCGATGACCTCGATTTCTTCCCGTAAAAGTTCAGAAAGACAACGGTTCAACACGCCTTCTATCGTTTCCCCGTTCGGCTGTCTCTGCCACCCATGATAAGCCGTCCCGTCATAAGCCACTACCAGCATAATCCTTTTCATAAAAAACCACCATTTCTGCTCCTTCCGCCATGTAGGAAGAATCGCTGCCCTTGCGATTCTCCAGTGTGAAGAAGAGCCGCCTCGCAGAGACATTCTCCGGTGTGAAGAAGAGCCGCCTCGCGGATCGTAGAAGTTCTTAGCGAAACGCCAGAGCCTGGACATCAGACTCTTGGCGTATGAGCTTTAGAACTTCTCTTCACACTTTAAAACGGCAGACGGATGAGCATATTCGCGCCGATGCAGACCGAAAGATAGCAGACAAGCGTCAGATACGCGAGCCCGTCTCTTTTTTTATACTGAAGCGGTTTCATCTTCGTTCTGTTCTCTCCGCCGCGGTAACATCTCGCTTCCATCGCCATCGCAAGGTCATTGGCACGCCGGAATGCCGAGATAAAAAGCGGCACGAGCAGCGGCACAAGGCTTTTGGCCTTTTTCATCAAATTACCGCTCTCAAAGTCCGCGCCTCTGGCAATCTGCGCTTTCATGATCTTGTCTGTTTCTTCCAATAAAACAGGAATGAACCGAAGCGCGATAGACATCATCATCGCGACCTCATGCACCGGCACTCGGAAAATTTTCAGGGGCGCCATCAGTTTTTCCATGCCGTCCGTCAGATTGTTCGGCGTGGTCGTCAGCGTCATCACCGACGAGCCGATAATGAGAAAAGTCAACCTGATCGCCATAAAGACAGCAGTCCTCAGCCCTTCCTTCGTAATGGTCAGTTTCCAGACTGAAATAAGCGTCTCCCCCGGTGTCAGGAAAAGGTTGAACACCACGGTGATCAGCAAAAGAAAAACGATCGCTCTCATTCCTTTTACCATAAACCGGAACGGCACCCTGGATAGCTTGATGACACATGTCAAAAAGGCCGCCGCTATCAGGTAGCCGGCTATATTCTGGACAATGAAAAGAGAAATGATAAAGGTGATCGTCGCTATCAGTTTTACCCGCGGGTCCAGTTTATGGATGACGGAATCCGCCTGATAATACTGGCCCAATGTAATATCGCGTAACATAATTTCTACCTGCTCCTATCTGTCTGCACCACGCAGACCTGCCAATCCTTCCTGGAACCCTGTCAGTTCCGCCGCTATCATGCCCGGCTGAGGACCCGCAGGATTTCATCCCGCGCTTCCGAAATCGTGGTAGCCTCCGTATTGACCGGAAAGCCTTTCTCATGAAGCGCCTGCATGATATAAGTGACCTGGGGCGCGGCCAGACCGACCTGCTCCAGTTCTTTATAATGCCGGAACACTTCCTTCGGCACACCGTCATAGAGCACGCTTCCTTTGTTCATAACGATGATGCGCTCTACATATTTGGCAACGTCTTCCATGCTGTGGGAAACGAGAATGACCGTAATGCCCATCTCTTTATGCAGGCTGTCTATCTGGTCCAAGATTTCATCTCTCCCCTTAGGGTCGAGTCCTGCCGTCGGTTCATCCAGAATCAGGATGTCAGGCTTCATCGCCAGTACACCCGCTATCGCCACTCTTCTTTTCTGCCCGCCGGAAAGATCAAACGGGGACTGATAGAAAAACTCGTCTTCCAGCCCGACCTGTTTTAACGCTGCATAGGCGCGCAGTTCCACTTCCTTCTTGGACAGTCCGAGATTCTTCGGCCCGAAGCAGACATCGCTGAATACGTCAATTTCAAACAGCTGGTGTTCCGGATATTGGAAGACCAGACCGACTTTGCTTCGAAGCTTCTTTTTATCATAATCATCATCGTGAATATCTTCGCCGTTAAAATAAATGGAGCCGCCTGTCGGCTTGATCAGCCCGTTCAAATGCTGCACGAGCGTTGATTTACCGGAACCGGTATGACCGATCAGGCCGATAAACTGCCCGTCGGGTATCACGAGATTCACATCTTTTAAGGCATGTACGGCAAGCTCAGTATCGCCGCCATATACATAATCTACATGGTCTAAGATCAAAGGCATTTTTACACCCCTATCTGTCTGCTTTGGCAGACATTCTGATTCCGCAGTTGGAAATGCTCTGCACAAACTCTTCTATCGTCAAAATACCGTCCGGCATATTGATGCCGCTTTTCTGCAGTTCATACGCCAGTAAAGTCACCTGCGGCACATCCAGGCGCAGTTCCTGTAACTGCTCCACATGGGAAAAAATTTCCCTCGGCGTGCCCTGCATGGCAACTTTTCCCTTATCCATCACGAAGACCTTATCGGCATGAATGATTTCTTCCATATAATGGGTGATCAGGACAACGGTAATCCCTTCCGCCGCATTCAATGCCCGGACTGCACGCACGACTTCTTTCCGTCCGTTAGGATCTAACATCGCCGTCGGTTCATCCAGAATGATACATTTGGGATGCATGGCGATGACGCCCGCGATGGATACCCGCTGTTTCTGCCCGCCGGAGAGTTTATTCGGGGAGTGTTTCCGGTATTCATACATACCGACGGCCTTCAGGCTCTCCTCCACCCTTTCCCATATCTCCGCAGTCGGAACGCCCATATTTTCCGGCCCGAATCCGACATCCTCTTCGACTACCTGCCCGATGATCTGATTATCCGGGTTCTGGAATACCATTCCTGCGCTCTGCCGCACCTCCCAGAGATTCTGCTCCTTAGCCGTATCCATGCCGTCCACCCAGACAGTTCCTTCTGTCGGATAAAGAATGGCGTTGATGTGCTTTGCCAGCGTAGATTTCCCAGAGCCGTTATGCCCGAGAATTGCAACGAAATCACCCTGTTTTACATCCAGGTCCACCTCATCGACCGCCCGGGTGATTCCTTCGACATTGCCTTCCTCGTCGCGCCGGATATATTCAAATACTAATTTTTCCGTTTTTATGATTCCCATTTGTCATCCCATTTTTCAAATCAGTTTACAATTAACTGCCATCATCCACCTATTGTACTAAATAATGGATAGAATTACAAGTCATTCGAGTATCATATTGCGGGGTTTTGTGGTACACTAGTGAGAAAGAACATCAGAAGTACCGACACGGGGCGGCCGCAGAAAAAGTTTCCCCTTCAAGACACGCTTTCGCTCCGCTAAAAATGTAACGGTACTAAGGATTTTTCGTCGCAGGCTCCGTAAAATCCAAGTGCCGACATTTTTACAGGGCCTTTCAGGGGAAATCTTTTCCTGCGGCCGCCCCATATCGGCACTCCTGAAAACTCCGCTGCATTTTACTACGAAAGGACTCACCCGCATGAAAAAGCAATTTACCGATAAACTCCTGAAACCGCTTCTTTTTCTGGCTACACTAATCCTTATATGCAGTTTCCTGTCCCGCACTCTGGCGGGGTCGGAATCAATCGTTGATTATGTCAATAAAAATCAGGCCGCGGCCGCAGAAAATGCGGTCACAGAAAACCAGACTGCGAACGAAGAGCAGACAGCAGACAAAGACCTGATGACAACTGAAAATCAGACAACAGCCGGAGCCCCCGCGGCATCCGAAGGAAAAGCAGTCAAACAGAATGAAACGGCATATGATAAGGAAAACGCACATATAGATGATAGCAAAGATGAAACAAATGGAGACGATATGCCAATAGCACAAAATGAACCTGAAAAGGAGAACCATGAGGCAGAATCCCCGCAGAGCACCGCTCAGGACAACGCGGAAGAAGCCACAGTTCCCGCTGAGCGCACGGTCTATCAGAATGGTTTTTATTATGAGCCGTTGAACGAGGAAATCAAGGCAAAAATTACCGGAATTTCTTATCCGGTCCCGGCGCAGGAAGCGACTTCCTCTGTCGTTCCTGCTGTCAATATCCTGGAAGACGGCGCTGTTCCCGCAATTTCCTATGACGACCTGCGTTATCTTTCCGTTCTGTATTATGATTTCAACGGCGAAGTCCAGTCCGGCGAACTGATCTGCAACAAAGGAATTGCAGACGATCTGATGGAGATTTTTTATGAACTGTATCTGAACGAATACCAGATTGAAAAAATCAGACTGGTGGATGAGTATCAGGCCGATGATACAGCTTCTATAACCGATAATAATACTTCCTGCTTTAATTATCGGGTCGTAGACGGCACGACCAGCCTGTCCAAGCACGCGCTCGGGTGTGCAATCGACATCAATCCGTTCTACAACCCCTATGTCGTCTTTAACAGGGATGGAAGCGGCGAAACGTATATTTCTCCGCCAGGGAGCGAGATATACGTTGACCGGACAAAAGATTTTCCTTATAAAATAGACGAGACAGATTTATGTTATAAGCTCTTTAAAGAACACGGTTTTACCTGGGGCGGAAACTGGAATTCCTGCAAGGATTACCAGCATTTTCAGAAAGTACTAAATTAATCTGCCGAATTTTTACGCAAAATTTTTAAACTGAAAAACTTGATTTTTTTTGTTTCTGGTATATAATAATACTGTTAATGTGTAGCCAGAAAGGCGTAAGTCCAATTTACGGACTTACGCCTTTTTGTGTTTATAAGGAGGTCATTAATTTGGAACAGAAATCTGTTGAAAAAATGGGGAAAGCGCCCATTAAGAAACTAATGTTGTCGATGGGGCTTCCCGTCATTATTTCTATGATGCTGCAGGCACTTTACAACATCGTAGACAGTGCCTTTGTGTCAAATATGGAAGGCGGAGAGAGTGCTTTGAACGCCCTTACACTGGCATTTCCCGTACAGATGCTGGTAGTTGCGATAGGCGTCGGCACGGGCGTTGGCGTCAATGTTATGCTCGCCAAAAACCTTGGCCAGCAGGACAGAGAACAGGCCTCGATGGTTTCCGGGAATGCGGTTTTTCTTGGAATCGTCATCACTCTGGTCTTTATACTATTCGGGTTCTTTGGCGTAAGACCTTATATTGCAACTCAGACTGCCAATCCTGTCATCTATGATATGGCGGTCAAATATTTGAGAATCTGCTGTACCTGTTCAGCCGGTATCGTATTCTTTAATATTTTTGAAAAATTGCTTCAGGCAACCGGACTTACGGTAAATTCAACGATTGCGCAAATCTCCGGTGCGGTAGTCAATATTGTTTTAGACCCGGTTATGATCTACGGCTTACTGGGATGTCCTGCAATGGGCGTTGCCGGCGCCGCATATGCTACGGTCATCGGACAGGTCGCTTCATTTCTCATTGCCCTGTTCTTCCACTTCAAGCTAAATAAAAGCGTCGATAAATCCCTGAAGTATATCAGGCCGCAGGCAAAAATAATTAAAGGAATATATGCGATTGGAGTACCCGCCATCATTGCACAGGCATTGATGTCCTTTATGACATACAGCATCAATATTATTCTCGTACATGCCGATGAAGCTCTTGTCACGGCTTATGGATTGTACTATAAAATTCAGCAGTTCATTTTGTTCGCCGCATTCGGGCTCCGTGACACCATTACGCCAATCGTTTCTTTCAGCTACGGAATGCGGAATAAAAAACGTATTATGGACGGAATCAAATACGGCGTCTTATATACTCTTATTATCATGGCCGCAGGCACAATTGCACTGGAACTGTCTGCCAATCCGCTTTGTTCGGTATTTAAGCTTTCCGGAACGACAGAAAGCCTTTGCATCAGTGCGATTCGGATCATTTCAATCGGTTTCGTATTTGCCGGTATCAGTATTGCTCTTCAGGGCGTCTTCCAGGCTTTGAATTGCGGTATTTCTTCCCTTGTTATTTCACTCTGCCGGCAACTCTTATTTGTTCTGCCGGTTGCATGGGCGTTTACCCGGCTTATTGCGGCCGACCTCGGCAATGCCTGGACCGTATGGCTTACTTTTCCCATTGCCGAGATCGTTACAGGCGCAATAGCGACAGGACTTATGCTCAAAACATATAAGAAAAAAATCAAACAAATATAAAAGCGGTATGTCTATGCGCAAATCATTACTGTCCGTCATGGTTCGGCAGCGGCGGAAGGACAATCGTAAAACAGGCTGCAAAAGCCCCTTTACGGTTTCGTATTGGAAACTCTCATCATTCCGGCGCTCCGGCCTCTGACATTCCAGCCTCTGACGGTACAGCCATCCGCTCATCCATTTTTTCGATCGTGCTCCGGCTCAGATACACTTCGATATCATCGAATTGCGCATAAGATAGTTTCCCGCCTGCATCGATATAAGCGAGCAGGCATTCCTCCAATTCCTTTTCATCCAGAAAAGGTCTGCATTCCATCAATCCCTCGAAAAAATCCTCCGCAGGAAGCGCATTGATCAATCTGCCTTTTGCCTCGCCCTCCAGATAAACAATGACTTCGGAAAGCGTATCGACACTGAGCGGCTCAATATATCCGTTATTGATCGCATCAGCCAGATAATTCCCGGAACGTTCCGCATCCGAATGAATAAGGATACCAGTCAGTTCGTCCTTGTCGAAAACTGTCCCTTGCTCCAGAAGCGCTGCGAAAGCTTCGCTTAAATCCTCATCCTCCATATAATACAGGCTTTCCATGACTTCATCTTTCTCAACGCTGCCGTTTTGGATAGTATTCCTTATCTGACCGGCATATTCATCTTCCTCTGAATAGTAAATGCCCTCAAAACCCTTCCCCTCTAAACCGGAAAAAGTAATTTCCACATTTTTAAGCGACGCCGCCTGCCCTACTATTTTAATCATGTTGCGGCCTTTTGGCATCGTAACCGTTACAGTACTCTTCGCCCCTGTATCGTTAAGGGTGGATACCGTGCCATCCGGCGCAATGTGCACAAGTTTGAATTTCCCTTCCTTCAGGTCAAAAAAAGAGGTTACTTCTATATCCATGTCCTCAGCCACATAGGCGATTCTGAGGGAATAAGAACCGTTTAGGGTAAATCCCGATATCGTTACTTTATTGCCGCCCCCTTTGTAATTATAAGCCTGCCATTTGTCGTTCAGATCATTGCCCGAAAGCAGCGTCAAATCATCATAGACCTGATAAGCTTCTCCGTCTTTATTGATTCGCCCGATTTCCATGAAAGAACCCCAGAATCCCCCGCTTTCTTCATCTGCAGAATCAAAGGGCCAAAATGCACTTTCCGAATCAAAAGCATCCTCCCATGAATCATCCTGTATCAGATATACACCGCCGCACGCGGTCAGAAACAACGTTCCTACCATAACACACAGGGATAACAACAGTCTGAGAACTGTCGTTCTTTTATAACGGAGAATGCCTGTAAGCCGCTTTTTCAACTCGGATTCTCCCGTCACAAAGGTGGTGGTAAATGCACTTTTCATAGCCGATACGTTCTTTTCGGCAATATCCAGAAGCACGTTTCCGTATGCCTTTCTGCCTTCTTCTGTCAGTTCCGCAAGGATTGCCTCGTCACAGGAAAGCTCACAGTCCATATTCATTTTCCGTTCAATCAGATACAGGAGCGGATTGAACCAATGAATACAGAGTAAAATCTGGTACAGCCATTTGTACCATAAATCCCGCCGTGCCACATGCACGAGTTCATGATGAAGTATCATCTGATACTGCATGAACGAATTCTGCATATGAGGACCTGCCTCGGGTAAAATGATCACCGGCTTCCACAATCCGACCGTAACGGGCCCGGAAACGGAAGCGCTCTCATATATCGGCGGCAGCTTCCGCATATGCAGCCTCGCGGCCATGCTCTGTGCCGGAACCATGATGCAGCTGTCCATGACAGGGCGCGCGTCCTTTTTGATAAAAGCAATGTAGCAATGATAGTTCCAAAGTTTAAGACACAGGGCTGTAACGGCTCCCAAAATCCAAACTATCTCCGCTGTCAAAAACAGGATTCTCACTGCGGCAGGCTCTCTATATCCTGTTCCTTCGGTGTTTCCTTCCGCCATCTCTCCGACGGTTTCTTCCGATGCTTCCAACGCCGGTTTTCCAGCAGCTTCTTCCGAGGCATTCTCCATCGGCTTCCCGGCTGCTCCTTCCGAGACCTCCTCCATCAACTTCCCGGCAGCCTCTTCCGAGGCTTCTCCAGTTTCGCTTTCAGCCGCCTGCAGAGCAGTCTCTCCTGCTGTTTTCCACCCTGTGCTATGCAGATGAAAGGTAAGGCCGCCCGGCAATGCCGCCGTAAAATGTATTGGCAGTAAAAGCCTTATGATAACGAGGAACCAGATATAATAATTCCATTTTCGTGAAAAATATCTCCCGGTCAGCGGGCGTATCAGCAGAATCAGCATTCCTACCAGAGCCGCCGACAATGACAGAGACAGAATACTCAGAAAAAGCCTGTTCATGCCATACAATACCATTGAAATTCCCTCCTCTTACATATTCTGATTAAAGTAATCGCGCAGTTCCCTGATATCTTCTTTCGAAAGAGCCTCGCTATCAACAAGAGCTGCTGCAAGATTTTTAGAACTCCCTTTAAAAAATTTCTTCAGAAAATTCCTGGTTTCTTCCTTTATATATTCATCCCGCTCGATACAGGGAAGATAGTAGTACACCTCCCGTTTCTCCTGACTGATGACGCCTTTTTTAAGCAGCCTGTTAATCAACGTCAAAACTGTTGTCCGTTCCCAGTTCCTGATCTGATTCAACATACCGCGTATTTCATTCGCGTTCAGCGCGCGTTCAGCGGACCATAATATCTCCAATATTTCCAGTTCCGCATCGGAAACCGATATTTTTCCTTCCATGTAACCCCTCCCTTTTGTTGAATACACCTGTTCAATACCATACAACAGATTCAAAAGTGTTTTTCCATCTTCGGTCTACTTTTGTAGACAATATAAGTCTACATCTGTAAACACATTTTGTCAATACAAAAAACTGTCAAAAAATTTTCTTCTGTAAATAAAAAACAGAGCATGCGCTTCTGCATACTCTGTCTCTCATATTCCCATATCCATCTATAACCTGGAAAAACGCCGCATTTCAGACGCCCTTTCGTATGAAAAATCTTTGATTTTTCAATCTAATAACCATGCCTTTCCCACAATCTGCGATATTTGCGCCGCAGGCACAAATTCGCGATTGAAAAATCTCTGATTTTTCAATCTATACCAGTTCCAGTACAACTTCCATTGCCGCATCGCCTTTACGAGGACCGATTTTAATGATTCTCGTGTAACCACCTTTACGGCTTGCATATTTCGGTCCATACTCGTCAAAGAGTTTTGCCGCAAGATCAACTTCTTTTGTGCCTCTCTTCCTTCCGGCTGCTTTCTCAGGAACTTCAACAACAGGGTAAAGAACTCTCAGCATCTGTCTTCTTGCATGAAGTCTGGAAGGCATATCTTTCTTGATTTCCTTTTCCACATTATCATATACTGTAACTTTCTTACCGTCTACGACTTCTTTTACTCTCTTGCCGTCTTTGTCTTTTCTCGGAACCTTTGCAGTAACCTTAACGGTCTCAAAGTTATCTTTTTCCTTTACAGCCAAAGCAATCAGCCCCTCTGCGATCTTACGGACTTCTTTCGCTCTCGCTTCTGTTGTTACGATTTTTCCATGATATAAAAGATTTGTTACCTGATTTCTAAGTAATGCTTTTCTCTGGTCAGACGTTCTGCCAAGTTTTCTGTATTTTGCCATAACAGGCTCCTTTCTCATGCGAAGCAGCATCTGCGCATACTTCTTGATGGTACATCCGGCCACGCTCTTTGGTCTTACTTACCGAATGCAGTTAATCGTTCCATTCATGAGCCGGCACATAAGCGCTCTTCGGTCTTACCTCATATGCCCGCAATAATATGATTCAGGCTTCATCGCTGGGATTCAGCTGAAGACCCAATTCTTTTAATTTTGCCAAAACCTCTTCTAATGATTTGCGTCCCAGATTACGGACTTTCATCATATCTTCAGACGTTTTGTTGGTTAATTCCTCTACGGTATTGATGCCTGCTCTCTTTAAACAATTGTAGGAACGAACAGACAATTCGAGCTCGTCAATGCTCATTTCCAGTACTTTTTCTTTCTCATCGTCTTCCTTCTCTACCATGACTTCCGCAGTCTTAGCATTCTCGGACAGATCAATGAAAAGGCTTAAATGCTCGCTGAGCACTTTTGCCGCTAAACTGACCGCCTCGTCAGGAACAAGCGTTCCGTTCGTGTGCACATCCAGTGTCAGCTTATCAAAGTCTGTAATCTGGCCAACTCGGGTATTCTCAATTGTTACATTCACTCTCTCGACCGGTGTATAAATAGAATCTACCGCAATGACGCCAATCGGCAGATCATCGGTCTTATTTTTCTCAGAACTTACATATCCTCTGCCTTTTGTAATGGTCAATTCCATGTACAGTTTGGTATCTTTTCCGCTTAAAGTTGCAATAACCATCTCGGGATTTAAAATCTCTATGTCCTGATCAACCTGAATATCCGCTGCTCTTACAACACCCTCGCCTTCGTACTCAATATATGCTGTCTTAGGCTCATTCGTCTCGCTGCTGTTCTTGATTGCAAGACTTTTAATATTCATGATGATTTCCGTAACATCTTCCTTCACACCCGGAATAGAGCTGAACTCATGCAAAACACCTTCAATTTTGACCTGACTTACAGCCGCTCCCGGCAGAGAAGAAAGCATAATTCTTCTCAAAGAGTTGCCAAGGGTAATTCCGTAACCTCTTTCCAGTGGTTCCACTACAAATTTACCATACCTTTTGTCTTCAGAGATTTCTACAACCTCAATATTTGGTCTCTCAAAATCAAACACCGCAATACCCTCCTTTACGAAAAATCACGTTACAACTTATTACTTGGAGTACAACTCGACGATAAGCATCTCGTCAACGGGAACATCTATCATCTCTCTCGTAGGAAGATATTTTACGGTTCCCTTCATGGCTTCCTGATCAGCCTCAAGCCACTCCGGAACCAGTCTTCCGCCCGTTACTTCGAGGATATCTTTATATCTCTGCAAGGACCTTGCCTTTTCTCTGATTTCAATCACATCTCCGGCTTTTACCTGATAAGACGGAATGCTGACAGTCTTTCCATTTACCATAAAATGTTTGTGGCCAACGATCTGTCTTGCTTCTCTTCTGGTTCTCGCAAAGCCCAGCCTGAAAACAATGCTGTCCAGTCTGCACTCCAGCATTACCATCAGGTTTTCACCGGTCATTCCTTTCATTCTTTCAGCTTTCTTATAATAATTTCTGAAAGGTTTCTCCAGTACGCCATAGATAAATTTTGCTTTCTGTTTTTCTCTTAACTGAAGGCCATATTCACTAACCTTCTTACCAGCTCTTGCTGATGTTCTGTTAGATTTTTTGTCATATCCTAAAAAAGTAGGATCTAAATCAAGGGATCTGCATCTTTTCAATACAGGAACTCTGTTTACTGCCATGTTCGGCTCCTTTCCAAGAGGGATTACCTCTTCTTCAAGATTTTACTGCAACGAATAAAATCTGTTGTTTACAATACCGCACGCACACGAACGATACTTTCTTCCAACGAGTTTCTTAAACATCTTATAACATTCAATAATGCGAAGACAATTTGCAACGCAAAATTCTCTGCACATTTCAACACCCCGGAAGATTTGCTCTGCAAATCTTTCACAGAATTTTGCCCCATTGGGCAAAATTCTATTAGATTGGCGAGCCATTGCTCGACATTCTATTAGACGCGGCGTCTCTTAGGCGGACGGCATCCATTATGAGGTACCGGCGTTACGTCGCGGATACTTGTCACTTCCAGACCACAAGCCTGCAACGCACGAATTGCCGCTTCACGTCCTGAACCGGGTCCTTTTACCATAACGTCAACTGTTTTCAAACCATGAATCAATGCAGCTTTGGTAGCTGTTTCGGCTGCCATCTGTGCCGCATATGGAGTAGATTTCCTTGAACCTCTAAAACCAAGACCGCCGGCACTTGCCCAGCTTAACGCGTTACCTTCGTTATCCGTCAGGGTAACAATCGTATTGTTAAAAGAAGACTGAATATGTGCCTGTCCATGTTCAACGTTTTTCTTTACACGCTTTTTTGTTACTTTTTTTGCAACTTTTTTAGCCATAATAAACTAACCTACTTTCTCATATAATTATTTCTTCTTATTTGCTACTGTACGCTTCGGGCCCTTTCTTGTTCTTGCATTGGTCTTTGTCTTCTGACCACGAACAGGAAGTCCTTTTCTGTGACGGATTCCTCTATAACATCCGATTTCCTGAAGTCTCTTGATGTTCAAAGCAATCTCTCTTCTCAGATCACCTTCTACCATGTAATCTTTCTCGATGACTTCCGCGATTCTCTTTACTTCATCATCCGTCAATTCTCTGACACGAGTGTCAGGGTTTACATTTGCTGCTTCCAGAATTTTGTTCGAACTTACCCTTCCAATACCGTAGATATAAGTTAAACCAATTTCTACACGTTTCTCTCTGGGTAAATCAATACCAGCAATACGAGCCATTTACGTTTCCTCCATCTTTCTGTGCAATATAGCTGCACTTTTCGCTACTAATTGATTGGGGCAGATTCTGCCCGACCGGCTCAATGTCCGGTTTTTCCAAACATGTGGTATCAAAAAGTAATCTCGTTAAGGCTCTTCCATCTATTATAATCAGTACCATTTATGAAGAAATAATACTGCAGCCGCTCATAATCAGTTGGACAAGAACCCCTTTTATCAATTCTTTAGATCTGATAAAATAACCGGGATTAACCTTGTACCTGTTTGTGCTTCGGATTTTCACAGATTACTCTGATCTTTCCTTTTCTTTTAATGATTTTGCATTTCTCGCAAATCGGTTTTACTGATGATCTAACCTTCATGTTAAACCCTCCTTTCAAAAAAGACCGTTTTACATTATACCATAGAGAAATCCCTTTTGCAAGACCTTTTATTTATCACGCCAGATAATTCTTCCTTTGGATAAATCGTATGGGGACAACTCCAAAGTTACTTTATCACCGGGTAAGATTCGGATAAAATTCTGACGAAGCTTACCGCTTATATGCGCCAATACGACATGGCCGTTTTCCAGTTCTACCTGAAACATGGTATTGGGTAACTTTTCAATCACTGTTCCTTCAATTTCAATCACATCGGCTTTCGACATCTGCTACCTCCTGTTTTTGTTTTATGATACTCATTCCGTACCTTTTCAGTACCCTTCGGATGTCTGAATCATCCGCCTGCCCGTTTTTTATGCTGTCTTGAAAATCCGGCTCCGGACATTTTTTTATGATCTGGATATGTTTCTTATTTTTCCGTTTTGGCTTTTCCAACGTCTTTGTTCTGCCATCGGCCAAATAAACATATTCCATTTCTTCCTTTATTATGACATAAACCGTATTTTTATCGTGGCCAGCTTTAGAGCTGGCAAGCATTCCTGTCATTTCCATATTCGCGCCTTTTCCTTCCGCATCTATAAGGGGAGTGTCAGGATTTCCGGTTCGCCGTCAGTGATCAATACCGTATTTTCATAATGAGCGGAATAGGCGCCGTCCTCTGTTACAACGGTCCAATCATCGTCCAGCCAGACCACCTCTGCGGTTCCCATATTGATCATCGGTTCGATGGCAAGCGTCATTCCCGGCTGTAAGCGTACGCCTTTGCGCCTTTGTGCAAAATTCGGTATCTGAGGTTCTTCATGAAGTTTTGTACCGATTCCATGCCCGACGAGCGCCCTTACAATTCCATAGCCATATGAAGTAACGTATGCGTCAATTGCATTGGAAATATCATAAAGATGATTTCCGGCTCTGGCCTTTTTAATTCCCTCAAAAAAACTCTGCTTTGTCACGGCGATCAACTTCTCTGCCTCCGGGCTGACTTTTCCGACCCGATGCGTTCTCGCAGCATCCGAATGATATCCTTTATAAATCAGGCCTGCATCCAGGCTGACAATATCGCCCTCTTTTAAAATATGGTCTTCACGCGGAATCCCGTGCACGACCTCCTCATTGACAGATACACAGATAGACGCCGGATAGCCCTGATAATGCAGGAAATTGGGCGTACAGCCAAAACTCCTTATCAGCTTTTCACCCAGTCTGTCGATATCCTTCGTTGACATTCCCGGACGAATTGCCCTGCCCAGTTCTTCGTGCACGATGCCAAGCAGTCTTCCCGCTTCTCTCATCAAAGCAATTTCTCTGGCAGATTTAATTGTAACAGCCATTCTAATCCCCCAAGCCTTTCATAGAGTATTAACCGAGAATCTCTGTAATTGCAGCAAATACATCCATCATATCCGCTGTGCCGTCAACTGTCTTCAAAATATTCTGTCCGGTGTAATAATCGATCAGCGGCTGTGTCTGCTCATGATATACATCGAGCCGGTTCTTTACCGTTTCTTCTTTGTCATCATCACGCTGTATCAATTCTTTACCGCATCTGTCACAGATTCCCTCCTGTTTCGGCGGTATGTGTTCTATATGAAAAGTAGCGCCGCATGAAAGACAGGCACGTCTTCCCGACATTCTCCTGACAATGTTCTCATCCGGTACTTCTACGTTAATTGCATAATCAATCTTGTCACCAAGTTCTTTGATGGCCTTATCCAGAACTTCTGCCTGCGGAATCGTTCTCGGAAAACCATCCAGCACATAACCATTCCTGCAGTCATCCTGCGCAACTCTGTCAAGCAGTATCCTGACTGTTAACTCATCGGGAACAAGCGCTCCCTGATCCATATACTTTTTGGCTTCCATGCCAAGTTCTGTACCATTCTTTACATTTTCTCTGAAAATATCTCCTGTCGAAACATGAGGTATTCCATATTTATCGGCGATCATCTGCGCCTGCGTACCCTTTCCTGCCCCCGGCGCACCTAACATAATAATCTTCATAATCTTATCCTTCTCCCCAACCATTTCATTTCTACTCTGCCAATGCATAAATCCCAAAATAACGCAAAAAACTGTCGTAAAACGACAGCTAGATGTTCTCAGGCAGCGCATCCTCTGATGCGGTGTCTTAGAACATCTCTTTGCGTTTGTCTTAGAACATCTTTTCATGTTGCTTTAGTCGTTTAAAAAACCTTTATAATTCCGAACCATCATCTGCGATTCAATCTGCTTTATCGTCTCCAGAACAACGCTGACGATAATGATGAGACTTGTTCCGCCGAAAGACACGCTCGCATTGAAAACACCGTTAAAGAAATACGGTATAACGCACACGATTGTAAGTCCGACTGCGCCGATGAAAACGATGTAGTTCAAAATCTTCGTCAGATAATCACTGGTCGGCTTACCCGGTCTGATACCCGGAATAAAACCACCCTGCCGCTTCATATTATCGGCAATTTCAAGCGGATTGAAAGTAATGGAAGTATAGAAGTAGGCAAATGCAATGACCAGTGCTACATATACGACCAGACCAATTGAATAAACAGGCTGTTCCGGATTGCACCAGTAGCTCGAATTCAATCCTCTCAAAACGTCTCCCCAGAAGCCCGTTCCGTTAATATTAAAGAAAGAACAGACAATGACCGGAAGCTGCATCAGGGAAGATGCGAAGATAACAGGAATAACACCCGAGGTATTTACCTTTAATGGAATATTTGTGGTCTGTCCGCCGACCATCTTTCTGCCCTGTACCTTTTTCGCATACTGCACCGGAATTTTTCTTACGCCATTATTTAATATAATGACAAGAACAACCATCCCAATAATAATTGCAAATATGATCAGAGCCGCTACAACTGCTTTCGCAATCGATCTGCCGAAAACGAACTGCTCAAACAGCGTTGTAATATCTGCCGGCATCCGGGAAATAATGTTGATTGTCAGAACGATGGAAATACCGTTTCCGACACCGTTTTCGGTAATCCTTTCACCAATCCACATCAGGAATGCACTACCCGCAGTCAACGCCGCAACGACCGTAATGATACTGAATACATTATAGGTCTCAAGCAGGCCCTGACGGCCAAAACCAATCGCCATAGCAGATGATTCGATCAAAGAAAGCCCAACCGTCACATACCGGGTAATGGATGCAATCTTCTTTCTGCCGTCTTCGCCGTCACGCTGCATCTCTTCCAGTTTCGGAATTGCAATGGTAAGCAGCTGCATGATAATGGATGATGTGATATACGGCGTGATACTCAATGCCAGAACGGACATCCTTAAAAAGGAGCCGCCTGTAAAAGCATCCAAGAAATTAAACGCATCGCCGGTCTGCTGTGCGAACCATGATGCAAAATAGGTTCTGTCCACACCGGGAACCGGAAGCTGTGACCCAAAACGGATCACAACTAACATTGCGAATGTAAAAAAGATTTTCTTTCTTAATTCCTTGATTTTAAAAGCATTTTTTAGGGTTGTAAACATTACATCACCTCTGTTGTTCCACCAAGTGCCTCGATCTTTTCTTTTGCGGATGCGCTGTACGCGTTAACCTTTACATCGAGTTTTTTGGTCAATTCTCCATTTCCAAGGATTTTAACACCATCACGAGGATGTTTTACAATTCCTTTTTCCAGTAACGCATCAACGTCAACCGTAGCCCCGTTGTCAAATACTTCCAGTGCACTCAGATTAACCGCAACGATTTCCTTCGTGTTTCTGCATTTGAAACCTCTCTTGGGAATACGTCTGTATAATGGCATCTGACCACCTTCAAAACCGATTCTCGGTGCTCCGGAACGGGCTTTCTGGCCTTTATGTCCTTTACCGGCCGTCTTGCCGTTTCCTGAACCATGTCCGCGGCCTCTTCTAAAATTATCACTGTGTTTGGAACCTTCTGCAGGTCTTAAATTTGATAATTCCATGCTAACTATGCTCCTTTCTCTATGAAATTTCCGATTTACGCTTCTTCTACTTTGACCATGTGTCTTACTCTCTGAATCTGGCCATGTGTAGCGCCATTATCCGGTAATTCAACGGTCTGCCCGATTTTTCTGAGCCCCATTGCTTCAATTGTTGCTTTCGCCTTCGGAATCTGGCCAATCGTAGATTTCACTAATGTTATTTTCAACGTTTTTTCTGCTTTTTTTGCTGCCATTTTATATCCCTGCTCCTTTCTCAGTCTTTTGCAATCTGACTTTTACATTAAGCCATAACTTCTTCAACAGACTTACCACGGTTCTTAGCCACCTCTTCAGGAGTCTTTAACTGGCGAAGACCTGCGATTGTAGCAAGTACGACATTCTGTTTGTTGTTAGAACCCAAAGATTTCGTACGGATATTGGAAATGCCTGCAAGCTCGCATACGACACGGGCAGGACCGCCGGCGATGATACCGGTACCTTCCGGAGCTCTCTTTAAGAGAACAGATGCGGAACCAAACTGTCCGATAAAATCATGTGTAATACTGTGGTTCGGGTCAAGAGCAACCGTTACCAGATTCTTGATTGCGTCCTCTTTTCCTTTACGGATAGCCTCCGGAATTTCAGTTGCCTTTCCAAGTCCGGCCCCTACATGACCGTTGCCATCCCCTACAACTACCAATGCTGTGAAACGGAAGTTACGACCACCCTTTACAACCTTAGTAACACGTTTGATAGTTACAACTTTTTCAGTCAATTCTAACTGACTGGCATCAATGATTGTATGTCTCATGTGATTTTCTCTCCCTTCCTAGAATTCTAATCCAGCTTCTCTGGCTGCATCAGCTAATGCTGCAATTTTACCCTGGTATATAAAGCCGCCTCTGTCAAAAACAACCGTCTTAATACCTTTTTCAACTGCTCTCTTAGCAATTACTGTTCCTAAATATGCTGCGGCATCAACGTTATTGGTCTTTTCCAGTTCAGCCTTGACCTCTTTTTCCAGAGTAGAAGCTGCAACTAATGTATTTCCAACTGTATCGTCAATAATTTGAGCATACATATGATTATTACTTCTGAATACAGCCAAGCGTGGTTTCTGCGCAGTACCGCTTAAATGGTTACGCATTCTTCTATGCTTTTTAACACGAACTTTTTGTCTCGATTCTTTACTAACCATTTTCATACTCTCCTTATCTGTTATTTCTTACCAGTCTTACCAACTTTACGTCTGATCGTTTCATCAGCATATTTAATACCTTTGCCCTTATAAGGTTCCGGTCTTCTCTTATCTCTGATCTCAGCAGCGAATTGGCCAACTTTTTCTTTATCAATACCTTTAACGATGATGACGTTCTGTCCTTCCATAACGGTCTCAATGCCTTCCGGATCAGTCATCTCGACCGGATGGGAATATCCAAGGTTCAGGGTCAGTACCTTGCCTGATTTGGATGCTCTGTAACCAACACCGTTTACTTCCAGTTTCTTTTCGAATCCATCGGTCACACCGACAACCATATTGTGAATCAATGTTCTTGTCAGACCATGTAAGGATTTCATTTTCTTTAAGTCGTTCGGTCTGGAAACAAGAACTTCCGCGCCCTCTACTTTGATTTCCATCTCAGCCGGAAGCACTCTCTCAAGTGTTCCCTTTGGACCTTTTACAGTCACTTTATTATTTTCTGCAACATCCACAGTAACTCCTGCAGGAATTGCGATTGGCATTCTTCCTATTCGTGACATGCCCGTACCCTCCTAATTTTATTTGTGCGCCATGCGCTATTGTTATTATTTTATTAACCCGACAAAATTGCTTGAACAAACTAATTCTTCTCAACCCAACAGAATTGTCCTGCAATTCTGTCCGCCGAAACATAGCATTTCTTAGGCGGCATACTTCGACGCCTTAGAAATTCTTTTTGTCAGCCGAAACACTTGGAAGAATTGCGTCAGCAATTCTTTCCGACGAAATATAGTATTTCTTAGGCGGCGTACTTTGACGCCTTAGAAATTCTTTTCGTCGTTTACCAGACGAACGCTAACACTTCGCCGCCGACCTGAAGCTCTCTGGCCTTCTTATCCGTGATAACACCCTGGTTGGTAGAGATGATTGCAATACCAAGACCGCCAAGAACTTTCGGCAGTTCTTCTTTACCGGCATATACACGAAGACCAGGTTTGGAAATTCTCTTGATACCGGAAATAATCTTATCGTTCTTATCCTCGCCATATTTTAATGTAATATGGATCGTTTTGAAATTTCCATCTTCAATTATATCGAATTTCTTAATATACCCTTCATCCAGAAGAATCTGTGCAATAGCCAGCTTCATTTTAGATGACGGCACATCTACTGTATCATGTTTTGCAGTATTTGCATTACGGATTCTTGTAAGCATATCTGCAATAGGATCGCTCATTGTCATTTGAATTGCCTCCTTCTTAATTTAAATTACCTCAGCCTGCGAGTTTGGATGCTATAGCGACAAACCCGCTATGAAGAATGGCTCGTCAGAGACATTCTTCGGTGTGAAGAGGGTTCGCTTCGCGAACCGTAGAAGTTCTTAGCGAAACGCCCATTGGCGTGAGCTTTAGAACTTCTCTTCACACTTTACCAGCTAGCTTTACGAACGCCAGGAATCTGACCTTTATATGCTAACTCACGGAAGCAAATTCTGCAAATTCCGTATTTTCTTAAATAAGCATGTGGACGACCACAAATTTTGCACCGGCTGTATTCTCTCGTAGAGAATTTAGGTTTACGCTGCTGCTTTATCTTCATTGCTGTTTTAGCCATGAATTTACCTCCTTCTACTTAGCAAATGGCATGTTAAACAATCTTAATAACTCACGGGCCTCTTCATCTGTCTTAGCCGTTGTTACGATGATAACATCCATACCTCTTACCTTGTCAATCTTATCATATTCGATTTCCGGGAAAATAAGCTGTTCCTTGATTCCAAGTGCATAATTTCCTCTGCCGTCGAATGCGTTAGGATTTACACCTCTGAAGTCGCGCACACGGGGCAATGCAAGATTTACCAGTCTGTCAAGGAACTCATACATCTTATCACCGCGAAGAGTTGTCTTACATCCGATTGCCTGACCTTCTCTGATTTTGAAGTTAGCAATAGAGTTCTTAGCCTTGGTAATAATTGCTTTCTGTCCTGTGATGGTTTCCATATCACTGACAGCTGATTCCAAAACTTTTGCATTTTCCTTCGCTTCACCAACACCCATGTTGATTACGATCTTATCAAGTTTTGGAACTTCCATAATATTTTTATATCCAAACTTCTTGATCATAGCATCTACGATCTCGTCTTTATACATATCTTTAAGTCTACTCAACTTTTTAGACCTCCTTCCTTAGAATTAATCAACGATGTCGCCTGTGGATTTCGCGAAACGAACCTTCTTGCCATTCTCCATCTTAAAACCGATTCTCGTCGGTTTTCCTTTGTGCACATACATAACATTGGAAATATCGATTGGAGCCTCTTTCTGAACGATACCACCGTTCTGATTTGCAGCCGAAGGTTTCTCATGCTTTGTAATTTTATTAATTCCTTCCACTAAGACTCTGCCGTTCTTTCTGTCTACGGAAACGACTTTGCCTTCTTTGTCTTTATCCTTGCCGGCGATAACTTTTACGGTATCGCCCTTTTTAATCTTCATTGTTGACATACCGGCACCTCCTATAATACTTCCGGAGCCAGTGAAACAATTTTCATAAACTGTTTATCACGAAGCTCTCTTGCTACTGGTCCAAAAATACGGGTTCCTCTCGGAGTCTTGTCATCTTTGATGATAACAGCAGCATTTTCGTCAAATCTGATATAAGAACCGTCTTTACGACGAGCACCTTTTACGCTGCGAACAACTACGGCCTTCACAACATCGCCTTTTTTTACAACGCCGCCTGGTGTTGCATCTTTAACAGTAGCAACAATAATATCGCCAATGCGTGCATATCTTCTTGTAGATCCACCTACGACTCTGATGCACAGAAGTTCTTTAGCACCAGTGTTATCAGCAACCTTGAGTCTGCTTTCCTGTTGAATCATACTACCTTTCTCCTTCCAGCCTATTTCACTTTTTCGACAACTTCAACAAGTCTCCATCTTTTATCTTTCGATAACGGCCTTGTCTCCATTACTTTAACGGTATCGCCAATGTTGCACTCATTCTTTTCATCATGTGCTTTCAGCTTATAGGTCTTTTTTACAATTTTGCCGTAAAGCGGATGCTTAACATGGTCTTCAATCGCTACAACAATTGTCTTATCCATTTTATTACTGGTCACTTTGCCAGTACGGGTTTTTCTCAAATTTCTTTCCACGACACATCCTCCTCCTAATTAGCCGCTTTCGCTTTCTGGGTGATTACGGTCTGAATTCTTGCGATATTTCTTCTTACTTCTTTAATTCTTGCCGTATTATCTAACTGATTTGTTGCGTTCTGGAATCTCAAATTGAAAAGTTCTTTTTTAGCATCTACCAGTTCCTGTGCTAATTCTGCATCTGATTTTTTCTGTAAATCTTCTACATACTTATTAGTTTTCATTTGATACACCGCCTTCCAAGTCTGCTTTAGAAACGATTTTACATCTACATGGAAGCTTATGTGTTGCAAGACGTAATGCTTCTTTTGCTACTTCTTCGGATACTCCTGCGATTTCGAACATTACGCGTCCTGGCTTAACAACTGCTACCCAGTATTCCAAGGTACCTTTTCCGGAACCCATACGTGTTTCTGCTGGTTTTGCTGTTACTGGTTTATCAGGGAAAATCTTAATCCAGACTTTACCACCACGTTTGATATAACGAGTCATCGCAACACGGGCTGCTTCAATCTGGTTCGATTTAATCCAACATGGTTCCATTGCTACAATACCCCACTCACCATAAGTGATCGTATTACCACGAGTAGCTTTTCCTGCCATAGAACCACGGAACTGTTTACGACGTTTTACTCTTTTTGGCATTAACATTATTTATCGCTCCCTTCCTTGTTTGATTTAGTAGGAAGTACCTCGCCTTTGTAAATCCATACTTTGACACCAACTTTACCATAAGTTGTATCAGCTTCTGCAAAGCCGTAATCAATATCAGCTCTTAAAGTCTGAAGCGGAATCGTACCATCACTGTAAAACTCTGTACGAGCCATATCAGCACCGCCGAGACGTCCGGAGCAGGCTGTCTTGATACCGAGCGCGCCTGCCTTCATGGTTCTGCCCATGCAGGATTTCATGGCACGTCTGAAGGATACACGATTCTCCAGCTGCTGTGCAATGTTCTCTGCGACAAGCTGTGCATCTCTGTCCGGTCTCTTGATTTCCTTAATATCTACCAGAACTTTCTTGTTCGTCAGCTTGGAAAGTTCTTTCTTGGTAACTTCAATCTCTGCACCGCCCTTACCGATTACTACACCCGGTTTTGCGGTATAAATAACAATTTTCACTCTGTCCGATGCTCTCTCGATTTCAATCTTGGAGATACCAGCGCTGTATAATTTCTTCTTCAGGTACTTTCTGATGTTGTAATCTTCTACTAAGAAATCAGAAAATTCCGCATCAGCATACCATTTGGAATCCCATTCTTTAATTATGCCGACTCTGAGGCCGTGAGGATTAACTTTCTGTCCCATGTTTTTCTCCTTCCTATATCATCCCTATCTTTCATCCAGAACAACTGTGATATGGCTCATTCTCTTCTCGATACGATAAGCCCTGCCCTGCGCTCTTGGTCTGATTCTCTTCATAGTAGGTCCTTTATTTGCGTAACATTCCGCAATATAAAGGTTCTCTGCATTCATTCCGTTATTGTTCTCAGCGTTCGCGATTGCTGATTCCAATAATTTCTTAATGATGCTGGATGCGTATCTTGGATTATATTCCAGAATAGCTAATGCTGTAGTTACATCCTTGCCTCTGATGGCATCTAATACGAAACAAGCTTTTTGTACAGACACTCTCGCATAAGATAACTTTGCTGAGGGTCTTGTATCCTTGTTCGCATTTCTTTCTCTTTTTATCTGGGATCTATGTCCTTTAGCCATAGATAAAACCTCCTTTCAATTTAGCGAACTTTGGACTTTCTTTCGTCCTTATCATGTCCTCTATAAGTCCTGGTTGCAACGAACTCACCGAGTTTATGCCCAACCATATCTTCCGTAACATATACAGGTACATGCTTTCTGCCATCATGAACAGCAAATGTATGTCCAACGAATGACGGGAAAATAGTAGAACGACGGGACCAGGTCTTAATGACCTGTTTCTTACCCGATTCATTCATAGCATCTACTTTTTTCAATAAGCTTGCATCTGCAAATGGTCCTTTTTTCAGTGATCTAGCCATGATTTCTCCTCCTTATTTGATGGCTCTGCCGTCTCTTCTTCTTACGATCAGCTTATTAGATGCTTTTTTCTTCTTACGCGTCTTTAAGCCGAGTGCCGGTTTACCCCAAGGTGTACACGGACCAGGACGACCGATCGGCGCCCTTCCTTCACCACCGCCGTGTGGATGGTCATTCGGGTTCATAACGGAACCGCGGACTGTCGGGCGGATACCCATGTGACGCTTACGTCCTGCTTTACCGATTTTGATCAGGTTGTGGTCTACATTACCGACATTACCGATTGTTGCCCGGCAGATTACCGGAACCATTCTCATTTCACCGGACGGAAGTCTGAGCGTTGCATACTTGCCTTCCTTCGCCATCAGCTGTGCGCCGTTGCCCGCAGAACGAACAAGCTGGCCGCCCTTGCCCGGATAAAGCTCGATGTTGTGAATCACTGTACCTACCGGAATTTCGGATATCGGTAAGCAGTTACCAAGTCTTACTTCTGCTTCAGGTCCGTTCATGACCTTCATACCGTCCGTCAATCCTTCCGGAGCCAAAATATAGGATTTCTGTCCATCCTCATAACAGATCAGTGCGATATTTGCCGTTCTGTTCGGATCATATTCAATACCGATTACGGTTGCATGAATGCCGTCTTTGTTTCTCTTAAAGTCAATATTTCTGTATAATCTTCTGCTTCCGCCGCCATGATGTCTGACGGTGATCTTACCTTGATTATTACGACCCGCATTCTTCTTGAGAGAAGTACAGAGCGCCTTTTCAGGTGTTGTCTTTGTAATCTCTGCGAAATCGGAACCGGTCATATTACGTCTCGAAGGTGTATATGGGTTATAAGTCTTGATTCCCATGTTCTTATCTCCTTTTCCTCTATGATTTTCGCGCAGCATCTTTTTCTTTCATGCCGCATACATTATCTTCCCATCCGGTCCCCCGGATGTTCTCTCGCTGTCTCTTTCAGTATCTCAGTGTCACCCTTCGATACCCCCGACAGAATCGCCCTGGATATCCGGCTGACCCATCAATACCCCCGACAGAATCGCCCCGCGATATCCGGCTAAGCCATCGATACCCAGACAGAATCGCTCTGCGATTCTGTCGGCCGAAGCCATAGAATTTCTTAGGCGGCGTCCTCTGACGCCTTAGAAATTCTCTTCGGCCTATTATAGGCCTGCAAAGATCTCAATCTCCTTGCTGTCCTCTGTCAGCTGTACGATCGCTTTTTTGGTCTTGGCTGTCTTGCCGTATACCATACCACGTCTTTTGGTCTTGCCATCAAGGTTCATGGTATTGACCTTAGCTACCTTTGTTCCTTCGAACATTTTCTCAACAGCTTCTTTGATCATTGATTTATTTGCTTCCGGATGAACTAAAAAGGTATATTTCTTTTCGCTCATACCTGCCATACTCTTTTCGGTAATAACCGGTTTGAGGATTACGTCATAATACTGAATCGCTGCCATTACGCATACACCTCCTCGATTTTCGTTACGGCATCCTTTGTGAGCACCAGCGTGCCGCCTTTCATAACATCATATACATTGATGGAATCGGCATATGCTGTCTGAATTGTCGGGATATTTCTTGCAGAAAGAACCGTGTTCTCATTTTTATCTCCCAGAACAACCAGTGCCTTATTCACATTCAGGTTATCCATAACCTTTTTGAAATTCTTTGTCTTGATCTCGTCAAATTTCAGTTCTTCAACGACAATCAGTTTATTTTCCTGCACTCTGCTCGTTAATGCAGATTTTAAAGCCGCTCTCTTCTCTTTCTTGTTCAGTTTGAAAGAATAATCTCTCGGAACGGGAGCGAATACAACGCCGCCGCCTTTCCACTGAGGAGCTCTGATGGAACCCTGTCTTGCATGACCTGTTCCTTTCTGTCTCCAGGGCTTTCTTCCGCCGCCGGAAACTTCAGAACGTGTCTTTGCTTTCTGTGTTCCCTGACGTTTATTTGCAAGCTGCTGAACAACTGCCATGTGTACCAGATGTTCATTGACTTCAACACCAAACACCGCATCGTTTAAGTCAATCTTGCCAACTTCTTTACCTTCCATATTATAAACAGATACGTTTGCCATTTGAATGGTCCTCCTTTCATCTGTGACTCAAGCCACTATTTCGCATCGACCTTAGTAGTTTCTTTGATTGTTACCAAGGCTTTCTTCGGTCCGGGAACTGCCCCCTTTACAAGAATCAGATTCTTATCGGCGTCAACTCTTACTACCGTCAGATTCTGAACCGTTACCTTCACGCAGCCCATATGTCCCGGCATGCCTTTTCCCTTAAATACCTTACTCGGGGAAGAACATGCTCCATTAGAGCCCTGGTGACGATGGAATTTGGAACCGTGAGTCATAGGTCCTCTGTGCTGACCATGTCTTTTGATCGCACCCTGGAAGCCTTTACCTTTGGAAATAGCAGTCGCATCAACTCTATCGCCAGCCTCAAAGATATCCGCTTTGATCTCGCTTCCGAGTGCATACTCTTCTGCATTGTCCAGTTTTAATTCTCTTACAAATCTCTTGCAGGAAACGCCCGCTTTATCGAAGTGGCCTTTCTCAGCTTTGTTCACACCGTGTCTGTGGATCACTTCTTTTTTACCGCTCTTATCTTTGTTGACAATCTTTTCTTTCTTGTCTACAAAGCCAACCTGTACTGCGCTGTAACCGTCATTCTCGACCGTTTTGATCTGTGTCACCGCACAGGGACCTGCCTGAAGTACGGTAACAGGTGTTAAGCTGCCGTCTTCATTAAAAATCTGTGTCATTCCGACTTTTGTTGCTAAAATAGCTTTCTTCATTCCTTTACCTCCTTGATTCTACAGCGGACCCTAAGAGTAAATTTCTTCGAAATTAACTCGAGTAAATTCTCTGAAATTAACTCAGCAGATTCTTTCAGAATCTGCTCAAGTTATCCCGAAGGGATTACTTGTGGTCATCCTAGTAGGGGTTTATTTGTTCTTCATCTTGATATCGATGTATACGCCGGCAGGCATTTCCAGTCTCTGCAGCGCATCAACAGTTTTCGGTGTAGGAGCAATGATATCAATGAGTCTCTTGTGAGTTCTCTGTTCGAACTGCTCTCTGGAATCTTTGTATTTGTGAACCGCTCTAAGAATCGTAACAACTTCCTTTTTGGTAGGAAGGGGCACCGGTCCGCTTACCTGAGATCCATTCTTCTTAACTGTTTCGATGATTTTTTTGGCAGACGCATCAACTAACTGATGATCATAAGCTTTTAATGTAATTCTCATTACTTGACTTGCCATAAAAAAAGTCGCCTCCTTTTCGCACTTTTAAGTTCTAAGTACGACAAGCGGTGACTGTACACTCTCCCGTGTGTGTCCTATCTTAATGACAGTACACCGCGATGTTCCGTAAGGAACTCGCAACGATAACTCTCCAGAGTTATCGTTTTAACACGTTGCTTCTGACCCTGTCAGACCTTCTTGCTTGTACAGTGACTTGTCGTCAGTTTCCTAACTTGACATTCGCTCCACGGAAAACCTGCCACGAGGGCAGCAACCTCACGCTTCATCGCTATCATGCCACAGCACTTGATAGTATACATGATGTTTTGGGAAGATGCAAGTGTTTTTTTGAAAATTTTTCTTCCGTATTTTTTCAACCATATCGATAACCGCCCTGCATGAACAGGAACAATCATTTCCAGGAAAAGGCCAAAAACCTGACAAACATGCAAAAATGATGCACTTATGATGCAACTTTGATGCTTTTTACAGATACAATGATAATGGACGTCATGGAAATGTACAAAAGAAAAATATATAAAAAGGAGTTATCAGGTCATGAGCAAAAGCATGTTCGCAGCAATCGGCGTAACGATTGGAACCATTCTGTCCTCTTCCTTCCCAGAGGGATATGAATACTACACCGTGCAAAAGGAACAATACTTTGTGGAATATTCGGAAAAATATGATTATTGGGATGTGCTGACCGTGGAATACCCGCGTCTGAAAGGACTGGACGAAGAAGTTCAGACACAGATTAACCAATTATTATATGATACTGCCATGGACAGAGTGACCTATTGGCATTTGAATCCTTCCGATGAAGTAAAAGCCTTTCAGAAGGAATTTTTCTCCATTTTTGCCAGCGATGTTAACTGTGATATCACTTATCACAGCCAGTATCTTCTGAGCGCAGATTATCAGGAATATTATGCGGCCGGTAATCCCGTATGGATGACGAACGGGACCGAAAGGGCAGTCACGGTAGACTTGCTTACCGGAGAAAGCTATGAACTGGATGATATTTTGGAAATTAACAAAGATTTTATCACGCTGTGGGACAAGTCCCTCAGTGATGAACTGGATGAGGAATATGGGAATGATGAAGATATCGAACTTGTATTGTCCTGGTTTTTACAGTCAGACGAAGAAACCAACCAACATTATTTCTGTCACTCTTTTTTCTATCTGACCGAAGACAAGGATTTCATCATCGGCGTTGCCCTCGACCCCGTGTTGGAATATGCCTATACCTATGAGCCAATCGACCGCAGCTTCCATGCGCGGTTAAGCATGGAAGAATTGGAACCTTTTAAAAAGGAAAGCGACTTCTGGATGAAATACGCAATGTCCGAAACGACAGGAGATGTACTTCTCTGTAAAAACAAAAAAGAAAATATCTGGTTAGGAGAAAATGCAAGCGTATGGAATTACGATTACGACCGTTAAAGAAAGCAGGGGGGCTCTTCCTCAGCGCAATAGTCCTCATGAGCGCCATGCCCTGTATGGATGTTCTTGCCACAGAGCAATATCCTTTCGTTTATGACGATCGATATGCAGAAAATGAGGATTATATGGCCCTGACAGAAGGTTCCGGAGATTATGTGGTCCTTTCCGGCGACAGTCTGTGGAAGATTGCCGAGCATATGTTTGGAAACGGCAATTCCTATATAGAATTGATAAACGCCAATCAGGATATCCTGACAGACCCGGACCTGATTTATCCGGGAATGCGCCTTAACGTGTCAAGAACAGGCTATATTCTCAGAAAAGAAGCCGCTTACGGCGGCATACAGATGGGCAGTTATTCCATGGATATGCCCTACGGCTGGACAGTCGGCACGACGCAGTCAGGCAAAGCCGGCGGAAACTTCGTCATATCCGGAAACGGAGCGATTGCCTGTCTGATACAGGACCGGACAAATGAAGTTTCTGCAGACGTCCTCGACTGGCCAAAATGCACGGAACAAATCTCTGCATATGTCCAGGAAAACTATTGCGAACAGGTAACTGACCTGCAATTTGAACATTACCGCATGGATGCACAGGCAGATGCTACGGGGGAACTCTATTTATACTCCTATATCTGGCATCTCAGTCCTGATGACTATCCGACGCTTACCTGCCGGGTCTGCATCGGTCTGAAACTGACAGAGCACATACAGGCGGAATTTGTAGGTTATACGCTCGATGATTATGATATCGAGAGTTGTGTCCGCTATGTCACGGCCTCTTTTGAAGAACATTTTGATACGGAGAATGCCGAAACTTTTACCGTCAATGACTCCAATATGTGTATTGCACCAGAAACGAAATGGGCACTCAACGGTATGTACAATTCTTTCGCATACATGGACGAATATTTTACCTCCCTGTTAAACAGAGCACTGGAAACGGAATCGACGGAAAAAAAACATTATCACTCCATTGACCAATAATAGTTCTTGCTTTTTTCTCCTGTTTTTTTTATTATCTATAAAGAATTATCTATAAAAATGCAAAATACGAAGAAAGGCAAGAACAAAACGATGTGGACAGCCGATAATTGGAAAGATTACGAAGTCATCGATACTTCTGCTGGAGAAAAACTGGAACGCTGGGGCGATTACCTGTTAGTCAGACCGGACCCGCAGGTCATCTGGAATACGCCGAAGGAACATTCCGGCTGGAAGAAAAAGAACGGGCATTATCATAGAAGTTCCAAGGGGGGCGGCGAATGGGAATTTTTTCAGCTTCCCGATGAATGGAGCATCAACTACAAAGAACTGACCTTTCACCTCAAGCCTTTCAGCTTCAAACATACCGGCCTGTTTCCGGAGCAGGCGGCCAACTGGGACTGGTTCTCTTCTATTATAAAGAAATCCGTTCAGGAATCAGGCCGCCCCGTAAAAGTCCTGAACCTGTTCGCCTATACCGGCGGCGCTACGCTCGCGGCGGCGAAAGCAGGCGCATCCGTGACCCATGTGGACGCTTCGAAAGGCATGGTCACATGGGCAAAAGAAAATGCCGCCGCATCAGGGCTTGGCAATGCCCCAATACGCTGGCTCGTCGATGACTGCGTAAAATTCGTGGAACGGGAAATCCGCCGCGGCAATACTTATGATGCGATCATTATGGACCCGCCCTCTTACGGAAGAGGACCTAAGGGCGAAATCTGGAAAATAGAAGAGAGCATCTTCCCTTTTCTGGAACTGACTTCCAGAATTTTGTCGAAAGATGCCCTTTTCTTCTTAATTAATTCTTATACCACAGGACTGCAGCCCGCCGTGCTGTCCTATATGCTCCATACTGTTATCGTCCCGGTTTTCGGCGGCAAGGTTCAGGCAGATGAAATCGGCCTGCCCGTCAGTTCAAACGGTCTGGTTCTGCCCTGCGGCGCTTCAGGACGCTGGTCTGCCCTTTAATACATAAGGCCTACGGCTACCGCAAAGATTAAAATGAACATATACAGTGCAAAAATGACACCTGCCATGATCAACTGCGCTTTAAAGAAATTGGATTTGCTCTTCTTTTCGGTCTTACTGAATGCCCAGACAAACATCATGACAATATTCACACAGGGAACCATCATTAACAACATGGAAATCAGCCATTCACTCATTTTGACCGGTTCTTCCAAATCCAGCTGTGACTGCTGATACGGCTGGTAGATGTTGCTTCCGTATCCACCGCCATAATTGTTATTATAGTTTCCGTTACTATAATTTCCGTTATTATAACTGTTACCGCTGTTATAATTCTCATTGCTGTAATTGCCGTTGGCATAACTGCCATTATTATAGCCGCCCTGATTATTATATGCAGGCTGTTGATAAGCGCCGTCATTCTGATAGGCGTCGCTGCCCTGATAGGCACTTCCCGTCTGATAAGCATCATTGCTCTGATAGGTATTTCCTGTCTGATAAGCATCATTGCTCTGATAGGTATTTCCTGCCTGATAAGCATCGTTTTTCTGATATGTATTTCCTGCCTGATAAGCATCGTTGCTCTGATTAGTATTTCCTGCCTGATAGGCATCATTACTCTGATTGGTATTTCCTGCCTGATAAGCATCATTGTTCTGATACGCATTTTCCGTCTGATTGTTGTCAGGCTCCGTGCCTGTCTGCTGATTTTGATACAGATTATTACTGTCCATTCTTATCCTCCATATGTTTTGTTTTCCACGAAATTCTGTGTGTGTCCGCAAACGCTTTGCGGCGTCTGTTTTTCTCCTGTGATGATTATATCTGAATCAGAGATTCATGATCAGTACTGTTCGTCGAACATGCAGGCATGCTCTCCTCACTAACGCTCATTATATCATAAGATTCTCAAGGAGTGTAGTATTTGTTCGTAAAACGGCAACGTTTTTGCCAGAATATTATCTTCTGCATAAACATAAGGCGGTCTGTTCGGAAAATACAGGCGCATCCGCCAGATATACAGCACGACCAGCAGAACGATTGCCGCAATGATCAAACCTTTCATTCCTCTGGCAGTTCTCCCCAATATATAGCGGTTCCACAAGAAATAACAAATGAGACCGGCAATCGGAATGCCCATCGGATGTATCCATACTGACTGCCCGATTCTTCCGGTCAAAAGAAAAAACAACGACCTCGTCATCCCACAGCCCGGACAGGGAAATCCCGTCACAACAACCATCGGACAAAAGGCATGGAAAATAAGTTTGACCAACACCGTATAAATTATCACAGCGACAGCCGCAGGCCACAAATTTTTAATATCCTGACAGATGCGCTCTCCTATTTTTCTCATACACATTATCTCCTATGGAATCATTGTCGGAAAAAACACATTTTAACTCCGTACAATAGCAGCAAATGCAGCGGATAAAACCAGTAATAGCATGCTTTGGGAAACTGCCTGCCCTTCTTTCCATTATAGAAATAAATAGGGATAAACGCAGCCAATCCATAAAGTTCCGTCGTACTTGCCTGAAAAAACAAGCTCCAGTGTATACCGCTTCCCCAATAATTCACTGCATAAATCAATACCATTCCCACATAAATCGTGACAGAACCGGCAATGAATTGAAACCAGAAAGATTTTCTGCACAAATAAAATACAACGATCAGACAGACTCCCATGAACATATAATCCGTATCAAGCAGAAATGCCGCGATGCAGCACATCGCAACGCTCAAAAACTGCAGCAACAAAAGACCACGCAGTTTTTCCAGAAGGCATAACGCGGCGACTCCCAGGAACAATGTCCAGTATACATTCTGCCCATCCATCGTAAAAATTTGACCTTTTATCGCCAAATCGAAGGGAATCTCGGAAACAGCGGCAAAAATAAGCAGCCGCAGGAGATATTTCTTTCTGCTGTGCGTATGCTGAAATCCTTCCGATGCCATAAATGCAAAAAGAATAAAGGCCAGCCGGCCCACAGCCCTTCCAAGACTGTAAACGGTTCCTGCGGCATCCGCAGCATCTGCAGAAGCCCCGCTCACAATCAGCCATTCCCAGTAAGCCCAGAAAACGACGGCAAAAAAATGGTCAATGAACATGGAAAGATAAGCAATATGTTTTAGGAAAGCACTGCTTATGGAATATCGCTTCGTCATATCATTTCTCCTCCAATTTCATTACAGTTCTTCCCTATAATACTTTCATCAGATCGCTGCAGAGTTCTTCCACCGCAGATTTCTGCGTCGCCCAGCTCGTACAGAACCGTACCGCACTATGCTTTTCGTCGATACGCTGCTGGTAAGAATAGCAGTACTTCCGGCTAAGCTTCTCCAGAACATCATCGGGCAATATCGGGAAAAGCTGATTTGTGTGGTTCTCTACAAGGAACGGAACCTGCTTCTGATGGAATACCTCTCTGATCTGCTCCGCCAGTTCATTCGCATAACCCGCAATTTCCATATACAGATTATTCTCAAAAAGTGTCAGAAATTGAATACCTAACAATCTGCCTTTTGCCAGCATACCGCCCTGCTGTTTAATGACATAACGAAAATCTTTCTGCAGAACCGGATTGGTAATAACGACTGCTTCTCCGAACAGCGCACCCACTTTCGTGCTGCCGATGTAAAAGACATCACACAACCTCGCCAGATCGGGCAGCATCACATCATTATCCGAAGCGGTAAGGCCATAACCAAGTCTTGCGCCATCTACGAACAGAAGCAGGTCATTTTTCCGGCAAACAGCGGAAAGCGCTTCCAGTTCCGCCAGCGTATACTGTGTTCCCAATTCGGTCGGCTGTGAAATATAAACCATCTTCGGCTGTACAATATGCTCACGGCTGTCATCCGCAATATGCGTCTGATATGCTTCTTCCACCTGTTCAGCTGTCAGTTTTCCATTTTCAGACAACAATGAGAGTACCTTATGGCCGCCCGCCTCTACTGCTCCCGTTTCATGTACATTTATATGCGCCGTCTGCGCTGCAAGAACCCCCTGATATGTTCGGAGCGCTGCCGCGATAACTGTCGCATTGGCCTGTGTCCCGCCCACCAGAAAGTGAACCGCCGCATTCTCCGTCTGACACTGTTCCAGAATCAGCTTCCTTGCCTGACTGCAGTATTTGTCGCATCCATACCCTTCTGTCTGTTCCCTGTTCGTCTGCATGAGGCGCTCCAGTATCTTTTCATGTGCACCCTCGTTATAATCACAGTTAAAATAAATCATCTGCCCGCAAGCCTCCCGTTTGATCATTCTGTTTTTCATTTAAACAATTTATCTGAGCTTTTCCATAAATATATCATTGACCGGCGTTGCAATGCAATGTTTCTTTCCAAGTTCACAGATTGTTCCTGCAAAAAGAACGACTTCCGTTTTCCGGCCCGCCTTGCTGTCCTGACGCATGGACGGCTCTCCGTCAGGATTCAGACTGTCGATAACGGCAACCCAGTCCTCCAAATCTTTCTCCGTCAAATCAACCCCCTCCGCATTGGCCACAAGTATCGTCTCACGCATAGCTGCTTTCATCATCTCCCGGGCTTCTCCCTCCTGCTGTACACTTCGATAAGTGCCTTCGCAAAGGGCAAGCGTCTGGTTCACACCGACATTGCAGAGCAGTTTTCCCCACATGGCATGACGCATATCCGCCGGACAGGAATAAACAAATCCGATTTCGTCAAAAAATGTTTTCACGACATTTAGATTTTCTTCTTTTCCACCGTCCAGAATGCCCAATGCAAGTTCTCCCGGATTGGTGCAAAACGCCGCATTTCCTTCTTTCATCGCTGCCATCTTCTGGGCGATGCAATGTACCACCTTTTCTTTTCCGAATTTTCTTCCAAGGTCCGCTTCGCTCCGAATGCCGTTGAGCGCCGAAAGCAGAATTGTCTTTTCGCCGACCAGATGCGCCACCTCTTCCATTGCCTGTTCCAATGCACTGTATTTGCCCGCAAACAAAATCAGTTCTGCCGGCCGGCTTTCTTTGGGCGCATCGGGATAATTAAATTCACAGGCCCTGCCGTTAAAAGTGACCGTTTCCGTCCGGTAACGTTCGATTCTGTCTTTATCCGCCAATACACGCACACGCTCTTTCCCTAATTTTTTCGTAAAAAAATCAGCATACATAACGCCGAGCGCACCAAGCCCGACAATATCAATCGTTTGAATTTTCACTTTTTTCGCTCCTTTTCCGAATATCTTTTATAAATGCTCATAGCAGAGGCTTTCGCCTCTGCTATCTTGTTTTAAAAAAACTACACTTTATCTATCCAACAAAGCCACCGTGATATCCTTAGTCTGCAACATATTTCTTTAATGTCGCGCGCACGGCTCCCGGTCCTGCCAGCATTTCTTTTAAATAACCGCACACTGCATCCGCCATACCGACCTCGTAAAGATTCACGCCAAATATCTTCTCGTTCTCGAGAATCGGCTTGATCTTGTCCTCCACATCGCATTCTACACCCGGTTTCAATTCTGTAACATACGGGCATACTGTATCAAGAAGTGGGTCAGGGCTCAGCGTGAAGCTGTTTCCTTTGTCATCGATTCCGGTAAGATACCGCAGCCAGCCCGCAAATACGAGCGGTATCAACTTCAGATCAGCTACATTCAGCTTGTCAGAAGCCTGATATGCCTTGACCGTTTCTCCAAAACGGATTGCCAGCTTCTGGGAAGTATCGGTCGCAATTCTCTGCGGCGTATCCGGCATGAAAGGATTCGGAAAACGGACATTCAACACGGTGTCAATAAATTCCTTCGGATCCAGCACGCCCGGATTTACAACGACCGGAAGGCCTTCTACCAGACCAATCGTCCTGATCATCTTCGTAAGATCTTCATCTTTCATCTCTTCGGAAATCTTCTCATAGCCGAGCAGACATCCATAGACTGCAAGTGTCGTATGAAGCGGATTCAAACAAGTGCAGACCTTCATTCTCTCTACTTTATCGACAGTTTCCCGCTCTGTAAACATCAGACCGGCTTTTTCCAGTTCGGGACGTCCGTTGGGGAACGCATCCTCGATGACCAGATATTCACACTCCTCCGCATTGACAAATGGTGCAACATAAGTGTTTTTGGAAGTAATAACAGGTTCCAGTTCTTCTACACCATCCTTTTTCAGGATTGCTTCTACGGAAGCGTCCGGTCTGGGTGTAATCTTATCGATCATCGACCATGGGAAGGATACTTTCTTCTTATCATTGATATAATCTAAAAACCCCGCCTCTGCCTTGCCGTTCTCCGTCCACTTTTTCGCAAACGCACTGATTGCTGCATACAGTTTATCACCGTTGTGGGAACAATTATCCATACTCACCATCGCAACCGGCTTTTCGCCGTCGAGATAGCGGGTATACAAAAGAGAAGCCACTTTTCCGATATAACTCGCCGGCTTATCGGGACCTGCCGCAAAATCGGCTTCCACCGCCGGAAGCATCTCGCCTTTGCCGTTCACGAGACTGTATCCTTTTTCAGTAATCGTAAAGGATACCATCTGAAGAGAATCTTTACGGAAAATTTCTTTCAGTCTTCCGTACTCCCGTTCGTTCTCCGAATCCAGAATACAGGACTCCACAACGCTGCCGATCACGGTCTTTTCTACGTTTCCATCTGCTTTCAAAGTAACGAGAATTGTATAATCATCATGCGGGCGGTTCATTTTTTCAACGATTTCATAATCGAACCCTTCCGCTACTACAAGACCCTTCTCCAGTATCCCTTCATTCAAAAGTCTCTGCACGACATTCGCCTGAAACGCACGAAAAATGTTGCCTGCGCCAAAATGAATCCAAAACGGCGCTTCCTTCGTCGCCGCCGCCACCGCTTCCCTGTCGAACTGCGGAAGCGCATACCCCGCCGCTTCCCACTGTTCCCTGTTCGCCAATCCTGTTTTATTTAATTTCATGACAATGACCATTCCTTTCTGTTCAGTTTAATCTCCATTGGAAGAATACCCGCATTTCAGGGGATTCTTTCTTTCGAAACAGGTCCGCCTAGCGGTCCTGCTTCGAAATAGCTTCCCAAAGCCCATTTAAATAAGCCGCTCCAAGCGCTCTGTCATACAGTCCATAGCCCGGCATCGCCACTTCATCCCATATCATGCGCCCGTGGTCAGGCCGAATCGGGCCCGTGAAACCGATATCATACAGCGCCTTCATAATTTCATACATATCAAAGGTACCATCGCTGGAAAGATGCGCTGCTTCCTCAAAGTTCGTGGGCGTAATGAATTTCAGATTGCGCACATGTGCAAAATGAATCCTTCCTTTGAGGGAACGGATCATATCCGGAAGGTCATTATTTAAATTTGTTCCGTAAGAACCGGAACAAAATGTCACGCCATTGTGCGGATCATCGACCATTTTCATCATGCGCAGAATGTTCTCCTTGTTGATGATAATGCGCGGAAGGCCGAACACACTCCACGCCGGGTCATCAGGATGAATCGCCATGTTGATATCGTACTTATTGCATACCGGCATGATCTTTTCCAGAAAATATTTCAAATTCGCAAATAATTTCTCATCGTCAACATCTTTATACATCTCGAACAGTTCTTTAACATGAGCCATACGTTCCGGCTCCCAGCCCGGCATGACCGTACCATTCATATCGCCCGCAATCGACTCGAACATCTTCTCCGGGTCAATGGCATCTACCGCTTCCTGTGTATAAGCAAGCACCGTCGAGCCGTCTTCCCGCACACGCGCAAGTTCTGTTCTCGTCCAATCGAACACCGGCATGAAATTATAGCACACCATATGAATATCTTCTTTGCCGAGATTTTCCAGCGTCTCGATATAATTTGCAATATACTGTTCCCGTTCAGGCGCACCGGTCTTGATCGCATCGTGAATGTTAACGCTCTCAATGCCGGAAAGTTTGAGGCCTGCTGCCTCTATCTCTTCTTTCAATGCGTGAATACGTTCTCTGCTCCATACCTCGCCGGGTGCGGTATCATACAGCGTCGAAATGACTCCCGTCACCCCCGGAATCTGCCGAATCTGCTTTAATGTGACCGTGTCGAACCCCGTTCCATACCATCTTAATGTCATTTCCATCGTTTTTGTTCCTCACTTTCTGAAATACCCTGTTTTTTGATAACTTTATTATACACTTTCCTGCTTTCAAAAAAAATTGGCATAATTGTTGTCTACATTGCAAAAATTGCGGCATCCTATTATAATGTAAAAAATGCCTGCCATCCATTCCCTTTAAAATTACGAGGTATTCCCATGAAAAAAAACCTGCAGACTGCTTTCAGTACACGGCAGTATATGTTGTCAAAAGATTTTGAAATTTATTATTACAACGATTCTCATCATGACAGACTGCGCTGTCAGGTAAAAGAACACTCACACGATTATTATGAATTCTATTTTTTTCTGGAAGGAAATGTATCCATCCGAATCGATGGGACAGAATATCCGCTGAAAACAGGAAATATGATCCTGATTCCTCCAGGCGTTTCCCATCAGGCCGTCATCCACAATACCGATATACCCTACCGCCGCTTCGTCTTCTGGATCAGCGAGTCCTTTTATGGCAGATTATCGGAAGTATCCGGCGATTATGCCTATCTGATGCAAAAGGCGCAGACAGACGGGCGGTATATCTCTTATTATGATGTGATTGCATTTAACGCCGTACAGGCTAAAATTTTCCGCCTGATCGAGGAAATCCATTCCGAGCGCTTCGGCAAAACGGCCCAGATATCCCTCTGCGTACAGGACCTGCTGCTTCATCTGAACCGGACGGCTTACGAGGAAGCCAATCCGAATATCATGGAAAAGGAGCAGGGATTGTATGAACACCTGCTCCAATATATTGAAACGCATCTCGACGAAGAACTCTCCCTGGACAGCCTTGCCCGGACATTCTATGTCAGCAAATATCATATTGCTCATGTGTTTAAAGAAAGGCTCGGTCTGTCCGTTCACCGCTATATCACGAAAAAACGGCTCTCCCTGTGCCGTGATGCAATCCTGATCTGCTCCGAGATCAGCGAGGCCTGTCTATTGTGCGGCTTTAAAGACTATTCCAGTTTCTTCCGCTCTTTCAAAAAAGAATTCGGTATATCGCCAAAAGAATACAAAGAACAGTCCCTTTCAGAAACACTACGGGCGCAGCTCTGACCCCCAAAGCGCTTACAGCATCGTATCATCCCGCAGGGAATCGGCCAGACTGCTGCCCATCACCTTTTTCGCGCCGAGATAATACGCCAGAGCCACAAAAGAGAAAATCCCCAAAACAAAGGAACCTATCGGCAGAAATGGTATCTCGCGAATAAAAAGGAGCGGCTCGAGGTAACTCATTCTGATAAAGAAAGCGACCGCGAACGCCGTCACCGGCAAAGCGATAAGCACTGGACGGCCTGCGATAACAAGCGCTTCTATGCAGAACATTTTTCTGATTCCCGCAGGTGTCAGACCGACAGACAGATAACGTGCGAACTCCCGTTTTCTCTGGCGGACAAATCCGAGTGTGTTGGAAAAAACATTGCCTATGCCTATGGTTGCGAGCAGCACACAGAATACGCTGAGAATCGCCTTCATGCCCGCGAACATTTTATCGTTATCATTTTTCTCCTGAATGCGGTTCTCCGTTTCGATTTCACAGACATCCTTCAAACACGCCAAGACCGCCGCTTCCACTTCGTCCAATTCCGGCTGCGTCACCCCATCTTTTGCCAGAATACGAATATAAATATCTTCTTCCAGACCGCCAATCTCACCTTTGATTTCTTTCCAGAGAGATACGGGAAGAAAATGCACCAGTTCATAGAAATCTAATGTTCCATACTCTTCCCGCAGAGCAGGAACCTCCTGTGTATAAGAAATCACCGGAATTTCTGCCGTTTTTTCTTCCTGTCCGGCCTGCCGCAGCTGTGTGGTCCGCCCATACTCTGTCAAATACGGCAGCATGCGCCGTTCCCGGAAATTGGGATCCGCAGCATCACGGGTCCGATTCAGGATAACTGCACCGTCCAGACGCGGCTCTGCTCCAACTTTCACACAATATTCCAAAAAGCTTGCATCATCCAAAATAACGATTGGCGCATTCACGAGCCACGCGCCATCATTTTCGGTCACATACTCTTCCGCTGCGTTTCCAAATCCGCCTATCGCCTGCATCTCTTTGCTGATTTCTTCGGACGTAACATACCGTTTAGCCATCGCCTTCTGGTATATGACACAGCTTTGTATACCATCAAGTTCCTGCAGGGCATCGGTTTCTTCAAAAGCATCGATCTCCATATTTTCCACCGTTGCCATTACATCCCAGGAATCCTGATATTTTGCAAAATAAGTCTCTCTCTGACTGACGGCTGTAATCGTGATAAAACACATCATAAATGAAAATGACAGAAAAGCAAGAAGCAGAGAAGTAAACGCGGTGCGCATCGCTTTCCTCTGTGCTTTCAGCGCATTCCCGGCAAGTTCGCCTTCTATCCCAAAGAAAAATGCCAAAAAACGGGAACTCCTTTTTTTCTTCAATTGCAGTTCTCCGGTATTCCGAATCGCCTCAAGCGGCGTCAGTCTGCTCAGTTTCCTCGCAGGAATCCATGCGGAAATCCACACGGTCAGTATCGATGCCGCGAGAGAAAAAAACAAGGTCGCAGGATGAAATCGGAAAGGCAGCACCAGCCTTCTTTCCACATCCGCCAGCATCACATTCGTTCCAGTAACGAGTCCCATGCTGAGCAGGATACCGAAGAGGCTGCCCACAGCAATCGGTGCCGCGCACAGAGCAGACGCTTCCTGCAAAAGACAGGTCAGAATCTGCTTCGGTGTGGCTCCGATACTCGCCAGAATACCGAACTGATGAACTCTGGCATTCATCGTTAACGCAAAAGCATTGTGAATGACCAGAATCAGGGAAAAACAGGCCGCTGCCGTGATCAGTAAAGCAAACGGAAAGACCCAGCGCAATGCCGAATCCCCGGAATCACGGACGAAATACAGATTCAGAAGTTCGTAATGATAAGTGACCGCTTCTTCCGAAAGTCCGGCCAGTTCCGCAATCTCTGCCATATCCCTGAAAACATTCTTTATCTTCTTCAAATAAACATCTACCACAATTTCCTGTTCATCGGATAAGTCCTCATTAATGAGCGCCTTTTCCACATTGTCATGGTTTCGAATGCGTTCCATTTCCTCCATGCCAATCGTTCCGGCAATGCGCCCCTGCCAGCCGCCTTCCTCCGCTTTAATCCTCTCTACTTCATAATTCCATAAATTATAGAACAAACTGCAAAGCAACGACAGAAGCAGGGCTGAAATAAAAGCGGCAATCATGACGGACAGACAGGAAGCGCGGTTATTTTTCAGATAACCTGATGAATAATCTTTCCACATATATCCGTCACCTCCGTTTCTCATCGCCGACAATGCGACCGTCTTCTATCGTTATGATACGGTCCGCTTCCAGTGCGACCTTCTCGTCATGGGTGATCAACACGGTCGTCTGCTTCAGATTGCGGTTGGACAATTTCAGCATATCCATAATTTCTCTGGAATTTTTCTGATCCAGATTTCCTGTCGGTTCATCCGCCAGAAGCAGAGCCGGCCGGTAAATCAACGCGCGCGCGATGGCCGCACGCTGCTGCTGCCCGCCTGATAACTGGTTCGGAAGTGCCTCCAGCTTATCAACAATTCCAAGTGTCTGTACCACCCGGTCAAAATATTCCTGATTCGGCTTCCGTTTATCTAACAGAAGCGGCATCAGGATGTTCTTACGAATCGTAAGCGTCGGTATCAGATTATAGAACTGATAAACAATTCCCGCCTTCCTTCGCCGGAAAACAGCCGCCTCCCTCTGATTCAGAGCCGCAATATCCGTTTCCTCGATGAAGACTCTGCCCGCCGACGGCCTGTCCACACTGCCCAGTATATGAAGCAGTGTAGATTTTCCGGAGCCGGAAGCCCCGACAATCGCCACAAATTCTCCCTTTTCCACAGACAGATCGATTCCATCCAGCGCAACGACCTGATTGTCACCGCTGCCATACACCTTTCTTACGCCTTCACATCTCAAAATTTCCATATCAATGACCTCCTTCTAAAACCCATTTTAATAGAGGAAAGTGACAACTCAGTGACAGTAAAAATGGATTTCAAAACAGGCTCCCCCACCTGCCAGATTACCGGCGCTGATCGTGCCGTTCTGGCCCTCAATAAGCGCTTTGGCAAGTGAGAGGCCAATACCGATGCCGCCGCCTTTCGCATTCTGCCCCCTGTAAAAGCGTTCAAAAAGATGCGGGATGTCTTCTTTGGCGAAGCCGGCTCCCGTGTCCCATATTTTTATCTGTGTATAAAGCGGATTCTGTTCATACGAACAATAGACGTTTCCCCCACGCGGCGTATGCTCCATACAGTTCTTCAGAATGTTCATGACCGCCTCCATCGTCCAGTCCAGATCTGCATAGATTACCGATTCCGCCGACTCCGGTATATGGACGGAAACATCCGCTGCCAGAAACAATTCCTGTAAATTATCGGCAGCAAGCATAAGAAGGGTAAAAACGTCGAGCCTTTTCCTGCAAAAAGATAAGGCCCCCGCGTCAATGCGCGACAATAGCAGCAATGCCTCCTCCAGATATGTCAGCCTTGCAAGCTGCTTCTGTATCTGTTCCAAATGGTCCGCCGCCGGTTCTTCATACATCATCTGTGTAGACAGGGAAATTGCCGTAATCGGCGTTTTGAGCTGATGTGCAATATTCGAAAGATTTTCCGCAAAAAGACTTCTGGCTCTACGCGCCTCGTCTCTCGTCTGATACAATTCCGTCACCGTTTTGTAGATTTCATCCTGTAATTTGGAAAACGCATCCTCGCCGGTCGAAAAAAGAACGCCGCCGCTCCCGGTGTTCACCTTTTCCAGATACTCTGTCAGTTCCTCTATGCGTTCATTTTCCCTCTTACGCCAAAATGAACGCCGCTTCTTTTCGCCTCTCATTCCGTTTCCTCCATGCGATAACCCGCACTCCTCACTGTCTTCAGACACCCCGGCTGATGCAGCTTTTCGCGCAGACGTTTCATCGTAACGGTGAGCGTATTGTCATTGACGTAATTCCCATGAATATCCCAGATGTTTTCCAGCAGATTCTGTCTTGTAACGGTCCGCCCCTTATTCCGCAGCAGACACAAGAGCACCTGGTATTCCAGCGGGCTCAAGTGAATTTCTTCCGTGCCGCAAAAGACCTGTGTTTTTTCCTGGTCGAGCGAAATGGCATCACAGGATAAATATTGTCCGGCGGCATCCCCTGTCCTTCGCAGCAAAGCGCCGATACGGGAAAGAAGCACCTCCAATGCAAAAGGCTTTACCACATAATCGTCCGCTCCGTTTCCAAACCCGGAAACAATATCACAGGAATCACCACGGACTGTCAGAAAAATAATGGGAAGTTCTTTCCATTTTGCCCGTATCCATTGGCACAGCATGGCGCCGTTTCCATCCGGCATATTCCAGTCCACCAATACCAGTGTGGGACATCTGTTCTGCAACGCTTTCCTTGCATCAGCAATTGTTGCAAATACAAAGACCCGATAACCATGTTTTCCCAGAAAATCGCTGACAGCCTGCGCTATATTCTCATCATCTTCCACATAATATATTTCTTTCTTTTTCGTAACCATGTTTTTCAACCAAACCTTTCTCGCCAAACCTTTCTCTCAAAAAAACATTGCGAAACCCGTAAAGATGTGTCATAGTAAGAACAGCAACCATGACATCAGGTCAGAGTTTTATCGACCATTTCCGTCTTCAACAAAAAGGAGTCCCTGTATGAATCAATACTTATCCATTGGTAAAGTTTCCAAGCTGAAAAACGTCAGCATCAAGTCTCTTCGGTATTATGACCGAATCGGCATCCTGAAACCCGCTTTTGTCAATACAGATACCAATTACCGCTATTACACGGAAGAACAGCTCTATCTTCTGGATGCCATTACACTTTGTATCAAACTGGGTATTCCCTTAAAAGATTTGAATCATTATGTGGAAAATGACTCCATCAACTTACAGAAACTGCTCTATGACGGCAAAATTCTTGCCGAAGAAAAAATACTGGAAATCCATAAATGCCTCGAGGCATTACAGGAAACATTGCGACAGCTTTCCATCTCCGAAAGCGGTATGGCCAGGATACCGGAAAGTAAATCCGGTCTGATGCTGCCGGACGGCTTCTATCAGAACACCATCGACGCACGCACGATACTGACCGTACCATTGGAGGAATTTGATACCCCTAAATATTATGGGCAGCATATTCTGAAACTCTTTGTCACTGCACAGCAGATGGGCATCAACGTTTCCTATCCTTCCGGCATCCTGTATGAATACCGAAACGGTGCCCTGACACGCCATATGTTCCTGCTCGTCCATCCAGAGGAAAATCCGGCCCTTTTGCCGGAAAATGAAGCTATCCGCACGCTTCCCGCCGGCGATTATATCTGCCGTAAAATCTCTACCCACATGACAGACTCTGTACAGGAGGAAATGAAAGAAGTACTCAGAGGCAGTTCTTATTCCATTATTGAAACCGACACATCCTCCGCCCAAAATAAAAAGAACGGATACCCTTTTGAACTGCAGTATCTTGCACAATAGCGAAGCGCCTTTAATCCTCGTAGGGTCTGATGCGGTAAGTCACTCCGAGTTTATCGCAGATTTCCCTGCATTGCCGCTCTTCTTCTTCCGTGATCGTCGTTGCAACGGTCGTCAGAACAACGTTCGGCACATATTTGCTCACATTCCCAGCAAAGCGAAGCATCGCATCGTGGGACTGAATGCCGAACCTGTTCCGGGTCAGTTTCAGATATTCCTCTTTATCCGGCGTATTCAGGCTGATAGAAACAGTATCTACCAATCCTTCAAACAGAGGCGCCGTATCCTTTTCCCAGATCAAGTCGGAAAGGCCGTTCGTATTCACGCGGATCGGAATCTGAAAGTTCTTTTTGGCATATTCCGCCACTTTCAACAAATCTTCCAGCCGCTCTGTCGGCTCTCCGAAACCACAGAAGACCAGTTCCTGATATCTGCTCATATCAAACTTATCGAATTGTGCAATGACCTCGTCTACGTCCGGCTCCCGCTCCAGCCACAATCTGCCGGAATGATTCATCTCATCCATCGTCTGGCGCAGGCAGAAAGTGCAGGCACAGGGACACCTGTTCGTCATATTCACATATAAATTCTCATGTACTTCATATAAAATTACCATTTCGTCATTTTCCGTCCTTTCTATTCCCAATGTTCTAATACGTTAATTATCTGATTCCTTTATCTGATTTTTCCTAGTCTCTTTTTAACTGATACAGAATTTCCTCGAAACATACGCCGTCCGTCTTTGGAATCTCCAGTTCGATTGACTTTAAAATACACTTTTTGACGAACCCGGAAGCCTTTTTTACAGATTTGTCAAAAGCCACACCGTTCACGGCATCCGCCGCGATAATGGAAGCGAACACATCTCCCGTACCGGAACGTTCTGTCCCAACTTTGTGCGTGCGGATCCATCTTTGTTCGGAGGCATTTCTCTCATAAATATAATTGGCGATGAACTCTCCCTGTTTGATACCGGTAATAACGACCTTCTCCGGCCCCTGGGCGGAAAGTTCCTCCGCCATCCTGTACAGTTCTTTCTTTTTCCATCCGGCATCCTTATAAGCAGTGTCCGTCAGTTTACAGCATTCGGTCAGATTCGGCGTGATAATGTCCGCATGAGAAATCAGCTTCTTCATCTCCCTGCACATTTCTTCACTATAAGTAGAATAAAGTTTCCCGTTATCGCCCATCACCGGGTCGATGATAATCTGTGTCTTCTCCCTGCCAAATTCACGGATGAACTCTTTTACAATCTGAATCTGCCGCGCAGAGCCCAGAAATCCCGTCGCGATTCCATCAAATACAAGGCCGAGCCGTTTCCAATGATTGATATACTCCGGCATCCTGTCCGTATAATCATCGAAGAAAAAATGCGGAAACCCCGTATGATTGGAAAAAATGGAAGTCGGAACCGGGCAGCACTGAACGCCCAGATAAGAAATAATAGGCAGGGAAACGCTGACGGAACACCTGCCAAAACCGGATATATCATTGATGACTGCTATTTTCTTCTGCATTGTACCGCTCCTTTTGCACTCTACTGTATCACGAAAAACAGGGAACTGCAACCGATTCGTGACAGTGCAGTCATCGGGGGCGGGCGCGCACATCGTTCTTCTGGAGGTCCTTGAAAAGCGTCGGTACTTAGTGAAAAAGTCGCTTTGCGGCTTTTGAACTTAGTACCGTTACTGCTTTTCGCGGAGCGAAAGCGTGCCTCCAGAAGAACGATGTGCGCGCCCGCCCCCGATGACTGCACTGTCACGAAGATTCCCCTATTCATTTTTCTTGCCATCTTTTCAAATACCCATTATACTGAATATAATACCAATAATTGCAATATTTTCACATTGTAGTTTTCCAATCACCACATCACACAGGAGAAAAAATTATGAAAAGAAAATCAAGTATCATCTCTATCCTGCTCCTATTTTGCCTGATACCTTCGGTTCTGTCCATTGCTGTAAATATCATCACTTCTTATGATTATATCAATTCCACGGCGGAAAGCGAAATCGAAGATACTCTGCAGACTGCAGGGCATACGCTGTTAGAGGCCTTTAATGCCATTGACAGCGGCAAATTCTGGCTGTCCGGCAAGCTGCTCTATAAAGGCGGGGCCAATCTGACTGAAAATCTTTCCGTTATTGACTCCATCAAGGAAAAGACAGGAATCGAATCTACCCTGTTCTATGGAGATACACGCTATATCACGACGGTGCTCGACGAAAATGGCAACCGTATGCTTCTGACACAATGCTCCGATGAAGTAAAAGAAATCGTTCTGAATCAGGGAAATTCATACTTTGCCAGAAATATCGATATCGGCGGACAAAATTATTATGGCTACTACATCCCGATCGAGCAGGAGGGAGAGATAGCCGGCATGATTTTCACCGGGAAACCGAGTACATCGCTCAATACGACCACAAACGAGTTTTTGTTCTATATTCTGGCCATCTGCGGCGTTCTGCTCGTTATCATCGTCGTCACTATCTTTTTGATCGGCCGGCTCATTGCGAAACGCATTCAGGTTCTTCGTAACGACATGGTCATGCTCTCCGAGGGGAACCTTCATTTTGAGAGCAATCACAAAAATAAGATTCGTGAAATCCACGAGGCGGCAGAAGCGGCAGAAAAACTCCGCAGCCAACTGGTCGAGGTCGTTCAGACGATTCAGAATTGTTCTGCTACGGTAGACACTTCTGTTACGCGCGTTGATTCCTCTCTTGGAAACTGCACACAAGCCGTAAAGGATATGAGCACTACAATGGATGAACTGGCTTATGGCGCACAGAGCATGGCCGAATCCGTCGAAAAAGAAGCGTTCGACATGAACGAGATTTCCGAAGGCATTACCAACATTGCAGAAAGTTCACAGGCGACCAAAGCGGTCACGGAAAGCATTACCTCTGTCAGTCACACCGCCAAGAACAGCCTCGATGAATTACTGCAGGCCAATTCCTATACTACCGAAAGCGCAGAAAATGTTATTTCCAGCATCTCCAGCGTCAGCGACGCGGTGGCTCAGATCACGACCGCTGCTCAGATGATCATGGATATTTCCGACCAGACCAATCTCTTATCCCTGAATGCGAGCATCGAAGCTGCCCGGGCAGGAGAAGCCGGCCGAGGCTTCGCAGTTGTTGCCGGGGAAATCCAGAAACTGGCGGAACAGTCCAATTCATCCGCACAGCAGATACAGTCGATCATCGAAGAAATTACGAGCAAGACCGAAGAATGCAGCAGAATTTCCGGTCAGATTCAGGATGCTGTCGGAAAAGAAGCCGAAGCGCTCAGAAGTGTCAACCGCAACTTCGATGAAGTGGAAAACCATATCGCCGAGGCTGCTGAAGCTGTCAACAAGATTACAGGAATTGTAAACGCTGTGGAGAAAAATAAAGTCAGCGTCGTGGATTCCATCAGCGACTTATCCGGTATTTCCGAAGAAAATGCGGCATCCGCAGAGGAAGCCAACGCTTCCGCAGAAGAACTCCGGGCAAATGTCGAAGAGGTCGCACAGGAAGCCAACGAATTGAAATCCGTTATAGAGCAGTTAAATAACAGCGTTGCATTTTTCAAACTTTAGATATTTCTCTTTAATTGTTTTTAATCAGTTTTTCTAATCAATTTCATAAATCGTTTCATAAATCATAGGAGAAATGTCTTGACATTTCTCCTAAAACTATATATAATTGCTTGTGTTGTGAGAAATACATTCTCATATGTGCGTTTAGCTCAGCTGGATAGAGCGTTTGGCTACGGACCAAAAGGTCGGGGGTTCGAATCCTCTAACGCACGTCTTTATGCGCGGTTGCGCACATGACTTTTTAAGATGGCGGAAATGTTGATAAAATGGGCATTTCCGCCATTTTTCTTTTGAGTGCTTTGGGCAGAATGTGTTACAGATTTTGTTACACCTTTTCGGAAGGAGCCGCGGGCATGATTTATGCTTGTAATGCTGTTTGGGGTATGCTGGCAGATGCTTTGGAGGGCGAATCGGAGGAAGAGGCTGAAATCATCAGC
>CAMWXB010000021.1 GCA_947178125.1 uncultured Lachnospiraceae bacterium | reverse complement strand
GCTAAAAATAATGTGATATAATATATTACAACAAAATGAGGTTGAAAAATAGAATAGAAGAATTTTGAGGAAAGAATTCATTATAGAATATTTTAGAGAAATAATTGTATTTATTTTTTGTTTGGGTGTTTTAAAAAAAGCATAAATATTAATGATATCTAAGAGGTGAACTTATGAAAGTATGTCCTAATTGTGGATACAAAAATTCAGATTCAACGACAAAGTGTGTTAATTGTGGAGAAATTCTTGTTGCGAATGCAGGAAAAACTGCTCCAAATACGAGTACATATGGAGGAAACAGTTCAGCAGCGAAAACGCCAAGATATAAATGGAGTGAGGAAGTATCGGTATTTTTAGCTGCCATTGTCGTGATAGGGTTTACGGTAGCGTCCATATACTTATTTAATAAATTTTCAGGGACTACGCTTTCTGGTGTAATGAAAAGCATAGGGGAAGGCATTTCGAGCTATTATGATAATCTATAAATCAGGAGCCGGGATAAAATTTTTATATATAAAACATATCATATGTGAAGGTATAGAAAGGAATTAAATATGGATGAATGTCTTGGATATTTGATAGGAATAGGAGTTGTTGTATGGATTGTGTATTTAATAATAGTATATATTATTATTCCATGTTTAGTTGCTGCACTTGCAATCTGTTTTGTACTCGGTGCTGCAATAGGTTTATGCAATACCGCCTACAATTATGTACAGGCAATTAATGAAGTTGTTGGAGGAAAATAAGTTATGTGGGAAAAGCGGTCACAACCAGCATCAACAAGCTATTTTTTTAGACAGAGTTATGTTGATTTGGGAAATATTATTAAATATGCATGGCGTAATAATGCAAATAAGGCATCAGAGTATGGTGGTCATATATCAAATTGTTTTGACGAACATGGTTTATGGGGAATCTTTCAGGCTCTTTTTTATATATTTGCTACGATTTCAATGTATGTATTTGGTTCGATCATTTGCGCGGTTATTTCAACTTTGCATATAGCGGCTCTTCTTACATTTAATTTTGCCGTGTATTTATTTGCATTAACGCTTCGCCTATTTGAACAAATATATATATCTATACATAAAATTTTTGGAGCATGTCCTTATTGTAAGAATCATTACAAGATTCCTGTATATATATGCAGCTGTGGGGCTGAGCATACCTACTTGGTTCCGGGAAAGTACGGGATTGTAAAACGTAAATGTAATTGTGGAAGGAAAATGCCGACGAGTGTATTGACCGGAAGAGCGAAACTTAGAGCAAAATGCCCAGAATGTGGTCATTTATTAGATAATTCTCTCGGCGTGCAGGAAGCAGTACCAATATGTGTACCGGTAATTGGGGGACCGTCTGTGGGGAAAACCTGTTATATCACTGCCGTTATGAAAGAAATGATTGAGAAAGTTGCTCCTCAAACTGGTATATCCATTCAGTTTTATAATCAAAGCAACGAGATTGCATGTAAAAAAATGATTTCTTTATATAATATGGGAGCATTGCAGGATAAGACATCGGACTTGAATCCTGCAGCATATAATTTTTTTATTAATAACGGGAAAAATGGGCCTCAGAAATTATTTTATTTTTATGATATAGCTGGTGAAGCATTTACTACATCAGAAGCATTGACAACGCAAAAACAGTATGAGTATTCTCACGGATTTATTTTTATGGTTGATCCGTTATCCATTCCTCGTGTCAGAGAAAAATATGGTACAGATGCCATGTATGATTTATATGCCGCATCAACGGCAGATATTAATGAAACATTTGATAGTTTTATGAGAAATTTATCTACAATATCCGGTTTATCTTCAAAGGAACTTTCTAAAATAGCATGTGCAATTGTAGTAAATAAAATTGATGCTTATGATTTATCAGCAAAGATTGGGCAAAAGGCAATTGAAAAAATGCTATTACTGGAAGAAAACAAAAAATATACATTAGAAACAATGATGGATATGCAGGTCAAACAGTATTTGAATAGCAATGGTATGAGTAATTTTGTAAAGAATGTTGCTATGTGTTTTAAGCATACAAGATTTTATGCTGTCTCATCATTGGGGCACATAAAAAACGGACAGGTGTTTGAAAGCAATATGGTATTGGCGCCGTTTGCATGGATTGTTTCAAGAGTTGATGGAGACATGAGAACGGTATTTAAACAATATTATGAAAAATGATGGTGATTAATGAATGAAAAAGTGCCCTAAAAACTGTGGTTTTTTTGAAGATTATGAAACAAAATGTCCTGTATGTGGAGCGCGGTTGCTAAAAGTAAAGGCCGCTGGTCAAAGCAGAACAGATTTACAGAACGCGAAACATCATCAGAATACATTTTCTTCGTTTCATCCAACATACACTCAACCAACAGACTGTTCTCAGAATAAAAATGCCTGGCAGGAAAATAGAGGTTATGATTTTGGCGCTGGAAATTCAAAAAATATTGGACAGAAACATTTTTCCTACGATGTACATATCTATGGAGGACAGCAAAGTGCATCAGATATGACTGCATCGTATTCAGCTAGTCAACAACATGGAAATGTTCAGGGCTCACCACAAAATATGGTATCTGGAACTAATTCTTATGCTGGTAAGACAACATTTCGAGGCAAGGTAAAAAATTTACGCGAAGATGTTTCCCATATGGGTATTGGTGAAAATATTTTTTATTCCATGATGCATGGAACACATATGACACATAGTAATAAAACTTTTAATTTTCAGTTGCTCGAATTGGATCAAAATGATAACCCCACAGGTGTAGTTTACAGTATTACATTTAGAGGAGAAATAAAAGTTGGTCATTTTTACGAAGGCAATATTGTTATGGTAAAAGGCAAACAGGCAAAAAGTGGAGAGATATATGCTAAAGACATTTACAATGTAACAGCTAACTGTTCTGTAAAGATGAAAAAGAATATTTTCTAACTCTGAAAAAGGATATTGCAAGATATGGCCAGACAAATTAATTTTAGACAAAAGCTGTATACTCTATCAACAGCGTCTACTGAAGATGGGTCACTGCAGCAGTGTTATGGTATTGCACCTTTCGTGAGTATGCGATATTTTCAAGTTATGGGAGTATCTAAAGCGAGAGGTTCTGAGTATATGAATGATTTTTATAAGTACGTTGATGTGTTAAGTGGAATTTCTATTGCAGGATTTGAATATCAATTTATTCTATTTGGTGAAAAAAACAGTGTAACGATTATTGTAGGTGCAAATGATTATTATTATGATGTGGCTAAAAATTTATATTATGCAATTTTTGATGGGATAGAAATAGTTGATATTAGTGATACTTTTTTAAAGAATAAACTGCGTAAATGTAATTGTGGCGGTGCAGTCATTGGATATCCATCTGTTGAACTTGATTCGAAAGAACAAAATAACATCAAGTATATGAATGTAACGGATAGTGTTATTCGCGGAATGGCAGACAGCTGTTGGCTTTTTGCAGTTTCAGCCAAAGCAGTTTCATCACAGCAAGCAGAAGAAATATGTCAGGCGATACGTGATGAATTACGGTCTACTGTGCCTTGTGTTAGAAAGTCTGTAAGTGGCCAGGGTTTAGGTGAAAATGAGCAGATGGAAGTAATTGATTATGATGCTCAGGAATACCAAAATCGGTTACAGATTTTTTGTGATAAAATGGATAATGCAAGATTGGAAGGAATGTGGAGGAGTTCCTGTTTCTTTGCGGCAGATTCTTCGAATACCTGTAAGAAACTTAGTAGTATTTTACATGCCAAAATTGGTGGGTGCAGTTCTGTGCCATTTAATGTAAAAACGGTTTTCTTTGATAAAATTGACGAAATAACAAATAATTATATGGGACTGTTTACCGATAGGTTAGGATTATCTGAAATGTCCTTTTTGATGGATGAAATGTCAGTGAATGAGGAACCATATTGTTTTTATTCCTATAAATATCAGATTCCGGTGGGGGCGAAAGAGCTGGCTTCGTTGATTATGATGCCAATGGAAGAAGTGCCTGGTTTTTATATTAATCAGCCGTTAGGATTTGATTCTGCACCAAGGCGGGTCGAAGATGAATTTGAAATAGGAAGTATCGTGCATAATGGACGAGTTATGAGTGATGTTCCTTATGCAGTAAGTATTGATTCTTTGACCAAGCATTGTTTGATTAATGGAATTACTGGTGGTGGAAAAAGTAATACATCCAAATATTTATTGACTACTCTTTTTGAAGATTTTCAAATTCCTTTTTTGGTAATTGAATCTGCAAAACGGGAGTATTATGAACTTGGCAGAATACTTAAACAAGATGCTTTTATCATTTTTACACTTGGACAAGAGGGAAAAGATGCCGTTGGATATCGAATTAATCCATTTGAAAGAATCGGCAGTGTACCTCTGCAGACACATATTGATTATTTGCTGGCATCGTTTAAAGCCAGTTTTGAGATGGTGCCTCCTATGCCATACATATTAGAAACAAGTGTTTACGCCGTATATAAGGATTATGGATGGGATGTTATTAACGATGTGAATATATTTGGAAAGAATGAGTATCCCACAATAGAAGATTTGTATTATAAAATAGAGATTATTGCTGATGAATACGGATATGTCGGGGAGATGAGAAATAATATTATATCAGCATTACAGGCACGAATTGGTTCTTTAAGGATTGGCGGAAAGGGAGCAATGCTAAATACAACGAAGTCATTTCCGATAGAAAAATTATTGGAGATGCCAACTGTTTTAGAACTCGATGCGATTGGTGATGATGATGTAAAGGCTTTTGTTATCAGTATTATATTGGTACAGTTATATGAGCATCGAAAAAGTGAAATGAAAGATTCCTCAAAGAAAGGGTTACTTCATATTTTGTTAATTGAAGAAGCACACCGCTTGCTGAAGAATGTATCAATGGGAAATGAAACAGCTGATCCGCAAGGAAAAGCAGTTGAGTTCTTTTGTAATATGTTGGCTGAAATCCGTAGTTATGGACAGGGAATATTTATTTCGGACCAAATGCCTACAAAGCTGGCACCAGATGTGTTAAAGAATACAAATTTAAAAATCTGCCATCGTATCGTAACGAGAGAAGATCGCGAATTGTTGGGAACGGCGATGAATATGAATGATGAGCAGATAGAAGCAATCAGTATGCTGAAAACCGGATATGCGGCGGTCTATTCCGAAGGTGATTCCAGACCTATGCTTATAAAATTACCCTTGATGAGAGATAAGGTGAATAAAACACGGACACAGATTCTTGAGGTCTCTAGGAATTTAATAAGTACATATATGCCGCCAACGATAAGGAAAAAGGGAAATGGCATAGCATGCAGTCTATGTTCTAATTGTAAATACAAAATGAGAATAGAGCAAATGTTTGACGATGGTGTTATACAAGATGATTATATTAACAAAATAATCGGTAACATTCAAAAATGTTCGCAGATAGATGGGGAATTTCTGGATATCTTTTTTAAAACGATAGAGAAGAAATTTGTAAAAAGACAACTGTTGACTGAGGAGAAGCTATGTATTGTTTATCAGATTGAAGATAAACTTTCCGTATCGAAAGCATATATACGCGCTGCATTAATTGATGCTGTGAATAGATAAAGGAGTTTCATGTCAGGATATAAGTTGGAAAATACGAAGGAGGTACTATGGATATATTAATTAATGATAAGAATAATATGGAAGAAGAGATATCAGAGAGGGAAGAAATAGTAGAGATTGTAGAGGAAATAAAACTTAATAATGAAATAGATGCAGAAATAGAAGAAAGTGATCCTGTCTCTGTTGCAAATTCCAACGAGGGCGAAGTAAAAGCTGTTGACTACTCAGAATCCTTTGATGAGATAAAAAACGAAATTATACTATTGCAAAAACTATTTGAAAAGAGATTACTAATTGATGAACAAAAAAATCAAATCATTGCAAACCAGGGGGAAGAACTTCAAAAGTATAAAGATGGTTTATATGAGAAAATCTTTAAACCATTACTGGTAGATATTGTCGAAATCGCGGATGACTTACATAGGATGATTCGTGTATATGAGAATAAAGAAGAAGACAATGTGCCAATTAGTAAATTTATATCAATATTAAATATATATGAGTCAGATATTGAGGATATTTTAGAGAAATATGGAGTAAAAGTTTTTTGCACAGAAGAAAATGATTTTAATCCTAAATGCCAGAAGATTGTGAAATTAATAGAGACTTCGGAACCTGAACTGGGGCATAAAGTTGCAGATAGAATCCTGAAAGGATTTGATATGGACGGGAAAATCATAAAACCAGAACGTGTTAACGTTTATAAATATAATGCGGATTCAGTTAATAACGAAGAGGTCGCAGAATCGATAGCCTTAGAAAAAAATGAAAACAAATAAACGGAGGATGAAGAAGAAATGGCAACAAAGGTTTTTGGTATTGATTTAGGAACAACTTATTCCTGTATTGCATATGTGGATGAAACTGAAAGACCAGTGACGGTCAATAATAATGAAGGTGATAAGACGACTCCATCGGTGGTATATTTTGAATCGGAAACAAATGTATGTGTAGGAAAAGTAGCAAAGGAAAGTGCAGAACTTGAACCGGAAAAGGTGGTATCTTTTGTAAAGCGGTCAATGGGCAAGGATGGTTTTTCTTTTGAGTATAATGACAGATATTTGACTCCGGAAGAGGTATCTGCTTATATTTTGAGAAAGGTTGCAGGTGACGCCGCGAAAAACATCGGTGAGGAAGTGGCCAATGTTGTTATTACTCATCCTGCATATTTTGGATTAAAAGAAAAAGAAGCAACCAGGAGAGCTGGTGAGATAGCTGGCTTGAATGTTGTTTCACTTATTCCGGAACCTGTAGCAGCTGCTTATACCTATGGCTGTATGAGTGAGGAAAATAATGGAAAGACCATTTTAGTATATGATCTTGGTGGTGGTACTTTCGATGTAACTATGATTCATGTAACGGAAACTGAAATAGAAGTTATTTGTACTGGTGGTGACGATAACCTGGGTGGTTATAACTGGGATCAGGTTTTGATTGAACACATGGCATCTGTTATTGCAGAACAGACAGGATTCAGCAAAGACGAGATTTTTGATGATCCCGAGATGTGCCAGATTCTCCAAAATAAAGCAGAAGAGGCCAAGAAGACATTGTCTTCTGCTGAAAAAGCAAGGATATCACTGAATTTTAATGGAGAAAAGGCAAAATTTGAAGTTACACTGGAAGAATTTGATGAAATGACATCATCTCTTTGTGAGAGTACAATTGTTATGACCAAGCAGTTATTAGAAGTAGCAAAAGAAAAAGGATACGATCATTTTGATTCTCTCCTTTTAGTCGGTGGTTCTACCTATATGAAACAGATCGAGAGGGCAATTGTAAATGAATTTGGTATGAAACCACAGTTGTTTGATCCCAATGAAGCAGTGGCAAAAGGTGCGGCTTTATTTGGTAATGCAGAAAAGAACAGATTAATTGAGATAAAAAAGCAGTCTGGAAATGGTGAACAGGAATTTGAGACAGACACAGAAGGATTGGCACAACAGGAATTGACAGATGCTGAAAGACAATTAATGGAAGGAATTACGCAGGAAGAAGTGGACACTTTTGTTCCGAAAATTGGCGGAGTGGTAAGAGAATTTACTTCAGTTACAAGTAAGAGTTTTGGGATTGTTGCTATCAATAGAAATAATGAGGAAAAGATATATGCATTAATCAAGAGCCAGACAAAACTTCCGGTTGAAGTTTCAGAGGAGTTTGGAACGCATCAAGATAATCAGGAAAGTGTATTACTTAGAGTTTTTGAGTCAACATTGGATGAGAATGAAATTGATTTGGATATGGGGATTGAGATTGGGGAAGTGAGTATGGCGATTCCTGCCGGATTACCGGCTAAGTCACCAATTCAAGTTACATTTAATCTCGATAAACAGGGATTGTTACATGTTGAAGGGAAAGAAATGACGGAATACCGTACTTGTAATGTAGATATTGAAGTAAGAGGTGGGATGTCTAAGGCAGAAATTGAAAATGCGGTTGCTGCTTCAACAAGTATTTCAGTATTTTAATTAAGAGGCGCCATTTCGCTTTTTGAAATGGCTTCTTCGCTATTAAGGGGATGAAGAGATATTATGAAAGTTGGTATAGACTTAGGAACAACCTATTCATCAGTGGCTTATTTTGATAAAAATATTGGAAAACCGGTTGTGATCAAGAATCATTATGGACATTCTGGAACTCCATCCATTTTATGTATGAATAATGGGGAAGTATTTTACGGAGAAGAAGCAAAAGAACTGCAGGAATTCGGGGAAGATAATATTGCTGCATTTTATAAAAGAAATATGGGAGATGAATCTTACAAATTAGTGTTGGAAGGAAAAATGTATTCTGCAGAAGATTTGTCTACAATTTTTTTGAAAAAGCTTATTGGTGAGGCCGAAGAGCAAATAGGAGAGAAAATAACGGATGCTGTGATTACGGTACCGGCATATTTTGATAATTATCAACGGAGCGCTACAAAAAGAGCCGGAGAAAGAGCAGGCTTGAAGGTTCTTAGGACAATAAATGAACCTACGGCGGCAGCAATTGCTTTTGGGTTGGATAAGTTGTTCGGAAACAATATTTATTTGGTATACGATCTTGGCGGAGGCACTTTTGACGTTACGATTGTCAACATTTCAAGTGATGGGATTAAGGTAATAGGAACGGATGGAGATCATCAATTGGGGGGAAAAGATTGGGATGACAAATTAGCGGATTATGTTGCAGGTCTTTTTAGTGACGAATTTGGATTTAATATACTGGAAGAACAGGAATCTTTGTATGAATTGCTTCTCAAATGTGAAAATGCAAAAAAAGAATTATCAGAAAAAGAGAAGACAAGCATATCTATCTCTTCTGGAGGAGAGAAGGGAAAGTATGTTATAACGCTTGAAGTATTTAATGCAATCACAGATTCTTTAATGGAAAGAACAAGACAATTGTGTGAAGAATTGCTTCGAAAATGTAATATGGACTGGTTTGATATTGACGGAGTCCTGCTTGTGGGTGGTTCTACCAGAATGACTATGGTTCATAGTTTTGTGAAAGAAATGTCTAAAAAAGATCCGGTATTCGGAGTGAATGTAGACGAAGCTGTGGCATTGGGGGCAGCAATTCAATGTGAAATAGATTCCCACGATGATGAGCCTGATTATTTTTTTAGCAGAAAAACAGCTGGCATACCTACCTTAGGTGCGGCTGGTATTGTTGATGTTACGGCACATGCTTTGGGACGATTACAAGTAAAAGCAGACCGTTCAAGATTTTTTAATGATGTTATGATAAAAGAAAATACTCCAATACCATGTTCTGTTACAAAACCGACACTTTTGAATGCCAGAAACTGCCGAGAAGGTGAAACGGATGTCTATGTTTTACAAGGTGCAAATGATTTTCCGCTTGATAATACGGTTTTGGAGAAGCATGTTGTGTCCGGTATAGAAATAAGCGGCCGAAAAGAAATTGTTGTTGATATCACTTATCATTATGATCGTGATGGAATCGTAAAGGTGGAAGCAATGCAGCAAGACAATCAGAAAAAGCTTGATGTACGTTGTGAGATGCTGCCAAATGACCTTTCTTGGATGCTTGAAAGTCCGGATGTTCTGAAAAGTGCTGCGTTACCAGTGACTGTTGTTATTTGCATTGATACATCAGCCAGTATGAATGGATGTTTGAATCAAGCAAAGCGTGCAGCAAAAAAACTCGTTTCAACACTTGATATGTCCTGTACAAATGTGGCTGTTATTTCCTTTGAAACAAAAGTATCTGTTTTACTGAATCCGACAAAGGATATGAATAGAATCAATACAACAATTAATCGGTTGACAATTGGTGGGGGAACAGAAGAACCTATGACAACTGCTTATCATTTATTACAGAATTATGCAACGGAAAGATTTATTGTGATTTTGACAGATGGCGTATGGTGCAATTCAGACAGGGCACTGCAGGTATCGGATAGTTGTAAAAAGGATGGAATTGAAATACTGGCAATGGGGATAGGAAGCGCAGAAGAGTCATTTTTGCGGCAGTTATCCACAATAGATGATATGAATGTGTTGACAGATGTAAGTTCCATGGTAAGCGCATTTGGAAATATAGGACAGGAGATAGTAAGTCGATCATCAACTGGACTGAGAGGATTATTTTAATGAAAAATAGTTGGAAAGAGTTTCAATCTGAGATTGATGAAAATCTGGAAGATTCAAAAGAAAAAGAAATGTCATTAGAGGATGTAAAGCAGAGTCTTCTCCGCGAACTTAATGATGATGAGGTTTCTTATGGAAAAGAGTTGTCAGATGAAGTGGTGGAAAAAAATGAACTAAGTAAAGAATTGGTGAATAAATTCCCTGAATACCGCGAAAATGCTGTGAAGATAGCGTTTGAAAGATCACCAGAAGAGTATGTAGAATTTCTTGAAAAAAATAAGGAGGCACTATCCGTTAATGAATCAAAACGTGAGGAAGGCTGCTATTATTTTAATAATGGCGTTTTTATGAAAAAGGAGATGGATGACGAAGAATATGCAGAAGTGCTGCGCCATGAGATATCACATTATTTAGATGATAAGAAGGGTTGGTATTCAGAACAGCCGGAATACCTAAAAGCTGTATATGATGATACATTATCTTTTGATTTTAATGATTCTTCTACCACAGAATATAGGGATGAAATGCTGGATGAGTTATTTGATAGTGATGTTTGTTACAATCGTCATGTATCAGATATTTTGTCTGCTGTATCAGGAAATAATCCGGAAATTATTCTCAGATACAATATGGAAGGCGTACCGTATTATCGACACCAAAATTCTTATTTTGATGAAGGGCATAATCGGGAAAATGAGATTTATGCCGATGTTATGGCTTGTATCAGCGAAAATGACGCAGAAACAATAGCATTTATTAAAAAGTATTTTCCTAATATTTATGAGAAAACGAAAGAGAGCATGAAGGAGGGACAAGTATGAATAGTGTAGAATTTGGCAAAAAGTGCAGACCTTATAATAAGGCATATTATGCTCTATTTGGAGAAGTACCATCACCTTCTGATTATGCGTGTTCCAATGATGAATTTCTTGAGACAATGCGCAGATGTGTGGAGAAAAAAGTAAAAATAGATGTCTTGTTACAAGAAGTAAAGAATCCAAAAGATGTAAAACAATAACGGGGTTAAAATAAGGAAGTGAGCACACAAAATGACAGAACAAGAAAGACGAGAAAGTGAAAGATCAAACTATTACTTAATACTTGAACTTGATTTTAGGAAGCCCGAAGTTTCCAAAGATGTTATTAAGAAGAAATTTGATTCAAAGTGCGCTGAATGGTCATCACTTCTTAATAACCCACAGAAACGAAGAGAAGCACAGAATAATCAAGATGTTACTGGAAAATCAGGCTCTTTTGAAAGAATTATGCTAGCGGAAGATATGAATAGCCTGGAACGACTGGAAGAAGCTAAGGCAGCATTGGTAATTTCAGAAAAGAAATTGCAAGAACTTGTGAATAGTTTTTGTGGAATAAAAACTGTGAAAGCCTCTGGTCTGAAAAAGTACATAGAAAACAATAAAAAATATATGCTTTCATTTGATACCATAAAAGAGAAAATGAAAGTGGCGGGCGTGACGATTGAAGAAGATAAGGGAACTGGTAGAAATCTTTTTGAGGAAGTAATAAAAGATTTGGATGTTGTTGGAAAGAAAACATTATATGATTTTCTTTTTTGGGCTGTCGATGATTCGAAAAACAACATTAAGAAGCCAGGTGGTGGTAAATGGAAATCGGAGGACATATATAATTTTTCACAAGATGAGATTAAAGAGATCAGTGATAAAATTTATGCAAGATATAATGCCATCGCGCAAAAGACGGAAAGAAACAATGCCGTCAAAAAGTTAGCAACACAGTGCAAAAAGATACTGACTGATGCAAAAACACGAAAACAATATGATGATTTTATCAGCAAGATGATACCAGAAGCAGTATCTGATCGAATTGATTTATTTGCGCTGGATTCTGCGATCAGCTTGGAAAAAGCCAGAGATTTGATTGAACTATATGGCAATACACCAGAGGGGCGAAAGCTTTCGGTTTCGGAAATAAAACAATCCCTAAAGCGTGAGTTCATTGCAAGAAAGATTACAGATTATGAGTTCCCTAATGATACAGTGGATTCACCTACTTTTAGGAGGTGTAAAATTTGTGGTTATTTAGTGGAATATGGAAATAAACATTGTTCAAACTGCGGAAATTCCTTTATGATTAAATGTTTCAGCTGTGGAAAAGAAGTAGAGAATGGCGTTCAAAATTGTCCATACTGTGGAACTGATTTGGGTGGAAAAATAAATGCTGAGAAAGAATGTAATGCAGCACAAAAATGTCTGGATCGATTTGATTTTGACGGGGCGTTAGAATGTGTAAAAGGGGCGAAACGATATTGGAAAGAATATGCAGCCATTGCGCCGTTAGAAGCAGAAATACAGATGAAAAGAAGTCAGTTGGAAAGTAATATCAACCATATTAAGCAATTGGCAGCTCAAAAAAAATTTGTAGAGGCAAAAAATGAATATTACATATTAAGTACGAGAGTACGCAGTTATCAGGATGATGCGTTAATCGAAAATATAAATAGTAGTATTGCAGAAGCAACGGAATGGTTTCATAAGGCAAAGGCATCTGATAATGAAAGTCAGATAATTGATTTTTGTTTAAAGGCATTAGAAGTATGTGCAGATATGCAATATGCAAAGCTTTTGATGGTAAAATATCCCCCTAAGCCTGCAACTGACTTGCGCGTCATAAAAAAAGACAAATCAAATTTGATAACTTGGAATAAAAGCCCCTCTGTTGGAAATGTTACCTACCGTTTGATGAAGAGAGAAGGTTCGGTTCCGACATCAGATATGGAGGATGAACAGAATATTTGCCTGGCAGAAATAAGTGCCAACCAATTTGAAGACACGAATCTTTCTGCCAATACGCCTACTTATTATTCTGTTTATACTTATCGTGCGGGAATATCGGCTTTACCGGCTTTTAATAAGGAGGCGGTTATGAATTTCCTAGATGTAGATTCCTGTACAGTGGAAGAAGGTAACGCCTGTATTACTTTGCGATGGGAGAAAAAGCAAATTGTTGATAAAGTTGAAGTTTACAGAAAAGAGGGGGCTCCTGTTGCAAAATATGGAGAAGGAGAAAAATTGAAAATTTTTTCATCCAATTCTCTAACTGATTTGAATTTAGTAAATGATCGAACATATTATTACACTATTTATGCAATTTATCAAACTGTAAATGGTTTTGTTCCTTCTTCGGGAATAACAGTGAAAGCCACACCAGCATTGCCTCCCGAAAAGGTGGTGAATAGGGAGTTAATAAAGAAGGGGAATTCCTATATATTCACTTGGGAGCCTGTACATATTGGGCATGTAGAAGTCATGATGTCAAGGCAAGAGCCAGCAGTTTCCAGTGGAACAATGATCAGTCTGGAGGAAATTAAGCATATGTTTGAAGTTCTTCCAGTTGAAGCAAAGGCAGCCTCCAGTATACAGTTTCATGTGCCAGAAGAAGGTGTCTTTTATATCTGTCCAATTAGTGTGGTGAATCAGATGGGTGTAATTGGAGATTGTCAAAGAATTTCTAACGTTGCCGATTTCTCAGGAATGCAGCAACCACGAATTTCTGGAAATACAATCTATCTTTCTTTTGATTGGACTTGCCAAGCGAGAGAGGCAGCGATTTTATATAAGATTGGTGAATACCCGAGTGGACCGGAGGATAGTATGGCCAGTCGTATCGTTATTTCAAAGGAAGCTTACGAGAAAGAAAAAATAATTTCAATACACGATATAACTAAAAATGATTATTACTTTACAGTTTATGCTGCTTATGGAGATGGAATTTATTCTTCAGGAATATCCACGTTCTATTTGAACGGGGAACAAGGAACGATTTATTATGAGATTGAAGTGGAAAAAACTCTGTTTCAAAAGATAAAAGGAATTAAAGTAATGATTAGTTGTGAAAACATAGATGCGATACCTAAAATGATTTTATACAAAAAAGCAGGAGTACAGCCAGTCGATAAAGGTGATGGCATTCTGGTCGGAACAATTGAAAGCACATCACAAAAAAAATTAGAAGTAAAATTTCCTGATACGATGATTAATGAGAGAACTAAGTTTCAATTATTTTTTGAGGATGCTGCTCTTTATTCCAAATTACAATTAAGAAAAAGGTGAAGAAGATGGGGAAAATAATTTGTCCATTTTGTTTTGAGGAAATAAAGCCACAAAATATTGAGTTTCGTTGTTCGAATGTAACCAAAAAAATAGATGGCAGCTTTGTATGTGGCTTAGAACCAGATGAGAAATTGGCAGTTTACAGAGGATTAACAATTCCAATTCCACAGCGCAAAGTATTTTCAAAAAAGCTGTTTTCTTTTGGCATACCAAAAGAAGCAGTATGCCCTGATTGTAAAACGACTTCGCGAGATAGGATCTGTTCCTGTTGTCATAATCTTTTGCCTAATTATTATGGGGAGACAGACAATTTTATGCTGGCAGTTATAGGGGCCAAAGAAACTGGGAAAAGTCATTATATCGCTGTTTTAATTGACTATATTATTAATATTTTGACGGAGTCTTTTCTGTTTTCTGCCAGTGCCGCAAATGATGAAACCTCCAGGAGATACAAAGAGGACTTTAAAAGGAGTATCTACGAAGAACATGTAATTATTCCGGCAACACAGGCTGCAAGTGTCAATAGAAGTGTAAGAGAACCACTTATTTATGAATTGAAATTCCATGATGAGAAAACACGTTTAAAAAAGACAGTTACAGTTGCTTTCTTTGATACGGCAGGAGAAGATCTTAATGCAGAAGATACGATGTCTGTTGTGAATCGATATATTTTTAATGCGTCAGGTATTATCATGTTGTTGGATCCATTGCAGCTGGAAGGTGTTAGAAATAATTTACCAGATGGAACACCATTGCCGGATGTTAACACAGAAATTGAAACAATTATTGCAAGAACTTCAAGGTTAATCAGAAAAGCAAAGGGAATGAAAGCAAATGATAAGATTTCAATACCATTAGCAGTTGCTTTTACTAAAATTGATGCAATAATGCCCCTGCTTAGTCCGGGAAGCCTTATTAAGACCCAGGGAAATCACTACAATTTGGGAATGTTTGATGTGATTGACTGCAAAAATGTCAGTGATGAGATGGAAGCACTGATAAATCAGTGGGCTGGTCATGGATTTTTAGCTCAGGTTGAAAGCAATTTTAGTACTTATTCCTATTTTGGACTGTCCGCATTAGGGTGTAATCCTCAAGAATCAAAAAAAATAGATAAAGTGATTCCGCTTAGAGTGGAAGACCCTTTCTTGTGGCTTTTATGGAAACATAAACTTATTAAAGGAACCACGAAATAGTGCAAGTGGGAAGAAAGGAAGGCTATCATGGATGTTACTCAATTAATATATACGGCATGTAAAACAGGCATTACACGTTCCGGTAATGGATTTCAGATTTTTTCTTATTCAGAAAAGATACCTGCTGCTTATTACTCACTTGCGGGAATTGGGAAAATGTGTAAATATAAATCTCCTAATCATTTACCAACGTCACCTACGAAGGAGGAAGTTAAGAATCTTTTTCCTGTTAACTATATTTATAATAAAATTGACGATAAGCATAGATATATTGCTAGAAATAAGTATGTAGGATTGGATAACACGGGGAAACGTTATGGTAATTTTATCAGTCATTGCTTTGCTTTTGATGAATATGCTGGTTATCCTGTTTCGGCACTTGGTTCATCGATATTTATAGATGATTTATCAGAAGCAGACAAAAATTTAGATTGTGCTCCGAAATTTTTATCCTCAGTAAAGGAAGAGGAATTATTTGATGGCAGCATGTCATTTGATGCGGTTTCACATTATTTTACAGAGGATTCTTCTCGCTTCTTTTATTTAAAGGCCATGGTGAAGGCCATTTTTGAGTGCTTTAAATCCGGGAAAAGAATTGTGATATGTGATGATATGGAAAATATTCCGTATTGGATTGCCGGAGTAACCTATGCTTTTCCTGAAAATATTGCAAGGGAAATAACGTTTTCGACATATGCTTATGATCCTTTAGAGGCAGATTGCTTCATTTGTGGTGTATTGCCTGAGGGAACTGTTTATTCTCCAAAATCTACATGTGATATGGGAATCTTTTATGTCTTTGATTTTATTCATAATGTATTCAACTTTGATGATAATGAAGGAGGATATGTTGATGTTGTGGAGGCAGGATATACGGTAAATAGAGTTATATTAGACACCTTTTTTACATTTGTAAATGAATTAAGTTATTCTGTGAAAGACGGATATTTGCCTGCGCTATATGATGCTTATCAAGCTTATAATGGGAAGGCTGGCTCTATGGATTTTTCAACTTTACGAGTGGCTTTTGAGTATGTATTAGACTGTTCCAATAAAATATTTTGTGATAAGTTTTTTTCAACGATATTAAAGCATCTTGACGACAGTGAAAATTCAAATTGTGACAATGTGTTTATATGTATAAAGTATGCATTCCAGGCTTCTCAGAAAACAAATAATACTCAAATGCGTAAGTATGTTTGTTATGTATATTGGATGAAAATTCTTTTTATGGTAAATGAGTATGAATTGATAGGAAAAGATAATATAGAAAATTTACAAGATAACATTTTTTCAATAAACGCGGATGTTCAAATGGAAATTAAAAGAGCATTGGTTTCGGCAGAAGTTGCAAATGAAGTAGAAATTTCTCTAAAAGAAGATACAGTTGAATATCATAATGTTTTCTGGGGACGGCAAATCCTTTCCTTTATTGCAGAACAAAATCTTCCTCTGGAAGTATATGCGAACAGATACAATTCTGATATTTTGCGTGCAATTTATTATAACATTCAATTAGTGACTGATCCGGTAGGATGTATTGAAAAAATTACAAACAAAATACCGCTGAATTTGAAGTATTACTTTTATGTAAGTCTTTTTCCACTCTTTCAAGATAAAAAAGGGATAAAGGATGAACTTCAGGAAAAAACCTTTGAGTTTTTAAAAGATGATAGAGAAACATTGTTATTATATGAATATATGATTTCCTTAAAGGATTTTTCTGAATATGATTTAAAGACAAGAATTATCAAATACATTATTATAGCAGAGCCTAATAACATGGATGGTTTTTACCATTTATGCAATGAACTAAGGCATGATGAGAATTATTGGAATAGCGTGCAGGCGCAATTAGTCGAATATTTTTATCATAATGTTATTGCGGGTAGAAATAACGCAAATGATTTTTTTACACTTGTTATTTTTACTTTGAAAAATGTGAATCATATTGAGTGTGTTGAAAAGATATGTCGAGCTTATGACAAAACAATTAAGTTAAATGAAAGCTCGCAAAATGATATAAAACGACTGAATGATTATCTGCAACAGTTAGAAAGTAGAAAAATAGAGTATTTTGATACAAAAGCTTATGCTGTATGGTTTTTACATCATAAAGTGTTTGGAAAAGAACTTAGAACGATAGAAAGTATCAGTGTTGTTAAGCAATGCAGTTTCTGTGGATTTACCGAGAAGGAGATTGAATTTACCGTCAAGAAGGTTTATAAACAGTGTGGAGCGTTGTTGAATAATATGAATGCACAAAAGATTTTTTGTGAAGCTTTTATAAATAGTGGTGATAGTTTCTGGATGTATTATTGTAAAGAGGTCTTGGAGTCCATTGAGAGAAAACCGGCTATGTTCGCTTCACTGTTTGAATATGTAGTTACATTTAACATACAATTGGCATATGAGCTATTTTGGGCATATTTTGTGTCTGTGCCGAGAAGACAATTACAGAAAATAAATGAACATGTTGAATGCTGCATTGATAAAAAAGTAAAAAAAGAATATACGTTATTTATGGAACGCATTGAAAGTGAGCAGGATAGGAATAAGACCGGTATTTTGGGTAAATTTAAAAATGTATTTGGACGGAAAGGCAATTCATGAGTTTTGTATATAATTTTAGTCAAATGAATGCTAAGGATAAGGAAATTTATCAACAAATATACGAGGGATTATGTGCTTACAGTCCAAGAATCAAAATTAATAGGACTTCAAGAGAACAGGCTTGTGAGTTATATGCGGCAGTGCTTAACGATCATCCTGAACTTTCGATTGTGGACAATTCAGCTTTAAACTTTGAGTATAATGCTGTTGAATTCTATTTGCTTCCGGGCTATTGGTTCTGCCAACAGGATATTTACAACAATCATATGCAGTTTCTTGAAGAATGCGAATTCATAGTAAATAAAATAGTTAGCCCATCTATGCCGGAGATAGAACGGGAAATAGCGATACATGACTTTTTATGCCGGAATATAGAATATGGTTATTATGATACGGATAATAACATGGGAGGTAAACTTTCGCAATCCGCATTTTGTACTTTATTTGAAAGAAAAGGTGTATGCAAAGGAATCAGTATGCTTTTTAAGTGCCTGATGGATTTGGCCGACATCAAGACAATTGTTATAGAAGGTGAAATAAATGATTCTGGATGGGAGCCACACGCATGGAATATAGTGCTTATGAATAACCACTTTTCGCATGTAGATATTACCAAAGATATTTGTATTTATAGGGAAAATGACATTATGGCATATCATGGTTTTAACTTTTCTGATGGTGAGGCGAATGGCAAATATCGTTGGAATCATTCACAATATCCGGTCTGCGATTCGAATGTAAATGGATACTATGAATGGAAGCATCTTATCATAAATGATGAAATTCAAATGGAAAATATGATTGATAAAAGTATTTCCAAAGGAAGCAGGATAATACAGTTTAAAATACAAAAAGGTTCTTATCTTTCTTGTTTTAGTAAAGAAAATATTGCACAGAAAATTGTGGATTACATTTCCCAAAAAACACAAAAAGATATATTGATAAAATATATTTTTGATGAGAACAGCGGAAAAGTTGTTGTGGAGGTCGAGTAAATGCTGATTTTAAAAGTGGAGGGATTAACCAAAAAATTTGGTCGGTGTCTGGCAAATAATAATATATGTTTGCAAATGAATCAGGGCGATATCTATGGGCTTGTTGGAAAAAATGGAGCTGGAAAAACTACCTTAATGCGTCAGATAGCTGGTTATATGAAAAGCACGAGTGGCTCAATTGAATGGTTTGAGATAGAGGGATGTATTCCAAAACTGGGAGTGGCCATTGAAACCGATTGTTTTAACAGGTCATTGAATGCGGTTTCACTTTTAAAATTATATGGTAATTCAATAGAACAAATTGATAGCCAGGAAATTGATAATATTCTGAAACAGGTGGGACTTTACCAGGATCGTTTTAAAAAGATTGGAAAGTATTCAACAGGAATGAAGCAGAAATTGTCTATTGCACTGGCTCTAATCTGTTCGCCTGATTTTCTGATATTAGATGAACCAATGAATGGATTGGATCCAGCATCCGTAAAGGAAATAAGAGAACTTCTGATTTCCATCAATCAAGAAAAAAAAGTGACTATGATGATTTCAAGTCATATATTGAGTGAACTTACTAAAATTGTCACTGTATATGGCGTCATTGCAAATGGATGTCTGATCAAGCAGCTATCTTCAGATGAATTGAATGAAATGGATGAGGAACAAAGGGAACTTTATTTCTTACATTTGATGGAGGGAGAAACATGATAAGATTAATAAAAAATCAAACGATAATGTCATTGAAAGACAGTTCTTTTTTTCGTTGTATCTTATATGTAGTGCTTTCAGCGTTAATGATAGTCATGATGACTTGGACGCTGGGTAATGCGCTTCCTGCTTTATTTAGTGAAGCAATCAGTGAGATAAGTTCATCAGGAAAGATTAGTCTTGGCTTTATTGAGTTTGATTCCCTTGAACAGATTCAGGCGATGAATGCGGGAACATTGTTGCAAATAGCATACGCAAGTCCACTCATAACTATGATAATTGGAATTTTTACAATTGAAAGTTTCAGTAAGAATAGGGAAAATGGTTATTTTGCTTTTTTAGTGACAAAGAAAGTTTCAAAATGGAGAATGTACACTGCCAAAATAATTGCATCGTATCTGTTGTCTTTGGCAATGTTTTTTACATATGGACTTTTGATTTTGATTATAACTACATTGATGTATGATGGTCATGGATTTGAATCTTCGCAGCCTCCAGCTGTGTTTATGTGGTTGATTACTCAGCTGCTGGTTCTATTTGGAATTGTCTGCTTTTATTCAATGTGCATCTGTTTGTTTGGAAAGATAGTCAAGACAATAGTTTTTTGTGTATTAATGGCAGTTGGAGCACCGACGGTCATGTCTTTTCTTGCTGCAATATTTGAACGTGAAGTGATAAATTGTTTATGGATTGGTAATTGTTCAACAGGATGTAATGCTTGGATTGACAAGATAATTCCAATTATATTCATAACATTAGTGTATATTTGCCTTTCATTATTTATCGGTGGAATTATCTTTATGAATCGTAATATTAATTAATAGGAAAAAGTAATTGAATATGGGGAAGAAAAGACATTTATGGAAAAAAATTTTAGTGTATGTGGTTTATTATCTTTATTTTCTATCAGTAATAGTGGTAATGTATAAGAGGGGATTTTCCATAATATCTTTCTTTTATTTATTATGGGCGGTATTGGTTACACTTGGGTTGCTGGAATCATTACTTACAAGAAAAAAGAGAAGGTTTTTTAATCAAATTGATGAAATGAAAGTAGAAGATTTCTATGATGAGGTAGTTCTAAGAATTATTGAAAAAAAGGGATATGTTGAAAAAAATAGAAGTATAAGAAAAAATGCAATTATCGTAAATGGGGAACATTATGCGAAAAATCCTTTTTGCATTGTGTGTTTTGTTAAAAAAGATTATGTATATGACGAGGATTTTATCGATTTTCCTATTGAAACAAATGGAAATATATTTCTTTGTCTAAATACATATTACAGAGGAAGTAAATTCAGAGTTTATATTGATAGAGGGAACATATGGAAATATTATAGAACTGTTGTTATGAATAAAGACATGAATGATACTGTGGAAACTCTTTAGAGGATGTTCCCAATATTATATACAAATGCGACCGCTTTTATTAGCGGCCGCTAATTCGCTTTAGTTGTTCATTAGTTTTCCTTTTGACCATTACAGTCAAACCCCGGATTGAACGCATAGAAGTTCTTTTCATTCAATCTGTCCTGAACGATTCTGAGGGCTTCACCGAATCTCTGGAAGTGTACAATTTCCCTTGCGCGAAGGAATTTGATCGGTTCACAGACTTCCTGATCGTGGATGAGCCTTAAAATATTGTCATAAGTAAGTCTGGCTTTCTGCTCTGCAGCCATATCCTCCATCAGGTCCGCGATAATATCACCCGTGGACTGGAATTGTGCCGCACTGAAAGGAAAACCGCCTGCGGCCTGTGGCCAGATGCCGACCGTATGATCTACATAGTAATTGGCAAATCCTGATTTCTCAATTTCTTCCATCGATAGATCTTTGGTCAGCTGATGAACGATCGTTGCGACCATTTCCAGATGGCCGAGTTCCTCGGTGCCGATATCCGTCAATATACTTGCCACTTCCCTGTAAGGCGCGGCATAACGCTGTGACAGGTAACGCATGGATGCACCCATTTCGCCGTCAGGGCCGCCGTACTGGCTGATGATCGCCTGTGCAAGCATTGCATTCGGACTCGTAATATTTATGGGAAATTGTAATCTTTTTTCATAATTCCACATTAATTGCAGCCTCCTTCCCAGGGCATAGGTGTTGTTGCCCAGTTCCATTCTTTACAGGTGGACGCATCAGCGGTCGCCAGGCTGAGCGGGCTGTATTTGGATGCGTACTCGCGCATGGCCTGATTTTTCATGCGGACATAGTGTTTCAAATAATCGACCGCCTCTGTATCGGTCGGGTGGGTATCCAGATACAGGTTCATTTCTACGATGACGAAATCCATCAGTCTGATGTTGTGGAGCAGTTTTTCCTGCTCATTTCTGAAAGTTCTGGCCATTAGCAGCATCTCCTTCCTGTAAAAGGTTTGTTCAATTCCGGAAAGATCGTTCCATTTTCCAGCGCCTCATTTAGGTCCTCATAGATATTCGTTAGACGCTGCCAGGGTACATATGCCATGGCGACGGGGAATCTGTCAAAATCTTTATTGAAATTGTAATCTCTCATGTCCATAGATTTCCTTTCCCTTTGCAAAAAAATTTTTCTGAAAAAATTTTCATAAAAGATTCATAATGATTTTAGTACTATAATATGATATAATTGGTCTCGTGTGCAAAGTGTGAGAAGAAGTTCTAAAGACGTCTCGTCATAGGACGAGACGCCAAGAACTTCTACGGTTCGCGTGGCGAACCTTTCTCACACTGGAGAATCGCATAGGCGATTCTCCAGAAGCGTTCGTAGATGTTTGTACCGACGTCGTCGGCAGGACGGGCGGTTATTCTGTAGACTGAAAGAAAGAAGGAATTTTTTTGATAAAGGTAGATAATCTTGTAAAAAAATATGGAAATCATGTTGCAGTAGATCATTTGTCTTTTGAAGTGCAGAAAGGACAAATCTATGGTTTCCTTGGCCCGAACGGAGCAGGGAAGACGACGACGATGAATATCATGACGGGCTATCTTGCGGCAACGGAAGGAACGGTGGAAATCTGTGGATTCGATATGTTCGAACAGCCGGAAGAAGCAAAACGGCACATTGGATATCTGCCGGAAGTGCCCCCCTTATATTTGGACATGACGGTGCTCGAATATCTGCAGTTTGTAGCGGAATTAAAGAAAGTGACAAAGACCGAACGAAAAGAGCAGATTCAGGAAATTATGCGGATGGTCGGGCTTTTGGGGATGGAGAAGCGTCTGCTTCGAAATCTTTCGAAAGGTTATAAGCAGCGGGCAGGACTGGCGCAGGCCATGATCGGATATCCGGAAGTTTTGATTCTGGATGAGCCGATGGTAGGGTTGGATCCCAGAGAGATCCTTGAAATCCGGACACTGCTTCAGAAGCTTGCAGGCGAGCATACAATTCTTTTAAGTTCTCATATTTTATCCGAAGTGGATACGATATGCGATCATATTATGATCATTGCAAAAGGCGGGCTTGTGGCGAGTGATTCTCCGGATGGACTCAGAAAGCTGATGGTAAGATCGGCAGAGATTGAAATGACCGTATATGGAAGCCGTGAGGAAGCGGAAGCGCTGCTTGAAGGAATGGAGCATATCGGTTCTTATACCTTTGAAAAGACGACGGAAAAAAACAGTATTCAGGTGCGGATTCTTACGGAAGACAGTACAGATATCAGAAGCGCATTATCCGTTGCTTTTACGAGTCATGATATGCCGGTGCTGTCCATGAACAGAGTCGAAAAATCTTTGGAAGATATCTTTTTACAATTAACCGGGACACCGGAACAGGAAGTGGAAGCAGCGGAACGAAAATTTCCGGAACAGGAAGCGGAAGCGTTGGAACAGAAATCTCCGGAGCCGGAAAACGTAATAAAAATAGAAGAGGAGGAAAAAGAAAATGACGGCAATTTATAAGCGGGAAGTCAGAGCGTTTTTTCACTCTTTTATCGGATGGCTTTATCTTGCGGCGATGTTTTTGATGATGGGTATTTATTTTACCTATTTTGTGATGCTTTATGGAGAGCCGAATATCTCCTATGTACTGCAGGGAAGCCTTTTTTTGCTCCAGTTTGCGGTTCCCATTCTGACGATGAGGAGTCTGGCGGAGGAAAGGAAGCAGAAGACTGATCAGCTGATTCTGACCGCACCTGTGTCCGTATTGAAAATTGTGCTCGGAAAGTATCTGGCACTTTTGACTGTCTATGCGGTTCCTGTCGTTGTCGTTGGGATAGTGCCGCTCATTCTATCTTTTTTCGGGGAGTTCCAGATGGGGGTATCTTATACGGCTCTGCTCGGTTTTTTTCTGTATGGTGCGTTTGCGCTGGCGGCCGGGGGATTCTTTTCTTCTTTAACGGAGAGTCCTGTTATCGCGGCAGTTCTTACTTTTGTCGTGTTGTTCCTTGGTTATCTGATGGCGGGAATCTGCAGTATGATTTCCCAGACGGGCAATCTGTTGACCCGGCTCCTGAGCATCTTCGATATGGCCGGTCGATTCGACGCGATGGCGGATGGCAGTCTGTATGTTCCGTCAGTCGTGTATTATGTATCGCTGGCAATCTTTTTTCTGTTCTGTACAGTACAGTCCATTCAGAAAAGAAGATACAGCGTATCAGGCGGAGGAGTGAAGAACAGCGCCTACCATATCGGTTTGTTTTTTGTAACAGCAGCACTGACTGCTGTAGTCAATGTTTTGGCGGAGAAAATGCCGGAGAATCTGCGTTCTTTGGATGTCACTTCCAATAAAATGTATACGCTGACGGATGAGACGAAAGCGTTTGTAGCGGAATTATCAGATGATATCCATATTTATGTGATGGCAAATGAAGAATACAAGGATGAAAATCTGGATAAAACGCTTCGGAAGCTGGAAGCTTTGTCGGAGCATATTACGGTGACTTATGTGGACCCGCTTCTCAATCCGCAGTTCTACTCCAATTATGCGGAGACGGAGCCGAGTTCTAACAGTCTGATTGTCGCCGGTCCGGCAAGGAGCAGGGTCATCGATTATTATAATATTTATGGATACGATTACTATTCATATTATGAATACCAGATTACCGGATATGATGGGGAGGGACAGATTGTTTCCGCGCTGGATTATGTAACGTCTGATACGATGCCGAAGCTGTATGCTGTCGGAGGACATAATGAACTGGAGTTGGAAGGGCAGTTCTTACAGACTGTTCAGAAAAAAAATATTGATTGTGAGCCGTTGTTGCTGTTATCGGTGGATGAAGTGCCGGAAGATGCACAGGCTCTTATCCTGAATGCGCCGCTAAGCGATTATTCGGAAGATGATGTGAATAAGATTATTGCTTATCTGGAAAAAGGCGGAAACGCCGTTATCATTCCGGCATGGACGGATGCGGAACTCCCGAATTTTGAACGGATCCTGGATTATTATGGTGTATCCGTAACGGAAGGCATTATTCTGGAAGAAGATGCGGATTTTTATTATGGGCAGATTCCCTATCTGATATTTCCACAGGTCGTATATGATGAAATGACGGAGAGCGTTGCCGACTCGGTCGTTTTTGCGCCTTATGCGCAGGGACTTCTCTATGACGAAGCGGCGCAGGATATTCTCTATGCGCCGTTACTTCAGACAAAAGAGACATCTTACAGCAAAATATATCAGCCGGAAGAACTGGAAATAGAGACCGATTTCAATAAGACGAATGATGATCTGGAAGGTCCCTTCGTCATTGCGGTACGGGCGAAAAAGACGGTGGAGAACAATGAAATTTCAAATGGTGTCGTCGTTGCTGTGGAGTTTTTCTTTACGGAAGACGCAGACAGCATCGTGCCGGGAAACAATGTCAGGGCTTTTGGTAACATCATCGGAACGCTTGTGGAGCAGGAAAGTACGATTCTCATTCCGATGAAACTTTATACGGCCATGATGACTTTTTCGACGAGAACCGCGGCTATCGTAGGCCTGCTGTCGGTCGTTATCCTGCCGTTGTGCCTGCTCGTTACCGGATTTATCATCTGGTTCAGGCGGCGGAGGGCATAGTGTGAGAAGTACTTCTAAAGCTCATGCCAGAGGGCATTTCGCTAAGAAGTACTACGACTTGCGCAGCAAGTCTTTCTCACACCGAAGAATGCCCAAAATACGGGCATTCTCCCAGACAAGCTTGTATGGAGATTGGAGATTAGAAACATTCCCAAAAGACAGATAAGGAGAAAATAAAAATTATGATGAAATTTTCAAAAATGCCGTATTCCAGAATCGATGTGGAGGCGGTGACGGAAGAAGGAAAGAAATTGATTGGGAAAGCTGCCAATGCAAAGAGCGGAGAAGAGCAGTTGGCGCTCCATGAAGCATTTTATAAGTTGTATGACCATGTCAGGACAACTATGAGAATCGCCACTATTCGAAGAGATATGGACATGACAGATGAATATTATGCTGCAGAGGGAGAATATAATGATGAGATTACGCCGAAAATCCAGGCATTGGTGAATGAGTACCAGCGCGTTCTCTGCGCATCTTCTTACCGTTCTTATATGGAAGAAAAAATTGGCAAAGTACCGTTCAAGTCTATGGAGCTTGCCATGAAAGCGTTTGATGACAAGCTAATTCCGTTGATGCAGGAAGAAAATAAACTCAGCACCCGTTATGCAAAGCTTATCGCCTCGGCTTCCATTGACTGGAACGGCGAAAAAAAGAACCTTTCCCTGATGAAAAAATATATGACAGCCGCAGACCGGAGCGTTCGTGAGGAAGCATGGAAAAAATATACCGGATTTTTTGAGGAACACGAACAGGAATTTGATGAGATTTATGATCTGCTCGTAAAAAACCGTACCGCGCAGGCAAAAGCGCTGGGATATGATAATTTTATCGAAATGGGATACTGTCGTATGAATCGAAATTCCTATGGCAGGGAAGAAATCGAGAATCTCCGCAGCCAGATTAAAAAAGAATATGTTCCTTTTGTGGAAAAAATGCACGAGAACCGTCGAAAACGCCTGAATGTAGAACATTTGTATTATTATGATGAAGGCGTCTATTTTGCGGAAGGAAATCCGGCGCCTCAGGGTACGCCGGAAGAAATCCTGGCGAATGGTATGAAGATGTATTCCGAACTGTCACAGGAGACACGGGAGTTCTTCTGTGATATGCAGGAGAATGAGCTTTTTGACGTATTGGGAAGAACTACGAAAAAAGCCGGCGGCTACGAGGAAGAACTGCCGGATTATAAGCTGCCGTTCATTTTTGCGAATTTTAACGGTACCAGCGATGATGTAGACGTCATTACCCATGAATGCGGACATGCTTTTCAGTATTATGTGGCGGCAAAGGATCCGGTTACCGACCATTTCCGGTACCTGACAATGGAAACAGCGGAGATTCATTCTATGTCTATGGAATTTTTTACGGAGCCGTGGATGGAATTATTTTTCGGAGAAGATGCGGAACGTTACCGTCAGATGCATCTGGAGGATGCGGCTGCCTTCATTCCCTATGGCTGTATGGTAGACGAATTTCAGCATATCGTGTATGAACATCCGGAACTGACGCCTGCCGAGCGTAAAACGGCATGGACCCGGTTGGAAAAGGAGTACCGTCCCCATATGGACTGTGACGGCAGCAAGTACCTGCAGGCAGGCGGTTTCTGGCAGAAACAGCTCCATATTTATGAATGTCCGTTTTATTATATAGATTATGTTTTGGCGCAGTTATGCGCGTTCCAGTATAAGATTAAAATGGATCGGGATTATCAAAAGGCCTGGGAAAGCTATCTGAAACTGTGTAAACTGGCTTCCGGAAGATTTTATCCCGAACTGTTAAGAGAGGCAGGCCTGCGGGCACCTTTTGAAGAGGGATGTATTGCAGGTATTGTTTCTGGACTGGCCGCTCTGGGTTGTTGACTTCCGCATAAGTTTGTGCAAAAATAGAGTTACAAGTGAGGTTATGCGTATGAGAGGAATAGATACCCAGGTTCGTAAGAACAGGCGCCGGATTTTTAAGGAAGTTGCCAATCTGGCGTATACTTCTGAAAACTTAAAAGATGATATGGAAGCTCTGCCTTATAAGATTGTAGATTACGACGAGTCGGAGTATGAAAGCATATACAGAGAGCGGGCGATCACGAGAGAGCGGATACGGCTGGCGATGGGGTTATCTCTCCGGCCGGAGAATCAGCTTGTCCATTTGACACAGGGATTGGAAGAGAGTAATATTTCCGAGAAATATTATGAACCGCCGTTGATGCAGGTCATTCCGTCTGCGTGTAATGCCTGTCCGGAGAACTGCTATCAGGTAACGGATAAATGTATGGGATGTGTGGCGCATCCGTGCAGAGAAGTCTGCCCGCGGGATGCGATTTCCATGAAGAACGGTAAATCCGTTATCGACCAGGAAAAGTGCATTAAATGCGGAAAGTGCAAGGCAATCTGTCCTTATGACGCGATATCCCATCAGGTAAGGCCGTGTGCTGGCGCCTGCGGTGTCAATGCCATTAAGAACGATGCAAAGGGAAGAGCGGTCATCGACAATGAATTATGCGTTTCCTGCGGGCAGTGCATGGTGAATTGTCCGTTCGGTGCGATTGCCGACAAATCGCAGATTTTTCAACTGATTCGTGCTATTCAGTCGGGGCAGAAGATCATCGCGCAGGTAGCGCCTGCTTTTGTTGGACAGTTCGGCCCTGATATAACGCCGGATATGTTAAAGACTGCCTTGAAAGAACTGGGATTTTTTGATGTTTATGAGACGGCGATCGGTGCGGATATGGGCGCGCTTGCGGAAGCGGAGCATTATGCGAAGGAAGTTGCCACCGGAAATCTGCCGTTCAGCCTGACATCCTGCTGTCCGTCATGGTCGGTGCTTGCTAAGAAGTTCTTCCCGGAAACAATCGATAAAATATCCAACGCCTTAACGCCTATGGTGGCGACGGCGCGTGTGATCAAAGAAGAACATCCCGATGCAAAAGTCGTTTTTATCGGCCCCTGTGCCTCTAAGAAACTGGAAGCATCCAGAAGAACGATCCGTTCGGATGTGGATTTCGTCATTACTTTTGAGGAACTCGCCGGTATGTTCGAGGCAAAAGGCATTTTACTGAAAGAGATACAGGCACTGGACGAGCTGAAAGGCGCAACCGGCGCAGGCCGCGGATATGGTGTTGCGGGCGGTGTTGCAAGCGCGATTGAAGAATGTGTCCGGGAATATTATTCGGATGTGGAAGTCAATATCGAACACGCGGAAAGCCTTTCAGAATGCCGGAAAATGCTGATGCTTGCCAAGGCCGGAAAGAAGAACGGCTGTCTGATCGAAGGAATGGCCTGTCCGGGCGGCTGTATTGCCGGAGCGGGCACGAACATCGCGATTTCGCAGGCGGCAAAAGCGGTAGGAAACTTCAAAGCGGCGGCAGCGCAGAAAATTCCCGAGAAATAGTGTGAGAAGAACTTCTAAGACTCATGCCAAAGGGCATTTCGCCAAGAAGTACTACGACTTGCGTAGCAAGTCTTTCTCATACTGGAGAATGCCTGAAATGCGGCATTCTCCGTACAAATCTTAGATTCCGCGAAGCGAAATCATGGAGGTTAGTGTGAAGAATATTTCATATAAAAAAGGAGCACAAAAACCATGCAGAAAATAAGAACAAGATATGCGCCGAGCCCGACGGGACGGATGCACGTTGGTAACTTAAGAACGGCGCTTTATGCCTATCTGATTACGAAACACGAGGGCGGCGATTTTATTTTAAGAATCGAAGATACCGATCAGGAACGTTATGTAGAAGGCGCCGTGGAAATCATCTACCGTACGCTGGAAAAGACCGGACTGATTCACGATGAAGGCCCGGATAAAGATAAAGGCGTCGGCCCTTATGTACAGAGTGAGCGTCAGGCGCAGGGATTATATTTAAAATATGCCAGAGAACTTGTCGATAAAGGGGAAGCCTATTATTGTTTCTGCGATAAGGACAGGCTTGCTTCGCTGACAAGAGAAGTCGCAGGCAAGGAAATCAATGTATACGACAAACACTGTCTGTATCTTTCCAAAGAAGAGGTCGAGGCGAACCTGAAAGCCGGAAAACCTTATGTCATCCGGCAGAACAATAAGGCGGAAGGAACAACGGTATTCCATGATGATATTTACGGCGATATTTCCGTGGACAACGCGGAACTGGACGATATGATCCTGATCAAATCGGACGGTTTCCCAACCTATAATTTTGCGAATGTGGTAGACGACCATTTAATGGGCATTACGCATGTTGTGCGGGGAAATGAATATCTTTCATCTTCTCCGAAATACAACCGCCTTTACGAAGCATTTGGCTGGGAAGTACCCAAATATGTGCACTGTCCGTTGATCACGGATGAAAATCATCAGAAACTGTCGAAACGCTGTGGTCATTCTTCTTACGAAGATTTAATCGAGCAGGGATTTTTATCGGAGGCAGTCGTTAATTTCGTTGCCCTTCTTGGCTGGAGCCCGGACGGAACAGAAGAGATTTTTACGCTGGAGCAGCTGGTGGAGAAGTTTGACTACCATCATATCTCTAAATCGCCGGCAGTATTCGATTATACCAAATTAAAATGGATGAACGGCGAATACATGAAGGCGATGGATTTCGACAGATTCTATGAGATGGCGGAGCCTTACCTGAAAGAAGTCCTGACAAAAGAGTTTGACCTGCGCAAGATTGCGGCCATGGTCAAGACGAGAATCGAAATTTTCCCGGATATCAGAGAAATGGTAGATTTTTTTGAAGAACTTCCGGAATACGATACACAGATGTATGCTCATAAGAAGATGAAAACGAGTGAAGCCTCTTCTTTGGAAGTATTAAAAGAACTGCTTCCCATTTTGGAAGCACAGGAAGATTACAGTAACGACGCCCTGTATCAGACGTTGACGGAATATGTTTCCAGAAAAGAATGCAAGAACGGCTATGTCATGTGGCCGATAAGGACCGCCGTATCCGGTAAGCAGATGACACCCGCAGGTGCGACGGAAATCATGGAAATACTGGGGAAAGAAGAGTCTCTTGCCAGAATCAGAAAGGGAATCGAAAAATTACAGAATGCCTGAATTTACAATGAGTTCCAAACAAAAAAAAGCGGTTGAGTTTACTTCCGGGCCCATGCAGGTGCTTGCCGGGCCCGGAAGCGGCAAAACCTTTGTAATTACACAGCGTATCCGCTACCTGATTATGGAATGCGGCATAGAGCCTTCCCGTATTCTGGTGATTACCTTTACCAGAGCGGCGGCGGGTGAAATGCAGCAGCGGTTCCATAAGCTGGTAAGGAAAACAAATTCTTATGTTTCTTTTGGCACATTTCACGCAGTCTTTTATTCTATCCTGAGACAGACTGGACAATATCGTCAGTTCACCCTGCTTCCCGAAACACAGAAAAGAAATCTCCTGGCACAGATCTTACAGCTTCCTATGACGCCGCTGCTTGCTGAAAATGAGAAAATAAGCGGCCTGATCAGTCTGATCAGTCAGGTAAAGAATAACGGTGAGCGGTTCGATGGTCTTTCGGAGGAATTGTTTTCAAAAGAAGAACTGAAAGCAATTTATGAAGATTATAACGGATATCTGGCGGAGTTTGCCAAAATGGACTTCGATGACATGGGGCTTTTGTGCCTGAAATTATTTCGGGAAAATCCGAATCTTTTAAAAGAATGGCAGAAGCGGTATTCCTATATTCTGGTCGATGAATTTCAGGATATCAATCCGCTCCAATATCAGATTATCCGATTGCTGGCCCAGCCGGAGAACAATCTTTTTATCGTGGGGGATGACGACCAGTCTATTTATGGTTTCCGTGGTGCAAGACCGGATATCATGCAGCAGTTCCTGAGAGATTATCCGATGGCGGAACATGTGCTGTTAGATATTAATTACCGCTGCCATGGGCAGATTGTCGAGAAATCGTTACAGGTCATTGCGGCCAACCAAAACCGCTTTTTCAAGAACATTCAGGCGAATCATAAAGATGGTGCGGGCGTAATTATGCAGTCTTTTTCCAGACAGGAACAAGAGTATGAAGAACTGCTCCGCATGCTGCATAAGACGGCACAGAAGGAAAAACCGGAAGCTTTGTCTGAGACGGCGGTCATCTACCGCACGAACTATGAATGCAATATTCTTGCGGAAAAACTGCTATTACAGGAAATTCCTTTTGTGATGAAGGAAACGCTAAAAAGCAGGTACGACCATTTCATCATCAAAGACTTGCTTGCCTATCTTGAATTTGCGAACGGGAACCACAAACGGGAGATTTTTCATTTGTTCATGAACAGGCCGCTTCGTTACCTGCAGAAAGATTGTGCGAGAAGCAGTAATACCTGCCTGAAAGAATTGCTTACCTATTATCAGAATAACAGCCGGATGCAGGAAGCGGTCCGCCAGTTATTCCATGACCTGGAACAGCTCGGCACAATGCGGCCTTATCTCGCTGTCAACTACATCAGGCATGTCATCGGCTACGATAGCTATCTGAAAGAGAATTATCCTGTCGAAGAGTGCGAAAGACTGCTGCGGATTGCGGATGATTTTCAGAAGGAGATAAAAAGGTTCAGCAGTTTCGGAGAAATGAATGACTATATTAGTCAATGCAGAATGTTGATGAACGAGAAGCAGAAAGAAATGGAAAATAATATAGGAGATAAACAGCGGACCGGTATCCGTCTGATGACGATGCACGCGGCAAAGGGGCTGGAGTTTTCCACCGTCTATCTTCCGGATGTCAACGAGGGAAAACTCCCGTCAAGGCAGGCCGCTGCAGCGGAAGAGATAGAAGAGGAACGCCGGATGTTCTATGTGGCAATGACGAGGGCCAAAAAGGAATTGCACATTCTTTATTGTGATCAGGGAAACGGAAAGGAACGGCCCTCCCGTTTCCTCGAACCATTACTGGTCTGAATCGTCGCCGACCATTTCATCAAATTCAACATTGTCCAGAAATTCGTCGAAGGCATCTGCAACGGCCTCATACTCGTCATCGTTTTCAATATATTCGAGCACGGGCTCTTCGTTTGGATCTTTTTCGTTTTCGGAATAGCGGTAGAACCATACCTCGCCATCTTCGTTCTGCCCGTTTTCATTCAGAGGCAGTAAGACGATATAGTCCTGATTCGATACGGTAAGAATTGTAACGACCGAGCAGGAAACGTGTCTTCCATCGTCAAGGTCCAGTTCAACGGTCATTTCTTCCGATGCGGCATCTAAAGGTTCTGTGACAGGTGTATTGTCTTCTTTTTTCATAGTGGTCTCTCCATTCCGCCGCCAGCCGGGCGGCATAAATAATACTTATATTTTACAAAAAGTGTGTGGCAGTTTCAATGGGAAGTCCAAACTTTTCGTAAAGTCTGGAAAAAGAACGGAGATTATGCTATAATAGACGCAAGCCTGACGGCTAGCGTCTCAAGAATCGCGAGCGATTCTTGCATGAAGTGTTTGATTGAGGGTATTTCCCGGCCGCTAGCATCACACAGCAAGCAAGTGACTATACCGAGTACGGCCCCGGAGGGATTACATGCAGAAAACTTTTTATGTGACGACATCATCAACATATCCCCTAGGAGTATTCTTTGTACCAGAGGGATTACATGTATCGGCAGTCTGTGAGCCAAAGACAGAATGTGGTATTCTTTTATATGATAAGAAACATAAAAACGGTACAAAAATTCCTTTTCCGGAAGAAGGCAGAAAAGGAAACGTGCATTCCATGCTCCTGAAAGGATATCAGGACAGAAACTGTTCCTATCTTTTTTATCGGGGGAACGAGCTGTTCCAGGATCCTTATGCAAGGGCAATCGTAAATGAACGAAAGTACGGCGAACAGAGAGAACTGCCGGCACGCTGTAAGGTTTTGGAGCATGATTATGATTGGGAAGGGGATAGAACATTAACCATTCCCTTTGAAGAAAGTATTTTCTATCTTCTCCATGTCAGGGGATTTACGAAACACAGATCTTCCGGCGTACAGGCCAAAGGCACTTACGCGGGTATCATAGAGAAAATACCATATCTGAAAGAACTGGGCATTTCGGCTGTACTGCTGATGCCTTCTTATGAATTTGATGAAGTATTTCGGACGGAAAAGGAATTTTCCGGACCGGAACATCCGGCAGCACTCTGTACGGAGCAGCCGGAAAGCGAAGAGACTGCAAAGCGTCTCAATTACTGGGGCTATCAGGAAGGGTTGTATTTTCTGCCCAAATATACTTATTCTTATGCCAAAGATGCAGTGAGTGAATTCAGGGATATGGTAAAAGCGCTGCACCGAAACGGAATAGAAGTCATGATGCAGTTCTATTTTCCGCCCAACACCGGTCCTGTAAAAATATTGGAAATCTTAAAGCACTGGGTATTGGAATATCATATCGACGGCTTTCAGCTCATGGGTATCGATCTTCCGATGCGTATGCTTTGTGAGGAACCTTTGTTCGCGGAAACCAAACTGCTTTTTGAAGGGAATCAGTCTTTTCCATCTGAAAAAGCAGGTCTTAGAGATGGACAGGAACAGACTTGGCGTAACTGCGGTATCATGAACGATGCCTTTTTGTATGACATGAGAAAAGTGCTAAAAGGCGATGCCAATATGGCGGCCAGACTGCTTTCCTTATGGAAAGAAAATGCGGCGGACAGAGGCATTGTCAATGCGATTGCCAGACAGGACGGCTTCCGGCTGGCCGATCTGGTCGCTTACGATAACAAACATAACGAAAAGAACGGAGAACGCAATCAGGACGGCAGCGATCATAATTACAGCTGGAACTGCGGCATAGAAGGAAAAACAAGAAAGAAAGCGATTCTTTCGCTGCGCATGCGGCAGATGAAAAACGCGATGACCTTTGTCCTGCTTTCACAGGGAACGCCGCTTTTGTACAGCGGGGACGAATTTGGAAATTCGCAGGAAGGAAACAACAATCCCTATTGTCAGGATAATCCGGTCTGCTGGATTAAATGGAATTCAATCAAACAGGGAGAAGAGCTCCTTACTTATACCAGAGAACTGATTCGCCTCAGGAAAAAATATCCGGTGCTGCATAGCAGGATGCCGCTTCGGGGAATGGATTATCTTCCCTGCGGATATCCGGATATCTCTTTTCATGGCAAAGATGCCTGGAGGCCGGATACGAGTTCTGGCAGCCGGAGTCTTGGCATTCTGTACTGTACCCGGTATGGAGTTCCCGTGGAGGACAGCGATGATTTCTGCCTCTATATCGGTATCAATATGTACTGGGAACCGTATACATTCGGACTCCCGCAGATGCCGAAAGACAAAGAATGGGTGCGGCTGTTTACGACAGAGGAACAAAAAAAGGAAGCGGACAGCGGCAATGAAGAAGCGCATCCTCATAATATTCTTGTGCCGCCGCGTACGATTGTCATATATGGCACGCGTACAATACAGGCGGTAAGTCAAATTCCCCGTAGAAATAAAAAAGGAAAAAGGACAGAGTGATCATGGGCAAAGCCTGGGCGCATTTTAAAACAATCACATATCATAAATATCTGGTCATGCAGGGATGCTTTAAAGTCGGCTTGTATAAACAGGGACTGCTGCATGACCTGTCCAAATATTCTCCGACGGAATTTCTTGTCGGCGCCAGATATTATCAGGGTGACAGGAGCCCGAATAACGCAGAACGTGAAGAGATTGGATATTCTTCCTCATGGCTGCACCACAAGGGCCGTAACAAACATCATTACGAATACTGGATCGATTACAGCACGAAGGAGATTCCGGGCGGTATGGCGCCGGCGCCTATGCCGAATCGGTATATCATAGAAATGCTGATGGACAGAATCGCGGCATGTAAGGTCTATCACGGCGAACAGTATGAACCGGGAGATCCGCTGCGCTATTACGAATCCGGTAAAGAACTGGCGCCGCTTCATCCGACGACCAGAAAAAAGCTGGAATTTTTACTGCATATGCTGGCCGAGAAGGGAGAAGACTATACCTGTCGGTATATTCGGAAGCGTATTTTAAAGAAATAAATACTTTTGTAGCAGATACTTTCTTTTTGCATAAAATATTTTATGAGAAAAAGAGAGGAAGCTGTTTACAATGAACACATGGATTCTTTTATTATTACTACTTGGCTGTTCTAATGGCTGTGGCTCCTGTCAGGATGAACCATGCCGGGACGCAAGGGATTGCGGCCGGGGCAGAGAACATGGCGGCCGGGACAGAGACTGCGACTGTGGTCATGATCATGACCATGACCATCATCATGACTGTGACAGAGATGATTCCCGTTTTGAACCGCGATTTGATGCAAGACCGTTTGGTGGTGGAGAAACCTGCGGCTGTGAAGAGAAGAACAATTGAGATAACGGAAATTCAAACACCAAAACACGGCAGGGCATTTCCTTACACGGGAATGCCCTGTCTCTTTGCTTGACGAAAGCAGAAGTCAATGATACACTTAGGTTCAGGTATTCCGATACCCGATAAAAATTGCAAATTGGAGGCAGTAACAATGATAGACGGACAGAAAGTTTTGTTCAGCGGAATGCAGGCAACAGGCACCTTAACACTCGGAAATTATCTGGGGGCACTCAAGAACTGGCTGACATTAAGCGATGAATATCTGTGTTTTTACTCGGTAGTCGATCTTCATTCCATAACGATACGGCAGGACCCTGCAGAACTGCGCAGGCGTGCCAGGAATCTGCTCACTTTATATATTGCGGCAGGCTTAGACCCGGAGAAGAACTGTATTTATTATCAGTCCCATGTTTCGGGCCATGCCGAGCTTTCCTGGATACTGAACTGCTTTACCTATATGGGAGAATTGAACCGTATGACACAGTATAAGGATAAAGCGGCCAAACATGCGGATAATATCAATGCGGGGCTTTTTACTTATCCGGTCCTGATGGCGGCAGATATTCTGCTTTATCAGGCGGATGTGGTTCCGGTCGGCAAAGACCAGATGCAGCATCTGGAGATCACAAGGGATATTGCACAGCGTTTCAATGCCATTTACGGGGATGTGTTCACGATACCGGAGCCTTATTTCGGCAAGACCGGCGCCAGCATCAAATCTCTGCAGAACCCGGAGAAGAAGATGTCGAAATCCGATGAGAATCCCAATGCGAGCATTTATCTGACGGATGATGCGGATACCATCATTCGCAAATTCAAGCGCGCAGTGACCGATTCGGAAGCATGTGTCCGTTACAGTGAAGAACAGCCGGGCATTCATAATCTCATCGATATCTATTGTGCATGCACGGGGAAGACGCCGCAGGAGACGGAGCGAGAATTTGACGGCAAAGGTTATGGGGAATTTAAAGCAGCGGTCGGCGAGTCTGTTGTGGACATCTTACGACCATTGCAGACCCGTTATGAAGAACTCGGTAAAGATAAAGCATACATAGACGGCATTATTAAGACAAATGCCGAGAAAGCCGGCTATTATGCGAATAAGACGCTGCGCAAAGTGCAGAAAAAAGTCGGCTTTCCCGAAAAAATACGATAGACCGGACGAAGATCAGTCCGAAAAAGTATCTGTAAAATAACCGGAGGCGGAGACTTTTTCGCCTCCGATGCGCAGATGGCTTGTATCTCCCATGACCTGTACCCGGAAAGAAGCTTTTCCCGGCATACGTTCTTCTGTTGCCAATACCGTTACGGAGGTGGGCGCGATATAGAACGAGTGGAACAATACGGCAGGAGAGATGCCGAGCAAATGGCTCAGCATGACAAGAATAATGCCGAGATGACAGAAACATGCGATTGTCGAATCCTGTTCCGCCGGGCTTTCCGCAGGCGTATGATCTGTCTGATAATAATTGTGATACCGCCGATAGCCATAAGTGCCGAGCAGTTCATCGAGATGCCGGCATACATCGTTATATGCGGGTACCAATGAAGGATTGGAACGGTAGATTTCCGTTTTCTTCCAGCCTTCCTTTTCATACATTTCCGGAATTTCCGTCCAGTATTCGGGCATAAAATCCCAGGGAACGCCGTGTCTTCCGGTGACCGGGTCATCGATGACATAGTCAAATTCATGCAGCCATGGCAGAATGACAGCATCTCTGTTCATACGCTTTGTGGAATAAGATGCGGTTTCTTTTGCACGTCCGTATGGCGAACAGTAAATGTCCGTAATGGCATTCCACTTCGCACACCTTTCTGATAATAATTGTGCTTCCCGGATGCCTTTTTCCGTCAAAGCATCTTTCCCGTAATCCGGGTCTCCGTGTCTGATCAAAATAATTCTCATCGCAATAACCATACCTTTTTTTTATATCGTAACATATTCTGCCGTTTTGGTGTAGTTCAAAAATTTACTGAATTTACTAATTTTTAATTAGTGTTTCTGATATGTTTGTTATATAATAATATAGTAGATTGGAGGAAGCGTTTATGTTTAATAACGGACAAATGAAACAGGAAGGAATGGGGAAGAACCCGTTCAATAAAAGAAAAGCATCTATCGGCGTAAAAGTATTTCTTGTCGTTGTAGTCCTGCTGATTCTGGCGGGCAATTCTTATTATACGATTCAGGAAGAGGAGCAGGCGGTGGTCTGTACGTTCGGTTCTCCGAAAGCGGTAACGACGCCGGGTCTGCATTTTAAAATTCCCTTTGTTCAGACGGTGACCAAAGTCAATACGACAATCAAAGGCTTTACCATTGGCTATTCGTTAGCAGAAGAGAACGTGACGGCGGCGGACGACGCCATGATGATCACTTCCGATTATAATTTTATCAATGTGGATTTCTATGCGGCATACCGTATCGCAGATCCGGTAAAGGCGCTGTATGCTTCGGAAGATCCGGTAGAAATCCTGAAAAATATCGCACAGAACTGTATCAGGACGACGATCGGCTCCTATACGGTAGACAGCGTGCTGACGACCGGCAAAAATGAGATTCAGGCGAATATCACGCAGATGATTCTGGAAAAGCTGGAATCTTATGATATCGGCATTCAGCTCATCAGTATAACAATACAGGATGCGGAGCCGCCGACGGAAGAGGTAAGCAATGCATTCAAGGAAGTGGAGACAGCGAAACAGGGAAAGGAAACGGCCCTGAACAATGCTAATAAATACCGCAACGAACAGATTCCGAAAGCCGAAGCAAATTCCGATGAGATCATACAGAATGCGGAAGCGGCCAAGCAGGAGCGCATTAACGAAGCGAACGGTCAGGTCGCGAGATTCAACTCCATGTATCAGGAGTATATCAAATACCCGGAAGTGACCAAGAAAAGAATGTTCTATGAGGCGATGGAAGACATCCTGCCGGATATCAAGGTCGTCATCGAGAGCTCGGACGGAACGACGAGCACCATCCTGCCGCTCGACAGTTTTGTGACGGACAATTCTTCTTCCGATGACGGCCGGACGGAGAATAGCGGAACCGGAAATAGTGCGGATGCGGCACAGGCAGAGGAGGAATAGTCATGGATTTTAATCAGAACCAGAATCAGTCCAATGTGGAATATGAACATTTTAATCATAATGGTACGAAGAAAAAGAATGGAAAAGAGAAGAAAAAGGGAAAAGGCATTTTTATATTTCTGATACTTGTCGTGCTGGCAGTTGTCGGCGCGAACAGCATCGTTATCACCAAAGAGAACCAGTATAAGCTCATCCGTCAGTTCGGACGGGTGGAACGTGTCATTTCAACGTCCGGGCTCAGCTTCAAGATTCCTTTTATCGAATCAGTAGATGTCATTCCGAACCAGCTTCTGCTGTATGACCTGCCGGCTTCGGATGTCATCACTTCCGATAAAAAAACGATGATCGTTGACAGTTATGTCTTATGGCAGGTCGATGATCCGCTGAAATTCGCACAGACACTGAGCGGTTCCGTATCCAATGCGGAAAGGCGTATCGATACGATTGTTTATAATGCGACCAAAAACACGATTTCTAATATGAAACAGGATGAAGTCATCGTGAGCCGTGACGGCAAAATGACGGTCACGGTAGACCAGACGGATGCGGATGTGGTCGGTAACGACCTGGAACTCCCGTCAGAAACGAAAGAAGTCATCGAAATCAAATCCCTGACGGAAGAGATCATGGAGCAGATTGCCCATACGGAAGAACAATATGGCATTGAAATTGTGACTGTAGAGGTGAAAAAGCTGGATCTGCCGGATGATAACAAGCAGGCAGTCTATACCCGTATGATTTCCGAACGTGAAAATATTGCAGCGCAGTATACGGCAGAAGGGGCTTCCCAGGCGAAAATGATCGAGAACACGACCGATAAGGAAGTGGCGATCATGATTTCTGATGCGCAGGCCAAGGCGGAAGCGATCATTGCGGAAGGAGAAGCGGAATATATGAGGATTCTTTCCGAAGCCTATTCCGACCCGGAAAAAACGGATTTTTATTCCTATGTCAGGGCACTGGATGCGCTGAAAGCGAGCATGACGGGCGATAATAAAACGGTCATTCTTTCGGATGATTCTCCAATCGCACAGATTTTCAATGGAAACTATTAATGCAGCGATGCATTTGGTAAAGGGGTTTTTTCAATGGATGTCAATCTTTTTTTGACACAGTTAGATACTTTTTTTGCTGACAATAAAATAGAAGAGGTAGACCCGTTTCTATGCCGCAGTCTGGAGCAGGCGAAGGAAGAGAAAGATTATGGCGCCTATATTACAATATGCAACGAAATGATCGGTTTTTACAGGAGCGTTTCGGAATTTCGGAAAGCGTTTGACGCTGCGGAAGATGTGCTGCTTTTGATGGAAGAACTGCAGCTTGACCGCACGGAGCATTTTGCAACAACGCTCTTAAATACCGCGACCGCCTATCGAGCGGCCGGAAACTATAAACAGGCTTATGTTTATTATGAACAGGCCATACAGATTTATGAAGGCCTGATTCCGCAGGGTGATTACCGATATGCCGGTCTTTATAATAACATGAGTATTCTGTTGGAAAAAATGGAACGTAACGACGAAGCGATAAAGTGTGCCGAAAGGGCGCTTGCCATCATTGAAACGCTGGAAGGCGGCGAAATGGAAACGGCCACGACGCTGACGAATCTTGCACTGCTTTATTTCAAGGTTTCAGACTATGCGAAGGCGCAGGCGCTTTTAGAGCGGGCGCTCACGCTGTTCGAACAGGGCGGGGATAAGACGGACGCTCATTACAGCGGTGCGCTTGCCGGTATCGGTGAGGCGTACTACCATATGAAGGATTATGAAAAAGCGTTGGCCGCATACGAGAAAGCCTTGCAGGAAGTGGAAAAGCATTTTGGAAGAAATATGAGTTATGCGGTACTTTGCGAGAACTGTGCCGCCGTCTGTGAACTGCTTCATGATGAAGGGAAGCAGCGGAGCTATTTACAGACCGCAGAAAAGATTCGGGAATCTCTTTGATTCCTGTGGAGGCATATACTACATTGGAGGCAGAAGCGCCCTGAATCTTTCAGGGGCATAGATATTAAAATGATAAAAGGTCTGGAATTATCGAAACGTTATTATGAAACATACGGCAGAACGATGCTCGCGCAGTTTTCGCAGATTGGCGGGGAATATGCGGCCGGACTGGTCGGCCGTGGTTCGGAATGTTTTGGGTTCGATGATGAAATCTCCATGGATCACGACTACGGCCCCTCTTTCTGTGTCTGGCTGCCCGGGGAACTCTATGAGCAGTATGGGGAAATGGTACAGGATGCTTATGATAAAATGCCTGCGGATTTTCTGGGAATACCCGGCCGGGTAAGCGAAGAGACCGGAAAGGGCAGAGTGGGTGTTCTGTGTCTGGAAGATTTTTATTACGGTCTGCTCGGCATTGATCATGTACCAGAGACCAATCTCGAATGGCTGCGTCTGCAGGATGAAAATCTTGCAACTGCTACCAATGGGGAAATCTTTGAGGACCGGTCCGGCGCTTTTAGTCGGATAAGGACCGGGCTGCTTTCTTATTATCCCGAAGATGTCAGGATTAAGAAAATTGTAGCGCGGATGGCCAAAATGTCCAGAGCCGGGCAGTATAATTATGCAAGGGCCATGCAACGGGGGGAACGGGTTGCCGCAGAATTATTCTTATGTGAATTTATCCGGGAAAGCATACGGCTTGTTTATTTACTGAACCGCCGCTATGCGCTTTTTGATAAATGGAGCCACCGGGGCATGAAAGAACTTTCCACCTGTTCGGAAATCGGGGACATGATCGCGCTTTTTTATCAGGTGGAGAATACCGAAGACCGGGTGCTTATCATAGAGGCCATTTGTAATATCATCGTACAGGAATTGAATGCACAGGGGCTGTCGGAATCAGAAGATAATTTTTTACAGAACCATCTCCAGACGGTGACGGAGAAAATAAAAGATGAAACGCTTCGAAAAATGCAGTTTTTAGAAGGATGATGTTGAAACATATGTTCGATTGCGATAAAATAGAATCGAAGAAAAAACAGTTCCTAACGAAGGCTGATCTTATTCTTTTGGCCGTTGTACTCATAGCGGCTTTTATTTTGTTGTTTTTTTTGAAAGTAAATCGCACGCCGGGAAGCCATGCTGCACTATCCTATGACGGCAGGCTCTTTATGCAGATTCCGCTCTCCCGGGCAGAACCGAAGTATTATCTTGTTCTGTGGAATGCGTCTTCCGATGAAGAGCAGACTTCTTTCGGGAATGATTCTTTCGAAAATATTATCGTACAGGAACTTTCAACGGACACTTGGAATGAAGAGGCAGAAGCATTGCTGACGGAAGCAGAGTCTTCTGTCGGCACAGATACCCTGTCTGTCAGCGGCATGGACGCTGTTGATACAACTGGCGGAGCAGTTGAATATAATCTCTTTTCCTGTGAAAATGGCGAAATCCGGATGATACGAAGCAGCTGCCCGGATTTGATCTGCGTACACCACAGACCTGTTTCGAGTGCGGGAGAGAACATCATCTGTCTGCCTCATAAACTGGTCATCGAAATCATAGGCATGCAGGAAAATGAATTGGACGGAGTGGTATACTAATGAAGCAGAAAACCGTTATCTTTGGCTTTTTACTGGCATTATCCCTGATCTTGTCATATGTTGAATCCCTTTTGCCGCTTGCCATCGGCATTCCCGGAATCAAGCTTGGCCTGCCCAATCTCGTCGTCGTTCTCCTGCTATATTTATACGGCGGCAGGGAAGCATTTGCGGTCAATCTGCTGCGCATTCTGCTTTCCGGTTTTCTGTTCGGAAATCTGTCCGCAATCCTCTATGCGTTTACGGGCGCGGCATGCAGTTTTATCGTGATGTTTCTGTTGAAAAAAACGGGACGTTTTTCGATGATGGGCGTCAGCATCGGCGGCGGCGTTTTTCACAATATCGGGCAGACGATCACGGCCGTTTTCGTCGTGGAAACTTTCGCGCCGGCGTTCTATCTGCCGTTTCTGTTGACTGCAGGAGCCGTCACAGGATTTCTCATCGGCCTTACCGGCAGCCATGTGCTGCCATTACTCAACAAAATTCCAAAGAATGGAGGAACCATATAAATGTACGCATATTTAAAAGGTACGATAGAAGAGATTACGGAAGATAATCTCGTATTGGAAGCCGGTCAGGTCGGCTATAATATCAGAATATCCGCAAGAACTGCGGACGCGCTTGGGAATATCGGCAGTTCTGTCAAAATATATACTTATACGCTTGTAAGGGAAGATGCTTTCTCTTTATATGGTTTTTTGACAAGGGATGATCTGGAAATCTTTAAGAAGCTGATCACGGTGAACGGCATCGGCCCAAAGGGCGGGCTTGCCATTCTCTCCGTGATGAGTGCGGACGAACTGCGTTTTGCAATCGTTGCGGGGGACGCTAAAGCCATCGCCAAAGCGCCGGGCGTTGGTGCAAAGACCGCGGAACGCGTGATTCTGGATTTAAAGGATAAAATTTCTCTGGAAGATACGCTTGTCCCAAAAGAAAGCGGTGTAACGGCTGCTTTGTCCGACAAGGAGACCGGAAAAGAAAAGAACGAGGCGATAGAAGCGCTGACAGCGCTCGGCTACTCGGCAACGGATGCACTGAGGGCGGTCAAACAGGTGAATATGGACGGAGTGGACAGCGTGGAAGATATTTTGAAGGCGGCGTTGAAATATTTGTATTGATACCCATAAATAAGCTATGTTAAAATATAGGACGGCAAATATATCAAAGTGGAGGATTCTTAAAATGGAAAAAACAAAAAGACTGACTGCACTTGAGGAATATACGAGAAAAGTATATATAATCATTCTGGTGCTGATACCTTCAGCCTGTCTGACAGCCGGGCTGACTTATACGCTGGAAAGAGCGATTGGATGGCTGACTGTAAACTGGGCGACGCTGCTTATATTTGATGCAAGTTGTGTACTCTATCTGTTGATCAGTATCTTTTTCATTAAGACCGGAATCACGCCGGACGGTGAAGTTCTGGAAGGAAAGCTGAAAGGTGCCAAAATTTTTATCTGTATCCTTTTGGCCATTCAGTATAATTTTATTCTTTATATGGTACCTCTGGAAAATTTCTGGTCGTTTTTGTTTTTCTTTGTTACGCTGGGGGCATTTTTTCTGGATCACAAAATGGTCGCAGTCATCGATGTTGAGATTTTCATTTCACTTGTCGTTTCCTGGTTCGTGAACGGAGACGTTACACTGCCGGCAAGAGATGATATGTTCATGCCGGCCATGCTGAATAAAGTGCTCTGTATCGTTTTATCGCTGGCAGGTATCTATCTGATGACTTTTTTCGTAAACCGTTTTCTGGTCAATGCAAAGAAAGATGAGATGGAAAAGAATGACGAGAAAGTACAGAATATGCTGAACTCCGTTGCTTCCCTTTCCGAAAAACTGGCGAAGGCAGGAAGCGCGCTGGCCGATGTATCGCAGAGTGAAAGCGCTTCTGCGGAGGAATTATCCGCTACGAGCGAGACGCTTTTTAACAATAACAATGAACTCGGCATAAAGAGTGATGACAGCATTGAAAATCTGAATGAGCTGCAGAAATGGGAAGGCGTTGTCAGCACACAGGTAGGCAGGGTCGAGAGCAGTTCCAGGGAACTGTTGGATAAATCGAGAGAAAGCGAAGAACGGATGCAGTCTCTGAAGGGAATTTCCGCAGAAGTTTCGGAATCGATGGAAACGACAAACCATGTTGCTGAAAAATTATCCGAAGCCGTTAAAGAAATTGATGTTGCATTAAAGGTGATCAGCGATATTTCTTCTTCAACGAGTCTGCTCGCCCTGAATGCTTCCATTGAAGCTGCCCGTGCGGGAGAAGCCGGAAAAGGCTTTGCGGTTGTAGCGCAGTCGGTGAGTAATCTTGCGGGTGATACACAGCAGTCCCTCGGAGAGGTTCGTACCGTGATTGAGAAAATCCAGCAGAATGTTGCCGAAATGACCGCTATCGTAAACGATAATGCCGAGAAACTCGCAAAACAGAATGAATATTTTGACAGCGTATTCTCCAGCCTTCAGGAAATGATTGGAATTTTACGCGTTTCCATAGAAGATATTGCAGAAATGGGAGATGCCCATGACAAGCAGTCGGTAGTCATTCGGAATACGGTTGAGATCAATCAGGTCATTGCGGAAAGGATCAAACAGGAAAATACGGAATTTGCAAATATCAACACGATGGTGGAGAACAATGCAAATGATATTGAGCAGATGACGGAGCAGGTGAATGTGCTCAATCATATGGTCGAAGAGATCAACCGGCTTCTTACACAGGAATAACGAAGAAACGGGAAGCATTGAGAAAGGTGCATGGTCATTGCGATGGCAAACAGAGTGATTGAAACAAATCTGATAGAGGAAGATATCAAAATAGAAGGCTCGCTGCGGCCGCAGACATTGAATGACTATATCGGTCAATCCAAGATCAAGGATAATCTGCGGATTTATATCGAGGCGGCAAAGCGGCGGAATGATGCGCTGGATCATGTGCTGTTCTATGGCCCGCCGGGACTCGGCAAGACTTCGCTGGCCGGCATTATCGCAAATGAAATGGGCGTTCACATGAAAGTCACCAGCGGGCCGGCTATCGAGAAACCAGGCGAGATGGCGGCTATCCTCAATAATCTGCAGGAAGGGGATATCCTTTTTGTCGATGAAATCCACAGGCTGAACAGACAGGTGGAGGAAGTGCTGTATCCAGCCATGGAAGATTATGCCATTGATATTATGATCGGGAAAGGTGCGTCTGCCCGGTCGATTCGTCTGGACCTGCCGCATTTTACTTTAGTGGGTGCTACGACAAGGGCGGGGCTTTTGAGCGCACCGCTCCGCGACCGGTTCGGTGTAGTCCATCACCTGGAATTTTATTCCATAGAAGAACTGAAACTGATCATTCTGCATTCAGCACAGATCTTAAATGTGGCGATTGAAGACAAAGGAGCTTTAGAACTCGCCAGACGCAGCCGTGGAACACCAAGGCTTGCAAACCGCATCCTGAAACGGGTCCGTGATTTTGCACAGGTCAAATATGACGGTGTCATCACGGAAAAAGTGGCGGCGACGGCATTGGACCTGCTGGAAGTGGACAAGATGGGTTTAGACCATATCGACAGAAATATTCTGTTCACAATGATTGAAAAATTCAAGGGCGGACCGGTCGGACTCGATACGCTGGCCGCAGCAATCGGCGAAGATGCCGGGACATTGGAAGATGTATATGAGCCATATCTGCTCAAAAGCGGCCTGTTGAACAGAACGCCCAGAGGAAGAATCGTAACAGATACGGCGTATCATCATTTAGGGCTTGAAATTCCCTCGTAAGCTATATATAATAGATATTGTATAAGGGGTTTTATTCAGTCGGCATATGTTGTATAAATCGTTGCGCGGCGGCGACGATTTGGAGAATGCTTTTGCATTTTCCTTGAAATCATTTATACGGTTACATAGATCGTCACATGGCGTATAGGATGGGAGATATCATGTCATCGAAAACGGATACAGAAGTTATTATCGGAGGAAAAGTCTTCACATTAAGCGGTTATGAGAGTGAAGAATATTTACAGAAGGTGGCTTCCTATATTAACAATAAAGTGAATGAATACGGCAAGGCCGATAATTTCAGAAGACTGCCTCTTGACACGCAGAATGTACTGCTGCAGTTAAATATTGCGGATGATTATTTTAAGGCCAAACAGCAGATTTCCCTGTTGGAAGAAGAATTGAAAAATAAAGAGAAAGAAATGTATGATTTGAAACACGAGCTCATCGCTTCTCAGATTAAGCTGGAGAACACGGAGAAGAATGTTAAAAATCTTCAACTGGATGCAAATGAGAATGCGAAAAAGATAGTTCGATTGGAAACGGAATTGGCAGAATTGAAAAAATAAAAGCAGGCTGTCTTTTTTAAGACAGCTTTTTCTGTATGGATATGGAAGGTCAGGATGAAGAAAAGAGTAGAGTTACTGGCACCTGCCGGCAGTTATGAAGCATTTACCGGAGCCTTGAACGCGGGTGCCGATGCAGTTTATCTGGGTGGTGAAAAATTTGGAGCAAGGGCCTATGCGGATAATTTTTCGGCGGAAGAAATCTGCCGTGCGCTCCGCTATGCCCATATTTTAGGGAAAAAAATATATCTGACAGTCAATACCCTGATCAAAGAACAGGAATTTGCATCTCTTTACGATTATCTGTGTCCGTTCTATGAAGCGGGACTCGATGGCGTAATCATTCAGGATTTGGGCGTCTGGCAGTATATTCGTGAAACATTTCCGGGAATGGCGCTTCATGCCAGCACACAGATGACAATTACGGGAAGCCAGGGAGCTCTGTTCTTAAAAGAAATCGGTGCGGCGAGGATTGTTCCGGCCAGAGAACTGTCTTTAGCGGAAATTAAGACGATCAAAGAAAAAACAGGGTTGGAGTTGGAATGTTTCATTCATGGTGCAATGTGTTACAGCTATTCCGGCCAGTGCCTGTTCAGCAGCATTTTGGGAGGCAGGAGCGGCAACCGTGGAAGATGTGCGCAGCCATGCAGGCTCTCTTATCAGATTTCTGATGCGGAAGGGAATGCAAAAGGAGATTCCGGGTATGTTCTCAGTTTAAAAGATATGTGTACGCTGGCTTTTCTGCCCAAATTGATTGAAGCTGGTATCGATTCCTTTAAAATAGAAGGAAGAATGAAACGGCCGGAATATGCGGCAGGCGTTACGGCAGTCTATAGAAAGTATATCGATTCCTATTATAAAAATCCCGATGCCTATCATGTTGAACAGGCTGACATGGACAGACTGCGAAAGCTTTATATCAGGGACGAAGTGCAGACCGGCTATTATGAACGTTCAAACGGCCGGGAAATGATTACGGTCAGAAAGCCGGGATATCTGAAAACGGATGAAGCCCTGTTATCCGAAATTGCCCAAAACTATCTTGATGGAGAACGGAAGCGCTCTGCGGTGTTCAGTGCCTCCTTCCATGCAGGAGAAAAGGCTGTTCTGCAAATAGAAGACGGGTGTGTTTCACTGACAGCCTATGGGCCTTTCGTGGAACAGGCGCAGAACCGGCCGATGACACAGAACGATTTTCTAAAGCAGCTGCGCAGAACCGGAAATTCTTTTGTAGATATTTCTGACGTCAATATCGATACAGGCGGGAACGTCTTTATGCCGGTCAGTCAGGTAAATGAACTGCGGCGGAGTGCAACAGAAGCTTTTGAGGACAGACTGATAGAGAAAAATGGTCTCCTGGCGCGTCGTGAGCGGGTGCAGGATACCTTGCAAAAAGAACATAAAAATTTCCAAAACCGGAAAAAACAGGCGCAACTGCACGTTGCGGTGCGGAATATGGAACAATTGGAAACCGTTCTTCGTTATCCCTGTGAGAGGATTTATCTCGACAGTGACTGGTATCTGGAAGAATTCGACCAAATCAGTCAGTGTTTTGAAAGAATGACAGAAACTGCAATTTTTCTTGCACTTCCTTATGTCGTGCGGGAACGGGATGATTCTTATTTTCAAGAGTTATTTTCACATCTTACGGGAAAATTAAAAATAGACGGATTCCTTGTCCGCAGCCTGGAATCTCTTTTTCGGATACGCAATTATACTTCGGAATCTGAAATTGTAACGGATGCGGGCATATACTGTTTTAATGCTATGGCCGGCCGGTTCCTGCATCAATACTGCCAGGAAAGCTATCTTCCGTATGAACTGAATGGAAAAGAATGCCGGCGGCTTGTCGAAAAAATGATGGACGGGCCTGAAGCGGAAGATGAGCCTCCGAGAATGTCAATGGTCATATATGGCACCATTCCGATGATGCTATCCGCTAATTGTATCAGAAAGACAGCCTCTGCCTGTCCGGGAAGGACTGATTTGCGGAACGTATGGGAGGACTATTATCTGACGGACCGATACCATGTACGTTTTCCGGTTTTCTGTAATTGCAGACATTGTTATAACGTTCTTTATAATTCGGTTCCCTATTCTCTGCACCAGAAGCGGGAAGAACTTTCCGAGATAAAGCTTTTTGCGGTAAGGCTTGATTTTGTCAGAGAAACGGGAAACCAGACAGAAAAAATACTGGATTATTATTTTGGAAAGAGCGATGTGTTTCCGGTCACTGAATATACGACAGGACACTATAAACGCGGCGTAGAATGAGAGAAAGGGCCTTATGGAGCTTTATATTACAGAGATTTCCAAGTATTTAATTACAATACTGCTCGCATTATATACAGTAGAATCTTTTATGGCCTTCCGTTTTCAGGAAGAGGAGAGAAGAAGCGGCATTTATATCAGACAGAATCTTCTGATGTTTGGTGTACATTTCTCCTGCTTTATGGTCATTTGCTTTGAAACCGGCAAGATAGAATATCTGTTTTTCTATATTTTTCAACAGATTTTGCTCTTTGCCATTGTGATGCTGTTCCGTATGATCTACCCAAAAGGAAACAGGCTGCTCATCAATAATATGTGTATGCTGCTCAGCATCGGATTTGTGATTCTGACAAGAATTTCCTATGAAAAGGCGATTAAACAGTTTTTTATCATAACGGTATCCATTGCTATCGGTATGCTGCTTCCATATTTGATGAGCCAGATTAGATTTTTAAGGAATCTTACCTGGATTTATGCGGCGGTTGGCATCTTCGCACTCGGCATCGTGCTGACGCTCGGTTCCGTAACGCATGGTTCCAAGATTTCCTATTCTGTTGGCGGTATTACTTTTCAGCCTTCCGAATTTGTGAAGGTTATATTTGTATTTTTTCTGGCAGGCGCTTTATATGAAAACAGCGATATTCTGCGGGTGGCGCTGACGGCGGTTCTTGCGGGCATTCATGTATTGGTTCTTGTCGCTTCCAAAGATCTTGGAAGTGCATTGATTTTTTTTATCGTCTATGTTTTTATGGTATATATTGCCACCAGAAAGTGGATATATCTGCTGATTGGCGGCGTTGGCGGCAGCGGGGCTGCGGTACTCGCTTATCAGTTTTTTTCCCATGTACAAGTGCGGGTGCAGGCGTGGAAGGATCCCTGGAGCTGTATCGATGATGCCGGCTATCAGATCACGCAGTCTCTATTCGCCATCAGCAGCGGCGGCTGGTTCGGACTTGGACTTTTTCGGGGAAATCCGACGGCGATTCCTTTCGTGGAAGCGGACTTTGTCTTTTCGGCAGTGGCTGAGGAACTTGGCATTGCCTTTGCCATGTGTCTGATCCTGATCAGTATCAGCAGTTTTATCATGGTAATGATGATTTCCGCACAGTTAAAGGACAGGTTTTATCAGTTAGTCGCTTTCGGGCTCGGCATTACTTATATTTTTCAGGTTTTTCTGACGATCGGAGGCGGTACCAAGTTTATTCCGATGACGGGAATTACCCTGCCGTTCATCAGCTATGGCGGAAGCTCTATTTTAACGACGTTAATGATGTTCTTTATCATAGAAGGCCTTTATATCATCAGGCAGAATGAGGGAGATAAAATTGTCAGAAAAAAGAAACAGAATCCCGGCAGGAAGAGCGAATATGCCGGAAGAAGAAAGAATCCGGAAAAATACCCGGACGAAGAAACTGAGGAAGAAGACGATTAAACAGATTTATCTTGTCACCGGGCTTTTTACGGCGGTTTTCGTCTGTATGATGTGTTATACCTGTTATTATGCAATGACGCATAAGCAGGAAATGATCAACAACAGTTATAACAGCAGGCAGGAAATGCTGATCAACCAGAATATGAGAGGAACCATCTATTCCAGTGACAGGCAGATACTGGCGCAGACGGTCGTTGATGAGGATGGCAGCGAAAAAAGGGAGTATCCCTATGGGAGTATGTTCTCTCATGTGATTGGCTATTCCACGAACGGCAGGTTCGGTGTGGAAGCACAGGCGAATTATTATCTGATACAGTCCAATGCCAGGCTGTCGGATAAGGTCGCGAGTGAAATGTCGGGTGAAAAATATCCGGGGGACAGTGTTTATACAACGTTGGATGTCGGCTTACAGGAGATTGCCTATCAGTCGCTTGGCGCTTATAAAGGGGCGATCATCGTAACGGAGCCTTCTACGGGAAGGATTCTTGCAATGGTATCCAAACCGGATTTTGACCCGAATGAAATCGAAGCAATCTGGGATGACCTGCTGCAGGATAAGGACAGCAGTGTCCTTTTGAACAGGGCGACTCAGGGGTTATATCCGCCGGGCTCCACCTTCAAGATCATTACTGCATTGGAATATATCCGGGAAAATCCGGATACCTATGAAAATTATACTTATCAGTGCAACGGCAGATTTACACATGGAGAAGATGTGATCAACTGCTTCCATGGTACGGCGCATGGCGGCGAGGATTTTACGAAATCTTTTGCCAAATCCTGTAATGCTTCATTTGCCAATATCAGTGTCTCGCTGGATAAAAGCAGCTATGAGGATACGCTTTCCGATCTGCTTTTTAACAGTGAACTGCCAGTTTCCTTTGCCTATAATAAGAGCAGTGTGATCGTCAACGAGACCGTTTCGGATTCGGATGTCATGCAGGCATCCATCGGCCAGGGAACGGATTCGATCACGCCGCTCCATATGAATATGATCACCTGTGCCATTGCAAATGACGGCATTTTGATGAAACCTTACCTGATCGACCATGTGGAGAACGATAACGGAAGCGTTATCAAGCAGTTTTCCGCCAGCGCCTATGGCAGACTGATGACAGACGAAGAAGCGGAGAGACTGACAAGGCTTATGGCGGAGGTTGTGGAAAGCGGTACGGCCACAAGATTAAAAGGATCCGGCTATACGGCCGCGGGAAAGACAGGCTCTGCAGAATACAACAGTGTAAAAACGGATTCTCATGCATGGTTTACCGGTTTTGCACCGGTGGATGACCCGCAGATCTGCGTGACCATCATTATCGAAGGTGCTGGATCCGGCGGCGATTATGCCGTACCGATAGCCAAAAGGGTTTTTAACGCATATCTGGGTACTGGAGGAACGAACAATGATTGAGGCAGTAAGCTGCGGCGGTGTTGTTATTTTTCGCGGCAAGATACTTCTTTTGTATAAAAATTTTCATAACAAATACGAGGGCTGGGTGCTGCCCAAGGGAACCGTAGAAGCCGGAGAAGATCATCAGGATACCGCAGTTCGGGAAGTGCTGGAAGAGTCGGGGGCCAAAGCGAGCATTATCAAATATGTCGGAACGAGCGGCTATACGTTTACCGTTCCGGAGGATGTTGTGGAAAAGGAAGTTCACTGGTTCTTAATGATGGCTGACAGTTATTACAGCAAGCCGCAGAAAGAAGAGTTTTTTGTGGATGCCGGCTATTATAAGTATCATGAAGCATATCATTTGCTGAAATTCGCCAATGAACGGCAGATTTTGGAAAAAGCATATAATGAATATCGGGACATGAAAAAAAATAATCTGTGGGGATACCGGAAATATTAGGAAATACTGGTTTCTTTTTTGACGGTAAAGGGTTATAATACAAATATATGTCTAAAATAAATAAGGAGGTATTCTATGAGAGCTTCTTCGATGGATACGCATATGGGAAATATTTCAATCGATCATGAAGTCATTGCACAATATGCCGGTACCGTAGCTATGGAATGTTTCGGTATCGTCGGTATGGCAGGAATGAGCGTAAAAGACGGACTTGTAAAACTGCTGAAAAAGGAAAGCATGACCCGCGGAATACAGGTAACGCTGCGGAACAATAAACTGACACTGGATTTTCATGTCATTGTTTCTTATGGGGTCAGTATCCTTGCCGTATCGGATAATCTGATCGACAGCGTAAAATATAAGGTAGGCGAGTTTACCGGGATAGAAATTGAAAAGATCAACATCTTCGTTGAAGGTGTGAAAGTGATTGACTGAGGGAGGATTTGAGGTGGCTTCAAATACAATTGATGCTGGGATGTTTGCGAAAATGTTTCTGGCAGGCGCAAAGAATCTTGAAAGCAAGAAAGAATGGATTAATGAGTTGAATGTATTTCCGGTTCCGGATGGCGATACCGGAACGAATATGACATTGACAATTATGTCGGCGGCAAAAGAGGTTGCGGCGCTTCGCG
>CAMWXB010000020.1 GCA_947178125.1 uncultured Lachnospiraceae bacterium | reverse complement strand
GTGGAAGAAGTGGAGGGACTGAAAGATGCCTAGACACGCATACCTCTCTGCCTCAGCTTCCCACAGGTGGCTCTCATGCCCGCCTTCAGCAAAGCTCTGTGCGGAGATCAAGGACGAATCCTCTCCATATGCCCAGCAAGGCACCGATGCCCATGAGCTATGTGAGTACAAAGTTCTTCATGCGTTAGGCGAAGATGTTAAGGATCCGACGGAGAATCTGGATTTCTTCGATACAGAAATGGCGGATGCAACCGATGAATACTGTTCCTTCGTAATGGAGCAATACGAAAAGGCAAAGCAGCACTGCAAGGATCCGCTGATCCTCGTTGAACAGAGACTGGATTTCTCAAAATGGGTACCGGACGGTTTCGGAACAGGCGACTGCCTCATCATTGCAGACAACATCCTTCAGATCATAGATTTCAAATATAGTCTCGGAATACTGGTAGAAGCAGAAAGCAATCCACAAATGATGTGTTATGCGCTTGGAGCATTGGATACCTACGACGGAATCTATGATATCGAATCCATCGAAATGACGATCTTCCAACCGCGCCGTGAGAACATCAGCATCTACACCATCAGCAAGGAAGACCTGCTTGCATGGACAGAAGGATTCCTGAAACCGACAGCGGAGCTTGCATATAACGGCGAAGGCGAATTTCACGCCGGAGACCATTGCCAGTTCTGCAAGGTCAAGGCTACCTGCCGCAAAAGAGCTGAGTACAACATGGAGCTTGCAGCATATGACTTTGAGCAGCCCGCCACCCTGGATGATGAAGAAATCGCATCCATCCTTCCCCGGATCGACGATCTGGTAGCATGGGCCGGCGACATCAAAGAATACGCACTTCAGCAGGCTATGAGCGGAACAGGGTATCCCGGATTCAAGGTTGTGGAAGGCAGATCAATCAGAAAGTACACGGACGAAAACGCAGTTGCTTCCGCCGTTACAGACGCCGGATACGACCCCTATGAGAAAAAGGTACTCGGAATCACAGCAATGACTTCCCTTCTCGGGAAGAAGAAATTTGAAGAACTTCTGGCAGGCTTCATTACCAAGCCGCCGGGCAAACCGACACTTGTGCCTGAGTCAGATAAAAGACCGGCACTGAATACAGCCAAAGATGATTTTAGTGAAGAATAAGGAGGAAAAAATCATGGCAAAGAATGTATCTATCCCTACAAAAGTTATTACCGGTATCAATACCAGATGGAGCTATGCGAATGTCTGGGATCCGAAGAGCATCAACGGCGGAGCTCCGAAGTACAGCGTATCGCTCATCATCCCGAAGTCCGATGCCGCTACTATCGCCAAGATCAAAGCAGCTATCCAGGCAGCCTATGAGGAAGGTCAGAGCAAACTCAAGGGCAACGGCAAGTCCGTCCCTGCCCTCTCCGCTATCAAGACCCCGCTCCGTGATGGCGATCTGGAAAGACCGGATGATGAGGCTTACAAGAACAGCTACTTCATCAACGCCAACAGCGCAACGGCTCCTGGAATCGTGGATGCAGACAGGAATCCTATCCTTGAACGCTCCGAAGTATATTCCGGCGTTTACGGCAGGGCATCCATCAATCTGTACGCTTTCAACAGCAACGGCAACAAGGGAATCGCCTGCGGTCTGAACAATCTTCAGAAGATCCGCGACGGTGAACCTCTCGGAGGCAAGTCCAGAGCTGAGGATGACTTCGCAACCGTGGACGATGAGGATGATTTTCTCGACTGACCTGACAACCCAAGCGGGCGGCGGCACTTCCGCCGCTGCCTGCGACAACCTAAGAAATGAGGTGCAAATCAATGACTACCATACTTACCTACATTGTAGCTTTCTTCTCCATGATTGGGATCGCCGTCGTGATTGTATTCGCGATAGAAGCTATCTCCAAGAAAGCAGATGCCTCCAAGGAATACAGGAAGAAGCGCATCGACAATCTGGAGAAGATAAATGAGAAACTGGATGACATCATCCACATTTTAAGACGATAACCTGCTGGGTGGCGGCGATGCTGCCACCCTCTTTTTATACGAGGAGGCCACACATGAATATGGAAAACATGACTGATATCGCAATCAATTTTAATGATCCAAAGTGGATATTGGAGCACATTACTATTGCTCTGCAGCGGACTTCCGATGAAAGCCTTGTTAAAAGGCCCTGCGACCTGGATGGCATTGAACAATACCTGATTTTGCAGGGAGAGGAAGACGGAGCCTGTTATTCGGTAAAGGTGGTTCCGGTTCTTCTCTCCAATGCCGGAATCAGGGAGTCAGATGCATGGGATAAAGCGCTCAATAATCTCATCGCAGACACACAGATTACCAGCCTCGGAAAAGTTCTCTCAGAAATGACCGGAATCCCCTATGATGGATCGCTGGAATCTGATGTTAAATTCCACGTGATTACAAACTCCCGGAAGTGCAAGGGTGCCTCAGCTATCATGAATCGGAAAGCACTTAGATCTTTTACCCAGATTTATAACACCAATATGCTATTCGTTCTCCCATCATCTATCCATGAAATGATGATCGCTCCTTACGACAGCAGTCTCAATCTGGATGAACTGTCAGCTATGGTCAAGGAGATCAATGAGACACAGGTAGCACCGGAGGAACGTCTGACAGACAAGGCATACATCATCACCCTATGAGAAAGGAAAATCAATGAAAGAATTGTCAATCGATCTGGAGACTTACAGCGACATTGATATCTCAAAATGTGGAGCATACAAATACGCTGAGTCTGAGAATTTTGAGATACTGCTCTTCGGTGTTTCCGTGGACGGATCCCCTGTCAAGGTTTATGACCTTGCCTGCGGCGATACCGTCCCGGAGGAAATCCTTGTAGCACTATCTGATGAGAATGTAACCAAATGGGCCTTCAATGCCAGCTTTGAACGAATCTGTCTTTCCAACTGGCTGAAGCGTCATCACCCGGAACACTTCTTTAGGTACAGCATCAAGGAAGACACGGCAAGCAAATACCTCGACCCGGAATCATGGAAATGTACCATGATCTGGTCTGCCTATATGGGACTCCCCCTCTCGCTGGAAGGCGTTGGAGCCGTATTAAAGCTTCAGGATCAGAAACTGAAGGAAGGCAAAGACCTGATCAGATACTTCTGTACGCCGTGCAAACCTACGAAATCAAACGGTGGGCGCACCAGGAACCTTCCCCAGCATGATAGTGAAAAATGGATCCGCTTCAAAGAATACAACCGCCGGGATGTAGAAGTGGAAATGGCAATAAAGAAGCGCCTTGCTAAATATCCTGTTCCGAACTTCATCTGGGATGAATACCATCTCGATCAGGAGATCAATGACAGGGGTATTATGCTGGATATGCGTGTGGTGGAAAACGCCATCGCCTTTGATGAAAAATCAAAATCTACCCTTATGCTTCAGATGCAGAATATCACAGGGCTCGATAATCCAAACAGCGTAGCACAGATGAAAGAGTGGCTTTCCGAAAACGGAGTAGAGATGGAATCCCTCGGCAAAAAGGAAGTCGCTCAGTTCGTCAAAAATCCTGACGGTAACGCTAACGGTAACATTACCGACGCTCTGAAGCTCCGCCTGCAACTTGCAAGATCATCCGTGAAGAAATACCAAGCAATGCAGAACGCTGTCTGTAAAGACGGCAGAGCCCACGGCATGTTCCAGTTCTACGGCGCCAACCGCTCAGGCAGGTGGGCCGGACGCCTGATACAATTACAAAACCTTCCACAGAATCATATGAACGATCTCGCAGAAGCCAGAGCCATCGTCAAAAGCGGGGACTATGACACCATGAAACTTCTCTACGATGATATCCCGGACGCACTCTCACAGCTGATCAGAACAGCCTTCGTACCCCGTCCAGGATATAAGTTCATCGTATCGGACTTCTCCGCCATAGAAGCCCGTGTCCTCGCTCACCTTGCCGGAGAAACATGGCGCTCCAAAGTATTCGCAGAAGGAAAAGATATCTATTGTGCCAGCGCAAGACAGATGTTCGGCGTTCCCGTTGAAAAGCACGGAGTCAACAGCCATCTGCGCCAGAAGGGAAAAATAGCAGAATTGGCTCTCGGATACGGTGGATCCGTCGGTGCCCTGATCTCTATGGGTGCTCTTGATATGGGACTCCCGGAAGAAGATCTTCAGCCGCTTGTAAATGTCTGGCGTAACTCAAATCCTATGATCACCGCCTTTTGGTGGGATGTTGATCGTGCTGTTAAAACCGCAATCACAAAACGGATCCCTGCAGAAGTTCGTGGCATCAAGTTCTTATACAAAAGCGGCATGCTCTTCATCCAGCTTCCTTCAGGACGAAGGCTTGCATATGTAAAGCCCCGGATTGGCACAAACCAGTTCGGCGGTGAATCCGTCACCTATGAAGGTGTAGGCTCCACGAAGAAGTGGGAACGCATCGAATCCTATGGACCGAAGTTCGTGGAGAATATTGTCCAAGCCATCAGCCGTGACATTCTCTGCTATGCTATGCAAACTCTCCGTCACTGCTTCATTGTCGGGCATGTTCATGATGAACTGATTATCGAATGCGATCCCAGAGTTGACCTGAAAGTCGTCTGTGAACAGATGGGAAGGTCTCCCGACTGGATGCCGGATATCCTTCTCCGGGCGGATGGATATGAGACACAATTTTATAAAAAACACTGACATAAAAATAGCGGCTCCCGGTTTATAGCCGGAGGCCGCATAAATTTATACTTCTTCAATTTCTTTTTCAGAATGAATATCCTGAATCAACAATCTACACTCTTTCTGAAGATCTTCTAACTGACGACATGCCTCACTTCTATTCAATCTTGTGTCTCGGATTTCCTGAATATTTCCATCGATCGTTGCGATGGATGTCTCTAATGGACGATTCACATTATCCTTTATGTACTGACGTGCGTAATCTTCCAATTTATTAGCCGCAACATTGAACTGACTTCTTATGTTTTGGCGATTGTTCTTCAGATCTTCACGAATACGTTCTTCGTCCTGATCAGCTTTTATCTGCATAAATACTGAGAACCCAACACCCAAAGCGCTCAAGACCTGTCCACCAATAGCAATTCCTTTTGTTATCTTTATTGCCTGCCAAGGCTTAAATTTGAACCCTACTCCGTGTCCAACCTTTAATACCATCTGATGTATTGTACTTCCTGAGAAGTTCGTAAGCTTTAATCCTCCCTGCGTTCCTGCTTTATAGGCATTATTCAGCACCGCTTGTCCAGCCTTCTGAAAGCCCGGACCAGCATTTGCTATTATTTTCTGTATACCTTCAGGAAGTCCTTCAAATTTACCGGACAGTCTTGACTTTAAGTCTCTTGAAAATTCGGAATTTTCAATCACTTCAAGCTGCTGTCCCATCTCATTCAGGCGAGCGTCAATTACCTCTATTGCATCTGACTGACACTTTTCAATAATATCCTCAGCTTTTCCAATTGACTTCTGTAGTTCGTCCTCGACTTCATCCTGCTTACAACCATCTGCCAGAAGATTGGCTGCATCAAGTCCTATATCACGAATTTGAGATGCAGCTGTGGTATATATATCCTTTACTTCCTGCTGCATACGCCCTCTTGCTTCAATAAGCAAGTGCCTTTGCTGCATAAAGTTTTCTTCAAGAGCATCGATATCCGCATCGGATGCCTTCGGCTGTAATTCCTTAATTGCCTTCTCCAAGCGATCATCGATAACATACAATTCTGTTGTAAGCTTTGACGGAATGCTCTTCTCTTCAACAAAGCGGTTCAAAGTATCAATAAACTGAGCATAACCACTACGAGCCACCAATTCATCGGCAAGTTCTGGATCTTCCTCCCTCTCCTCGATGCTTTCAAGATATGATTCAGCATCCAGGAAAGACAAATTAAGCTGTTCCGGAGTATAAGGTTCCAGAACTTTTTTCAAATCTTCGCGAATGATATTTTGCTGTTCGCCGGTGTTACCTTCCGCTGTTCTATCCATCTTATTAACAACAAGAATCATTTCGCCGGCTTTGTCCTTATCGATAGCAAGCTTTCTGAAATGATCAGCCATATAAGAATCAAATAGTTCATTAGTGACAACAAATACCAGCATGTCAGCCGAAGCAATGGCATCATAAGATATCTCATCATGATCCGGTCTAAGCTGTGTATGAATACCCGGAGTATCCACCACCTCAATACCATTCCAATCATATGTATGCGCCTGCTGCGTTGTAATATCTGCACCAATCGCTATATCTGCTCTACCTGTAAGCATCTTCAATATAGACGACTTCCCGGCGCTATACTGACCCGCAAACACCAGCCGTATAGCATCAGATTTATTATCTCGAATCTGTATATCTACACCTGCAGATAGTAACGCAGCACGCGCCTTTTCTTTCAATTCTATGCTTCTTTGAGCAAATCCAGCAATTCTAAACATAGCCTTCACCTCACTCATTCATTATTAACAGTCTTGAAAACTGTTGTGCCAAACGTACTCTATTTTTCATATTCGGCGTAGCATCACCCAAGGGTATATGTGCCACTCCGATTTTATCTTCAATATTTATCAGGTTCCTATCAATATCTCTGCCTAAAACTCTTGATATTAGCACCCTCTTATTGTCAGAATCATATACAAAACCGATTCGTTCAGCCATCAGTTTATATAGGTCTTCCTTCTGTTCTTTAGGAAAAACCGTCCCATCGTTGAGTAGAATCAGGCTTGTATTTCCAGGAATCCTTGCAACTGACTGTACATGATACTGCAATCCCTCAGCACCTATCAGACGTATTGCCTCCGTCAAAATCTGATTATTCAGTTCCAGCATATGGTTATTCAATCCCCATGCCAGCTCTTTCTGTGTATCAGCTAACCGGAATATGACGGAATTGATTTTATCCATTTCTGTCATTAGCCCTTCAATTCTAACCGATACAAGCGAATCCAGATTCTTATTCATCTGCTTTTCAAGAGTATCACATATCTGAGCTACATTCTCCCTAAGCTTCTTCTCAAGCCGTGTTCTTGCTTCAAATTCTTTTTTATCCCTACTCTTAAACAGGAAAGAGCCGCCTATCCCTATCACAGATACAGCTAATGCCGCCCATCCTAACGGGCCTGCTGCCGCAGCACCAACTAAATATGCAATTCCGGCTGCTATAGATAAACCACCGCCCAAAGCAATCGATGACCAATCCCAAAGTTTTTTTCCATCAATGATCTTATGCATACGGAGGGATTTATCACCTTCAAAGGATGTGGCGAACTTCAACTCATTCGTTATTTCTCTGGAAATCTCTTTGAGCTTATCGTTACTTTTTGCTTCCAAGTCCTCAAGTAATTCCTGACACCGAACTTCCACTTTCCGCGATTTCAATAGCTTATTCCATGCTTTATCCGCATTTTTATCATCAAAATGATCTTCAGCGAACGCAGCTATCTCTCCATTCAGCTCGCTCTTTATCTTTACAATCAGCGTTTTGATCTGTGCCTTCCCATCTCGATAGAAGACATTCTTCCAATCTCCAAGTTGCCTCTTTTTTGCAAGGATCGTCCTTCCCTGGACGCTATTTATCTGGCTTTGTTCCAAAAGATTTTCCATAGATTCAAGTATCGGATTTGAAATAATATCTATGAAAGTCTTTATTCTATAGAACTCACCCTTCGTTCTAACCTGCTCTACAATTCTTCTTTTTAGATAATCAATCCGGCTTACTTCATGAAAGCTTCTGCTTTTTTCCGGATTCTCCGCTTTTAGAGCAGCATAAGCAGATTTGAGATGGACATATACAAAAGGTATATGACTCCATGTTTGTCCAAACTGTTCTGAAAACAGTAGAAATTGATTTCGTATCTTATCAAGTCGCTCCATATCAAAGCGTTTGTTTACATCTCGCAATGCCAGCTTCAAGCTCTTATCCTCTGCTATAGAAGCCTTGACATTCATGATACATATGATCGGTTTTCCAAGGTTCACAATTCTACTAAGGCAATCGGCTTCCGCGACCTGCGGTGCATCATCTGTGATCAGGAACAAGATCAGATCGGCTGTCTTAGCCGCTTCAAACGCAATCTGTTCATCATCTTCACCTTCAAAAGCACCAATTCCCGGAACGTCGGTGATTTCAAGTCCATTCCACGTATACTTGCGAACGTCCCTGGTTGTACGCTGAGATCCTTTTCCGATAGACGAACCATCCCCTTCGGTCAAAATCTCCATAAGCGTGGATTTACCAGCCATAGTCCTTCCAAAAAGCGTTACAGAAAACATTGACAGATTCTCTCTTAGGTTTTGCAGGTCCTCCTTAAAAGCGAATGACAGACGATTGAACGCATCTCTGATCTCCACCAACTGTACTTCCAATAGTTCTGTAGCCTCCGGTGCATAACACGGAGAACTATTGAAATCGATAATGGTGCTCTGTACTTTCTCTTGTGCCGAAGCCAGCGCCCTATTCAAATTCTTTTCTTGTGCTGAAACTATTTTATATCCAGTCTTAGCCGACTTATTACATTCCTTCAGCACCTGCTTCAAGTTTGTTTCTTCCATGTTACCTCACATGCTATAGATTCACTATTCTTCCAAACTTACCCCGTAACTGTTAATCGTCTGCTCAGATCCTTTATCTGATATAGTCTTCTCCATAGCTCCCTCAATTACTGTCATAATGGTCTTGGCTCTATCAATGAAGTATGTGTCAAAATCATCATTGATGAATGCATCGTAGTTTACAAGGTGCGATTCTACTCTGGATTTCAGCTGTTCCTCATCAATTTGCGCAGCCTTCATAATCTTCTGACTGTACTTGCTCGGAGCCTCCCCGCCGATCTGGCGATTAGATTCCGGGAGCAGCGGAGTCTTATTGATAATTGAATTCCACCTGGCTTTCGGATATCCCTGCTTGATACAGTATGCTTCCGGGAAGATGTGATGGATATCTGGAGATTCATCCATACTCTTAACGATATCCATTGTGGTGCCCTTCATAAAATCTCTGCAACTCTCACGATATACAAGAGCCATTATTCCCTTGTATGCTGCACTGTTTCTGGTTTGCAGGGACATCAGTCTTGTGGCTGAAAAATATGAAGCATTGATAGTACGGTTCTGACTTTCTTTACCCTGAATTGCAGCAACGACATCCTCTATATCATTTACAAACCTTGTCTCGTTTGCGCCACCATACATCTCGCCCATTATTCCGCACCAGAACCAGCGCGAAAGAATATTCTGAGTCTGAGGAAGATTAAAGCTGCTCTTGCCGATTGCAGCACATATGGCAGCAAGAGGGACAAGCTGAGTAGTATACGGAAGATCTCTCATTCTGAAAACATACTGACTAAACAGGAATTTTCTTGCCATCTTATAGCCTTCAAGAACCGCAGCCTTGTTTGCTTGATATGATTCAAATTCCAGTCCCAAAACATCCTTCTTCTTACAGGTTGTAGCCGTCTCAGCAAAATAACTGGTGTAAAGTGTAATTGTTGTTAAGAATGCCGTTTCATCAACACCCTTCATAACATCTGTATTCAGCGGCTCATTCTTACCCCAGATAATATCTCTGCACTCTTCCCAGTCTTTTCTTAGATCGAATTCATAAGTTGCAAAGGTCGCCGTAACCAGCTCAAATACTGTTAACGCAACACCGCCGGTATTCACATTCTCAAATACCTTACATACAGCTTCACGCGGTGTCTCTCTTCCAAGCGTAATCACCGGGAGTTTATAACCGGTAATAGTCTCAATGACTTCCGTACGGAACTGCTTGTAGCGTTCCATGAATTCCTTACCATACTCATGATATTCCTTGTAACCGTCAGCCCAATCTTCACGTGCACTTCCATCAAAGATAATATTGATCGGAAACATCTCGTTTTCATATTCCAGTTCCTTTGTCGAAAGATCCAGAAGCACCTTTCGATTAAAATCCGTTTTTACTTTTCTGTCTTCCGGAACCGGAACGATAGCATCATAACGATCCTCGTTATCGTCCAAGCATTTCTTCATGTCAAGATAATAGAACCTTTTTATTTCCTTGCCCTTGTCAGTTTTGGTGAGAACCGCATCGATTGAGCATGTGGTGCGATACATAGAAGTAAGGCGCTGCTGCCCGTCAAGAATAAGATAATCCGGCGCTACTGTAACATTCCTCACACCCTCAATCGGTCGATATTTGAACTTCACATTTTCATTCCCGCATTCCAGGCGCATAATCGCACCCATAGGATATCCTTGTGAAAGGCTCGCCAAAATACCTCTGATACGCCCATCATCCCAAGTCCAGCTACGCTGGAACTCCGGTAGCTGCGCCTTACCTGATGTAACATCGCGCATCAGCTCGCTCAGTTCTGTATCCAAAGACTTGGGCGCTATATTAATTGCCATGCTATCATTCTCCCTTTATCGATTTTCTTGCATTCTCATGCACAATTAAACTGTCATTATTCCGCCGGCGAACTTCCAAACGGCAAATACCCGTTCGCCACCAGCATCTCATTAACCTCGTATATACTCAACTCCGCGCATGATCCAAGCGTACAGCGATAAGCATTATTTTCCGGCGTTGTACTCTTCAGGCTAAACTCCGTTTTTCCCAACAACATCTCTGCCTCTGGTATTGTCAGCTTCAAGCCGTAGCATAATCCCAAAACAGTCTGCTTTGTCGTCGGATACTCTTCATTATTTCTCAATCGCTGAATTGTCTTCTCACCGACCAAAGATCCATCGGCAAGCTTCTTTGCCGACAGCTTTTTATCTTTCATCAGATGCACAAGCGTCTCCGAAAACGATCCGGGATACCGCTGCAGGGCTGACGCACTTTTCCCTGCGTTCTGTATTTGAGCCAGCAATGTCTTATTGTGCTTATTCAGCTCAAATGAAAACTCGATCTGATCTTCCTGAGGTGCCGAATTACGCATGAAGAACGCATAGTTCTTAAGTCCCTGGTACCTGGATTGATAACTGTACCCTCTCGTAAATACAAGGCAGCATTCATCGATATGATTGACGGCATAGCCGCTCAGAGAAACCATCCCGTTATCATCACGGACAATATATTTATCTTCATTCAGGCACACATGGCCATCTATGTACCTGAATTTCTCAGCATCAATTAGTTTTCGGAATTCTCTGTCATAGCAGTAAGCTTTCAGGAGATCCGCATACGGAATCGTAAATGTCTGATCTTTTTCAAGGGCATCGGCATCGAACGAATATCCGCTGACATATTTGCCATTAACATATGGATAGGCTCCCTCCGCCTTGGTGTAACCCAGTTCAACGAGACGGACTTTAGCAGCCTGACGCGATGCATCATATGTCTCGGCCAGAACATCAATAACCCTCTCAAATGAAGCAACTGACACCTGATCATTACCGGAGTATTCAACCAGTAGCCTGTCCACAAGCGGTCGCACAGTTTTTTCAGGCATCAGGATCTTAGGAGCAACCCCTTTGGCCTGCCACTCCATCCAATCTACAGCTTTCCATTTGTCAGAATCCGTAGTCCCGGCAGCTATCTGGCATTGAATCGCTCTGCCCAGATTGTCATCGGCGCCGATCATTCTCATTAGGACATGATACGGCTGATGCCTGTGCCAATGGAAACATTCATGAGCCAGTGTTGTTCTTCTCGTTCCAACAGATCTCTCATAGGGAACCCTCGGATCAAGGTAAAGCGTCCCTCTTTTGGCATTGCGGATTGTTATCTTCCTGTGCTTATCAAGAATGTTTCCGTCATCAAATACAACAGTTCCAAAGTATGTCAGCTCATCTGAAAGCGGGGTGTCCTCTACCACTTTCAGTTTCATATCCTCAGCTATCTGATCTATAGGGAGACATATCGGTTTTTCTAACGCCTCCGGGCAATATCTTTCAAGGAATCTCTCCGCTTCTTTTTCAAACTGGTCACGGGAAATGATCGGAACCAGTTCACCGGATAACCTGTCATTATCAGATTCTTCCTGCGGATCACAATTACCTATCCCGATGATCCTGAATCCGCTCATGTCAATGCCGAGTACGACCTGGCAATGGATTTTTAGCCAGCGTTCACCAAAGTATCCCTTCTTTGATGCTGACGGCATCTCCATATCACATGAGACTATAACATCAAAAGAAATGATTCCTTCTTCCGGCTGCTCTATATGAATTACATTTTCAATTTCGACATCTGCAACAATCGGCTTTTTTGCTTCTCCAGAATGATCCTCTTGAATATAAGCAAGTACCGCATCCCGTATATCATCATATCTGGATTGATCTATCAGCTTCTGAAGAGGACTTTCGTCCTGTGCTTCATAGTAATCCAGACGGCCATCGTTCAGATCTTTCCTGACTTCCCTCCAGTTAGGCATATATCTGTCCATATGAGCAATAAAGACAGAATCATGCTTCCGGGTAATGAGGTGTGTCAGCTCATGCAGGATTATATAGTCCAGACAAACCACAGGTTTCTGAGCCAGCTGCAGATTGAACCATAGCTTCTTCTTATCCGTACTGCATGCGCCCCATTTGGTAACCATGTATTTGGTCTGCCATGAATCACACTTCAGCCCGGTTATTTCTTCCCACTTCGGGAGGCGCTTTTCAATCTCTTCCTTTAAGATCTTCCGATACTCTTCTTTTACATATCCATCCCTCTGTTTTACGGTACTTTTGCCGCTCATGGAAAGGATGACATTCTGGTTGTCGATCTCAAAGCTGTTCTTCTGATTATCCGCCTTAAAAACAAAGAAATATTGTTTTCCCCATATGTACATAGTCTCGCCGGAAACATACTGCCTTTTTGATGCCCTCGGCTGATCCTGGAACTGAGCAATGGACCTCTTGATGAAGCCAAGCTGTGTTCTGGCATATGCCTCTATCGCCTTGTCATCCACAGATAATGGCGCAGAAATAACAACATGCCCATCCGGAGGTTTAACCTGAAGATGCATGTTCTTTATATTCTTTTTTTGTACATCAATCGGTATCCCGGAGATGACAATGCGCATTAGAATTCCTCCTGCTTCTCAATAATCTTGTAGATGCGCTCCACCTCGGAATCATCACCCAAAATCTCATAGAGTGCTTTCTTTATTCTTCTGATAACTACCTGATTATCTCTAAAGCCTGACAGTGCCTGCTTCTTTACCGCCTTGTGGATCTTGATGGCAAGCTTTTCATCTTCACCTGTGTTGTCGTAAATTGCCATAAGTGCCTTACTCTTACGGATGCTCTCAGGATATTTATCATTTTCTTCAGGACAATCTACATCCTTGGCCAGCTTGATATATTTCTCAAGCATCTCTGCATAGTCAAGTACTCCTTGGCGTCTTTCCTCAATAAGCTTATCGAGAATCTCTGACATCTTTGCATAATATCTCGGATTGACGGTAACCTTTTCAATGACCTTCTTACGAATATTGTTTTCGATGGCTTCCGCCGCACCTTCCTTGTGCCCGTTGTCACCTTCTCCGGTAAGCGTTTCTCCCTGTTTTGCTACAAAATCCAGCAGGGTAAGATCATCAAAATCGCCAATCTTCTCTGCATCCGCTGCAGTAATATAGTTGTCGATCATCTTCCTCATGTCTGGCTCATATGCCTTCAGATCCAAGAAGTCACCGCTTGCTGTTCCTATCGTCTTCTTTAGCTCAATATAAAACGTGACCTTCTTGTCGTATTCATTCAACTTACCGGTGGAAATATCATCAACCAGATACGGCTTAGCCTCGGCAAAGGCTCTGACAAGACTGCTCACCAATCTATAGAGTTTTTCTCTGAGGCGCGCATATATCTCATCACTTTCTTCCGACTGACCGGAAACTCCACAGAAATAATGGATATACTGGATCTCTCCACGGGGTTCCTCCACACCCTCACATAATTCTTCTACCGCATCATACACTTCATCAAAATATGCGATAGCCTCATCATGACGGTCTTTCACAAGTCCTTTTACATCTTCAGGATCATAACCTTCAAAGGCACCGGATGTATAATCCTTCATTGCCGTCTGAAGCTTACCGAAAAGCTGTTTATAATCAACGATATATCCAAAGTCCTTGGAATCATCGTCCAGACGGTTTACACGGCAAATCGCCTGAAACAGACCGTGATCCTGCATGTTCTTATCAACATACAGATATGTGCACGGCGGAGCATCGAATCCGGTGAGCAGCTTATCTACGACTATAAGCAGCTTCATATTTGCAGGCTCTTCCACAAATTTCCGTTTTGCTTCTTTCTCAAATTCTTCTACTTTTGTCTGGATTGATCCGGCATTCGGAATGTTGGCGGGATCAATGCCAAGCATTTTGAGATAAGTTTCATATTTTAGGAATGTCTCAGTATCATCTTCATCACTGACAGTATCTGTGCGCAGCTCACCCTTGTTTGGAGTATAGGACGATATAATTGCACACTTCTTAACTCCCATCTGCTGGAATATTTCATAGTACTTGCAGGCTGTCGGAATGGAGTCAGCAACAAGAATGGCATTTCCATTACCATCCATGAGGCGCGGCTTCATATTGAAATCCTGGATGATATCCCATGCCACCTTTTCAAGACGGGAACGCGAGCTGTAAACCTTCTGCATTGTTCCCCATTTCTCTTTCAGCTTTGCCTTTGCACGAGATGACAAGCCTCTGGTTTTTACATCAAACCATTGATCAACACGGTCCTGTGAAGACAAATCCTGCGGAACATCTCTATATTCATATCGAAGATCCAGCACTACTCCATCGGCTACGCCCTCGTTATATTTGTACGCATGAATATATGTACCGAATACCTCTATGCTGATCTTCTTGTCTCTCTTTAAAAGCGGCGTTCCGGTAAAACCAATAAACACCGCATTCGGCATAATGGTCTTCATAGCGGTATGAAGCTTTCCTGACTGCGTTCTGTGACATTCATCAACGAACACAACCAGATTGCCTTTTGCCTCAAAATCTGCCGGAAGTGATGCCTTCAGTTCTTCGATATATTTGTCATAATCATTCTCGGTGGCTTCGCCTCCACGGCGACCAAACTTGTGAACAAGAGAACAGATCAACGAATCATCATAAACGTTCAGTCGGTTCAGCAGATCCTTCCCGCTCTTGGTACGAACTATATTCTCATCCACCCCGGTGAATGTCTTTTCTATCTGCTCATCCAGTTCATCTCTGTCTGTTACAATAAGAACACGGGCATTTAGCTCTTCCCAATGAGTCAGGATCCACTTGGCAAGCCAAACCATAGTCAGCGTTTTTCCGGAGCCTTGGGTATGCCAAAGAATACCGCCCAGCGGCTTATCCTGGTCGCGATTCAGATTATGAAGTTCTGTTCTCAGATTGCTGAGTCTCTGCTCTGTCCGCTTAATACCGAAATACTGATTATATCGGCATACCTTTTTAATTCCCTTGTCAAAGACAACAAAATTCATGATGAGATCGATGAAACGCTCTTTATCGAACATTGCATAAATCTGTTTTAGGAGCTTGTTCTCTATGGTCTCGCATTTTTCACTGATACGAACATCCACCGGATCACGTTCTTCCTGATGTTCCTTGAAGCCGTCACCCTTCCATTCCATGTAGAACTTCTCGCCGGTCAGAAGTGTGCCATAGCGCAACCCCTCGGACTCGTTTCCGGCCATACAGAATTGCATAGTAGAAAAGAACCCTTGGATGAATGAATTCTTCTGATTGGTCAGGTTCTGACGGATTCCTTCCGATACGGATATGCTGCTTCGTTTCAGTTCAATAACTGCCACAGCCACGCCATTCAGATAAATGACAAGATCCGGTCGCTTCTCAGATTGTTCAACAACCGTCACTTCCTCAGCGATAGCAAAATCGTTATTCAGCGGATTATCCTCATCAATGAGCTGCACAGTCACCGGAGCCTTTTCAGGACTCTCACTAACAGGAATACCATACTTCAAGCGAGAATAGACTGTTTTGTTGGCATCATACAGACCTCGTGAAAGATTACCCGCTTCCTGTTGAAGCTGCGTAACAGCGCCATCAATCAGTTTGTCGGCATAACCTTTCAGACGGAGATACTGGCGAAGTCTGTCCTCTTTGATATTCTTATTCTGAAAATCAGACAGATTGCCTATATACTGATATCCTAATATCTCCGGATCCTTAAAGAAGTTGATTACTCTTTCCTGCGTTTTGATTTCAGCATCGCCAATACTCATCTAACAAACACCTCCTTATACCAGCCTGACCTTACCGGTCAGTAATTCTTCCATCATACCTTGCTTTACCGCCGCAGCCTTCTTTACTTTTTTCTCCAGAGACCAAATCTCTACGTCCATGTCTGCCAGAATGTCAGCAATAGCTTTTTGTTCCTTGCTGTCTCTTGGAATATGCAACTCAATTTTTTTAAAGTTTTTTAGCACAATTCTAGGCACGCCTGTTCCTGTTTGGTTACTATTTATCACATGTTCAACAAATCGCGGCTGACGAAAGTAATATGTTAAATACGAACTATTAAGTATGTTTTTCTTAGGTCTTAATATTGCGATTGATGAAAGAATAACTATGTTACTGTTTTCTTTAACTGGAAATACATATTTCAACATTGACCCGTCTTTTGCGATTAAGACATCTCCGATCTCAGGTTTGCATCCATTTGCCAAAAGTCTCTCATAATCATATTTTGAAATCCTCTTGCAATCCGTGAAATCAAACCCATTATCTGTCATATCTTTAACTGACGGCATATAAAACCCATCCATGCACTCTGCTGGGCTTTCGTGTGAACCATCAGTTATTAATTCGCATAATTTTTCGAGAGGTTGTGTTATCCACTCATCGTCGAATCCATTCAAGCGTTGCTTTCCCGTCACAAGTAATTGCAACGTGCCTTGGCGAATATCTTTCTTCTTTCTAATCAGCCTACTTAAATCTGTAATCAGATTGTCAATATCAAACAAAGCCTCTACTATTCTTTCTTGCTCTTTTGGGGACGGAACAATTATTGCAGTATCTCCCAAAGATCCCTTTGAAACCGAAGAAACTTTTGTACCATGAATATATGGAAGAAGCTGATCATGGTATAAGTGTGAGTTCATATAATAGCCAAGCCACTTAGGTACAAACTCTCCAGACTTTACCCTACAGGCTATTGTATGCAGACCCGCCATGACTGGTTTTCTTGAAGTATTCATCACCTCTGTAACTTTGCCAACAGTCTCATCCTCTGCGGTATCAGCCATTACTATATCCCCATCCTGAAGAGTTTGTGCAGATCCAGATATCCTAGCTTCTTCATTGATGAAAGGAACATCATCTCTGGTACAATCAAGCACCTCCGGAAAAAGAATCAACACATCCCCATAATGTATATTCTTGAATGGGCCACTGGCATAATTGAGCTCTGCACGAGAAAAAGTATTGTTATTCAGAATGCGAAACGTGTCAGAGAAATTCTGAACATCCCACTCTTCAGGAATCATTCCTGCCTTTGAGTTTTTTAATCCCATTTGAATCCCATCCTTTCCAGATGAGACTTCACCTTGGTCTCATGCTCAGCTGTAGTTTTTTCAAGCGATGGAAGCGTATTATCATATCGCTCTGCGAGTTCAACGATTCGATTGGTTAAACGATGTGATATGGCGGCATATAAATCGGCTATGCCTATAAATATACTGTCAAACCACTTTTTATTCACCAAAAGATCCAATATTTCCTCATCAGTAAGTGTCTCATACCCTGCCCTGCATTTTTCATCTAGTGCCTTGTTCAGTTCCTTAACAACTCTATTGTAATCAGATATTTTGCCGCATAAATCCAATGCGGTCTTTAGTTGATTCACATCTTCTTGTAAGCTCTCTGGCACACTTTCTTCCGTACGGATAATGCGAAGCCTATATTCGATGGATGCTTTTGTGATCTTTCCATTCTCATTAACCGCACTCTTACATAATGGATGCTCCAAGAGATATGCTTCCAGTCTCTTCTTTGTATTTACAAGATGGAGATCCATCCTGATTACTTCAAGCTCAATCGTCTCTTCTGTTTCTATTGTGCTGGTCAACTCATCAATCTTGGCTTCAATATCCTTTGCCTTTACCTTCCCGTTTTCTGATACATCAGCAAGTACGGATTCTTCCTCTGCACTTTCAATGAGATCTGTAAGTAGAGATTCCGTTTCTGCCACTACATTTTCTGCTTCTTCAATAGCGTCCTTTTCTTCACGGAAAAAGGCATTGATGACAATGGACTTCGGAATCAATCGGCCTTCCCAACCGGTAATCTTCATTTCCCCTTTATTCTTACCCTGTGTGACTTCTTCCTCAATGTTATCTGTTGCCCTGGCATTATCATACCCATCCGACTCACTGATGATCAGCGAAACATCATCGTTCATGACTTCATTCCAATATGCCAGCAAAACCTGATAAACATCATATTTATCGGTCAATGTCAGGTGCTCAAATTCAACCAAAATGTCTTCCGCAAGACTAGCGATTAGCTCCCTTGTAGATACATCTTCATCCAACGAAGACAGTACAGGGTATTCCTTGGCTTTCCATGCAGCAAAAGCTTCATCAAGCTTCTCACCGTATTTAGAGAACTCCACGTTCTTATAGATTGTCTGACGGATATTGTCATGCTCCACATTCAGGCTGTAATACTTCTCACTGATTGCAGACAGCAACTCCATCTTTAATGATGGAAATACCTCCCAGTATTTTGAAAGACCTTCTATATCCACTGCCGGAATACCACCATGAATATGAGCGTAGATATCCTGAATATCTTCCGGATCTGTAGAATCAATATATCTCGTGATATTGAGATTGTATTCATTCTTCTTCTCAATCTCATCGTTCGGCACGAAACGAGCATACTTTGGATCTGTTGTAATCTGCTCGTTAAAGGTCGTGATAATCCTATAGATATCACGTTCACGGAGACGATTCTTATTACCGTCTTTAACATATCCCCGACTGGCATCGATCATAAAAATTCCCTGTCTGTTCGCCGCGCCTTCCTTATCAATTACAAGTATACAGGCTGCAATACCGGTACCATAGAACAGGTTTGCTGGAAGACTGATGATACCTTTAATCCAGTGTTTCTTGATGATAGTTTCCCTAATCGTTGCTTCTGCATTTCCGCGGAACAGTACTCCATGCGGCAGAATAACGGCAGCCTTACCATTGTTCTTCAGTGACTTAAGGATATGCATGAGCCAAGCATAATCGCCATTCTTCTCCGGTGGCATATCACCGTAACCCTCAAACCGGCCATATTCTTTTCCAGCAATACCATCGCGCCAATTTTTCATAGAAAATGGCGGATTCGCTACTATATAATCGAATCGTTCAAGGATAGAATTATCGGATTTATCGAGATACCGAGGATTGGAGAATGTGTTCCCACTCTTAATTGTAATCTCAGCTTTACGGTGCAAAACCGCATTCATCTTGGCAAGACCGGCGGTTGTACTTTCCTTTTCCTGACCGCAGCCCATAATTGGAAACGGCGCTGCATCAATAGCCCTGATCAAAAGGCTGCCACTTCCGCAAGCAGGATCACATACCGTAGCACTGGGATCTGTGCAACGACTGATACCTACAACATTAGCAAGGATTCTCGAAACCTCTGCCGGCGTATAGAATTGTCCCTTGCTCTTTCCGCTCTCTGTTGCGAACTTCCGCATCAGGTACTCATAGGCATCTCCGATAATGTCATCTCCCTCTGCCTTGTTCTTGGAGAATTTCAGTTCTGGACGCTGAAATATAGAGATAAGATCCGTCAACTTATCCACCATCTCTTTTCCGCTTCCCAGCTTCTTCTCATCATTGAAGTGCGCGATATCAATAACACCCTTAAGATATGTATTTTCATCGGCAAGGCGAGCAATTATCTTGTCCATACCTTCACCGATATTCTTCTTTCCCTTCAAAGCAATAAAGTCATCAAAAGAACACCCTGTTCTCTTGTCCGGATCAGGATCTTTGTCATGCGCCTTATCAAAGACCTTAATATCTTCATAGGCTCCCTTGTTCTTAAATTTGTCCGTGACATACTTCATAAACAGAAGCGTCAAAATATAGTCTTTGTACTCTGACGAATCCATTCCTCCGCGAAGTTTGTCGCAGCTCGCCCAAAGCGATGCGTACAGTTGTGTTTTCTTGACCGCCATTTGCTTTTTTCTCCTTAGATTGACATTTGTTTTCGCTCACACAGTTCTCAATCGATAGCACTTTTCCCGCTCTTTACCCATTCGTCCAGCTCAGAAACCTTGAACTTCCATTGCTTTCCAATCTTGTTAGCAGGGATGCCGTCTTTCTTGTTCCGAATCCAACCGCGAAGCGTTACAGGTTTAATACCCAGATACTCAGCAGCTTCTTCCATGCTTATCCATTTATCGTTAATGATATCCGCCATCTCTTCTTCCTCGTTCTGCTTTCAAATAGACATAGTAAACCATCATTAGTATACATCCGCGTTACCAGATTCGCAAGCATTTTGTTGTTATTTGTTTATATTTATCTACCATTTCCCTTTATTTATAATCCTTGACAAGTCACCAAATAATTTTTCTACCCTACCGGACACGACCATGTCCGGTCGCCTTATGCTTGAAGCATCTGAGATACCGCAGATCAATCCATCTTTTCTACTCAATTTCAGACTCAAAATAGGACACACCTGTGTCCAGGGTTTTCATTTTATTTTTTGCCATAATACATCTGAGCATAAGAAATATGCTTGTTTGTCCGGTCTCGGCGCTCCCTGATCAAGAGTGGCCCTATCCGGATCAGGCAAACACATACAATCCAAAACCAGCCTAATAGGGCAGCTGGCTATTGCAAACTAGGAGGAATCCGAAATGAATAGCCATCTATTAAAGGCACTCAAAATCGAATATCGCTATGCGGATTTCCTCCGCGCCAATCCAAGGAGGAAATTAACATGGCACGTAAAGCAGATTACAGTAACTCACAGAAGTACAGCAACCGCCGTTCGTTTGACGGCAACCCCATTGAATCAGGCAAGGTTCTGGTTCCCTTCAGGAAAGATCAGTACGATCTGAACAAGGGAGACTACATTCAGGACAACTTCACCACCATGCACCTTGGCAAATTCAGCTATGAAGTCGGATTCATGCAGATTGATGAAGCTTGTTTTAAGACCTACATGAGAGGCTTCTGGGCAGAACTCAACGAAGACATGAAGATGCGCCGTGAAGGCCGTTGCATCATTGGAAAGAACCCTGACGGTTCGGACAAGCTTTGTCCCTTCACCCGCCGTTGTACAGGCTGCCCAGAAAAAGGACTTCTTGAACGCCGTAACACCTACCGCGTGGAGATCCTGTCTCTCGATTATGAGTATGACGGAGAAGCCTTTGATATCGAAGACAAGAGCCAGCCTTCTGTCGAAGATCAGGTGCTGGATAAGCTTTGCCCTGAACCTACGGAGGAAGAACTGAAGATTAAGCTTCTCGCTCACTTCGACAAGGAAAACCCTCGCTATGCTCAGATTATCCGTCTGAAGCTGCAGGGCAAGACCATTGATGAAATCTGTGTTGAAATCAAGCTGAAGCCTAGCCGTGGCCGTCAGGAGATCAACAACGCCCACGATGCGGTCTGCGAATACCTGAGACTCCGTCACTGCAAAAAGAACCGTAAGTAAGACAATCTCATAAACAAGCAAAGAGAAAGAGCGGTAACATCCATCATCGGGTGGGTGCTACCGCTCTCATTTTAATGCTTATAGACGGGCTTTCTGCCGTTTAACTGAAATCGATCATGAGACTTGATATCTTTGATTGCCTTCCTCAGCGTTCCGCATCTGGCGTGGCTGTGATAAGGATGATTGATTTTATGCTTGTGATAGACCAGACAAAGGTTCCTATCCGTCAGCTCCACATTATGGATATACCAGACATGCCGGGTGTTATTGCTGATCAAGGTCACATCATAGGCATCCGCCACGATCACTGTGAAATACTTCCGATCTATCGCCTGCAGTTCTTCCGTGGTAAACATGCTCACCACCTCGTTCCCGGCTCCGCCACCATCTGAGCCCTTATTTTGACTTTCTCGGCCTCGTAACGCTTCTGTAAGGCTTTCATCTCCCGTTCCATGTACTCTGCCTCTGCGGCCTTCACAGCAGCCCTCTCAGCGTCCTGTGTGATGATAAGCTTGCCGTCTTCGCAGGTGATGGAAATATAATCCCCAATATCGAACCCGGCTTCTTTCAGCCACATCCCCTTCAACATGATCGTCGGCGTCTCCCGATACTTATAGCCGCTCTGTCCGTAAACCTTAATACTTCTCTTCTTTGCCATTATGATTTCCTCCATTTCGTGATTGTCGTTGATTGTCAGTTACTTCTCCAAAATCACTTATGCCGGATCATAGGCATCACCTCCCTTCGACGAAAAAAGCTGCTAATGCTTGTTAGCATCAGCAGCTTTCGCTCTTAGTTCGGTGTTTTATTTTCAGTTCTGATTCTTCTTAGAATCCTTGATACGGTAGTAATCTTCCAGATTCACATCGATCCTTACTTTCGTATCTGGTTTTCGGTTGCTCAAGAGGCACACAGTCTCAACATTCCCAGTAAACGGAAACATATCCACCGCCACGGCCTTCTCTACAATATACCCGTTCCCCAGAAAAGCCTCCAGATCCCTCACCAGACTGGTCGGCTTACAGGAAATATACAGAATCTGCTCCACACCATATCGTATGATCTTGTGAAGCGCTTTCGGATGAACGCCGTCGCGGGGCGGATCAAGAATGATCATATCCGGCTTTTCTTCAATCGTATCCAGAACTTTCAAAACATCTCCTGCAAGAAATTCACAGTTATGTAAACCATTCAATTCGGCATTTTTACGGGCAGATTCCACTGCCTCTTCCACGATTTCCACACCGATGACCTTCTTTGCCACAGGCGACATCAGCTGCGCGATCGTACCTGTACCGCTGTATAAATCGAATACGACCTTATCCGCCACACTGCCTGCAATATAATCCCTCGCAGTCTGATACAGCACTTCCGCTCCCAGGCTGTTCGTCTGGAAAAAGGAAAAAAGAGAAATACGGAATTTCAGGCCGAGCAGTTCTTCAAAGAAATAATCCTGCCCATATAAAATTTCCGTCTCATTACTCTGTACCACATCAGCGACCGAATCATTTTTCGTATGCAGAATACCCGCAAACTTCCCCTGAAGCGGCAGCGCGAGCAGCGCATCTTTGAACCCTTCCAGCATTGCAGCCTCGGAAAAGCCCCCGGCGCTTTGCTCCGGTATCTGTGTTGTTGTGACGAGCGCGATTAAAATCTCCCCGGTCTTTGCCGCTTTGCGGACAAGCAAATGCCGCAGATATCCGGTATGCCGCAGTCTGTGGTAGAACTGCACGGGAACTCCCTGCTCCTGCAATGCTGCAAAATAATCTCTGACGCATTTTAAAATTTTCCGATAATCCTCATCCACAATCTGGCACTCCGTCACCGAAACGATATCATAAAAACTGCCCCTCTTGTGCATACCGAGGGACAACGGACCGTCTTTTACCTCATCGCCAAAAGAAAATTCCATCTTATTGCGATAACCGAAACAGACCGGGCTCGGCCTGATGCCCTCGAAGCGGTAATCGCTCTGTTCCGCCAGTGCGGTATCCAACAGCTTTTTGACCTGCTGCTCCTTGATTGCCAGTTGTTCCCCGTAAGACAGGGACAGATAAATACAGCTGCCGCAAATACCGAAATGAGGACATGGACTCTCCATTTCACAAGAAGAAGGCTCTATGACTTCCAGCAGCCTTCCTTCTGCTTTTCCTTTTCTGACCTTATTTACCGAACACTTTACGCGCTGTCCCGGCAGCGCATTTTTTACCACACAGATACCATTTTCCGTTTCGACGATTCCTTTATTCGGAAAATCCACCCGCTGTACGATTCCTTCTAAAATCTGACCTTTTTTCATTTTTATAACCATGCCTTTCCTCAGCCTGCGAGTTTGGGCCATCGGGCACAAACTTGCGGTTGAAAGAATGCAGTTCTTTCAACCTTACCCCATCCGTCTGCTTTAGCAGACACTCAAATCAAAAAGTTGAAAATGTCTTTCTTTCAACCTTCCCATCGTGCCGCCTGCACTCCAGGAATTTACTGCGTAAATTCTTACTTGAAGCACACTACGATCACAGCAATTTCCTATAACATGAAAAGCAGGATGTACTATATTTCATGATACATCCTGCTGTCATTTCAAGATAACACTGATTTCATATTGTCCCTTAGCCGGGAAATCTCTTCTTCACAATGACTTACTGATTGTCTGCAGTTTCCTTTGCAGGCTCTTCTTCGTCTTCTTCATCCTCAAACAGGTCATCGTCGAAGTCGTCATCGAAATCATCGTCAAAATCATCCAGATAATCCGGCTGCATATGACGGTATACGGCATAAGCGATGCCTGCTATCGCCGCAATCGCACCGATAACGGCAAATATCCACAAAATCGTGTTCTTCTTTTTCTCTTCTTCTTTCTTCTTGCCTAAAAGCTCGGCTACTCTTGTATTATCCAATACCTCATCCAATTTATTCAAAACTTCCTCTTTGATCTCTGTTCTGCTCATACCCAAATCCTCTCTTTCCTAAATGTTTGATAACGGTTTCCAGTTTTTCCCGCTTCACTTGCACTCTACAATATAATATACCACTAATTGATATTTTTTACTATACTTTTTTCATTTTTTAAATTCATACTTTTTTCAGCTTCGCAAACCCCGCATACATGACCTTCTGCCCGACTTCGTCGAAAACGACCGTCACCTGATAGTCACGCGCGCCGGATTCGATCTTCATTACGGTGCCTTCGCCATATTTCAGGTGTCGAACCCTGTCGCCCTGCCCATAACCGAGCGAACCGCCGGAAGATGCCGCCTGTTCGGCGATTTTGGCTGTCGTTCTCGTAATATAGGGCTGATTTTCGTAGGCAGTGCGTTTCGGAACAGCGACCGCTTTCGGCTTTGCCACAGCCTTTGGCTTGTCAAAAATGGCATCCGCATCTTTCCCGAACTGTCTCTGATAACTGCCTGCACCGCTGCGGCTGTAAGGGTTCTCTGCCGCACCACCGTACTGATATCCCGTCGAGTCTGTCTTGCGGCTGTAACCGCCGTCGCCAGTCATATTGCCTCGGTCATAACCGCTTTCCCATGTCTTTCCGCCTTGGCCCTGACCGCTTTCCCATGTCTTTCCGCTTCGGGAATAACCGCCTCCGTCTTCTTCGTAACCATCGTATTCCCTAAGTCTCGGTTTCGGCAGTTTATGGTCTAACAAAAGCGGCGGAATTTCCTTTACAAAACGGCTGACCGGATTGTACTGTGTTTCCCCGCGGACCATGCGCTGTCTGGCACAGGTGATCGTCAGATCATCTTTCGCCCTCGTAATGCCCACATAAGCGAGTCTTCTTTCTTCTTCTATTTCCAACGGGTCATCCGCAGTGATCGTCATATAACTCGGAAAAACGCCGTCCTCCAGCCCCGCCAGATAAACATGGGGAAACTCCAGTCCCTTTGCGCTATGTAAAGTCATCAGCAGTACTTTGTTATTATCGTCGGATACCTGGTCGATATCCGCGACCAGCGCCACCTCTTCGAGGAACTCACTCAGATTCGATTCCTCGTGCGACTCATCATAAGCCGCTGCCTTACTGATCAGTTCATCGATATTCTCAATCCGGTCCTCCGCATCCTCCGCGTCAGAAGCCTCCAGTTCCCGTACATATCCTGTCGTTTCCAGAATGTCTTTCACCAGATCCTCCAGATTAAAAAATTCCAGTTTGCTCCGGAATGCCTGAATCATCGTTACAAAAGGCTTCAGCTTTGATGCGCTTTTGCCAATCGTCATAATCTGGTCCGCTTCCCGCAGTGCGTCATAAAAGCTGATATTCCTTTCATCCGCATATTCCTGCACCCGCACAATTGTCGTTGCGCCGATTCCGCGTTTCGGCACATTGATGATTCTTTTCACGGCAACGTCGTCTTTTCCGTTATCAATGGTTTTTAAATAGGCCAGAATATCCTTGATTTCCTTCCGGGAATAAAAATTCACACCGCCGACCACCTGATAAGGAATCCCCTTCATGATGAAACGCTCTTCCAGCATACGCGACTGCGCATTGGTCCGGTAAAGGACTGCGCATTCGCCGTAATCGGCTTTTTCTTCCCGCTTCTTCATCCGTACATTATCGGCGATATACTCCGCCTCGTCGAGCGCCGTGTCGAACTGTTGAAAATGAATGGAAACGCCGTCCTTTTTTTCCGTCCAGAGCGCTTTGTCCTTACGTCCGATATTATGTTTGATGACGGCGTTCGCAGCATCCAGTATCGTCTGGGTGGAACGGTAATTCTGCTCCAGCTTGATGACACATGCTTCCGGGTAAACTTTTTCAAAATCCAGAATATTGCGGATATTGGCCCCTCTGAACTTGTAGATGGACTGGTCGTCATCGCCTACTACGCACAGATTCCGGTATTTGGCGGCAAGCAGCCGTATCAACTCGAACTGTGCCGTGTTGGTATCCTGATATTCATCGACCATAATATAGCGGAACCGACTCTGATAACTGTCCAGCACTTCCGGGACATTTTTAAAAAGTTCCACCGTCTTTACGATCAGATCATCGAAATCCAGTGCATTGTTCTTCCGCAGTGCTGCCTGATATTCCTTGTAAGCTTTCGCAATCCTGCTTCCGTTATAGTCTCCCATATTCTGCATCTCGTATTCTGTCGGAGAAACAAGTTCATCCTTTGCAGAGGAAATAGCGCCGAGAATCGTTCGTTCCTTTAACATCTTCGTATCGATCGACAGTTTTTTGCAGACCTCTTTGATGATGCCCTTCTGGTCATCCGTATCGTATATTGTGAAATTATTATCAAATCCAAGCCTGTCAATATAGCGGCGCAGAATCCGCACACAGGTCGAATGAAAAGTGGATACCCATACTGCGGAACCGGAACCGATCAGCTGATTTACACGCTCTTTCATCTCACCGGCCGCCTTATTCGTAAAGGTGATCGCCATAATGTTATAAGGATTCACGCCTTCCTCTTCTATCAGCCAGGCGATCCGATGCGTCAGGGCACGGGTCTTGCCGCTCCCCGCGCCCGCCAGCACGAGCACCGGGCCGGTAGTCGTCATGACCGCTTTCTTCTGCTCTTCATTCAATGTATCATAAATGCTCATTCAAATACCTTTGCCTTCCCTTCAGCTTAAAAGCTGTCTGCCGCAGTTTCCACAGAATTTTGTACCGCTCGTCGGCGTTCCGCAGTCGGGACAGAATTTCGGCCCTGCTGCCGCTCCGCCGGTATTTGCCGCCGCATCTGCCGCCATGTTCGGCATACCAGGATTCTGGTTCTGATTCATCTGATCGACCATCTGCCGGCCTAACGCCATGCCCATCTGCAGATTGACCATATCGGAAGCAATTCCGCCGCCGGTATGCCCTTTTCCCATGCCGTCTGCAGCCGCCATCTGGGTGTACCTGTTCATATCGCCCACCATAGACTGTGCAGCCGCTTTTTCCTGCATCCTCTTAATCTCTTCCGGATAAGAAAAGCTTTCAATCTTAAAATCGGTAATGCCAATGCCAAGCTTCCGCATGTCCATATCCAGATCGGACTCAATGCCTTTTGCAATATTCCGCGCATCCGCCTGCAGATTGAACATATCCCTGCCTTCTTTGGCAATCCAGCTCATCAAAAGCTGGTCCAGGCTCGCTACAATACGCTCCTTTACATCATCCACCGTATAAGTCTGCCGGATTCCCGCCAGCTTGTCGATAACTACCTGATGCTCCACGATCTTACAGTTAAAAGTACCGAAAGCACGAATCGGCATACCGCCGGGCAGCCCCTGTGCCGGAAGATTGATCGCGTTTTTGGTTCCCCACTTTACAAGAAGTTCCTTCGTATTGATAAAAAGCACCTCCGCACGAAGCGGGGTGTTGAAACCGAACTTAAAACTTTTCAGCGTCGTCAGAAACGGAATGATATCAGACTCGATATCATAGCTTCCTTCATCCTCAAAAATACCTTCCACAACGCCGTTATACAGGAAAATAGCATCCTGCCCGGGACGGATGATCAGCCTGGAACCCTTCTTGATTTCCTGATTCTGCCATTTATAAAACAGAACGCCTTCCCTTCCCTCATTCCATTCCACTACATTTGAAAACTGATTCGAAAATAAACCCATCTGTGTATCCTCCATAAATTAAAGTGCGAGAAAGGTTCGCTCTGCGAACCGTAGCTCAGGAGTTCTTCTCGAACTCTGCCTTTAACGCCGCAAGTTCATCATCGACCGCCGATGTTTTGACATCAGTGTCATATTTTCTGGCAAGCGTCTCGATACTGTCCGCCTGACCTGCCGCGTTCAGTTCATTCATGGCATCCGCTTCATCCATCATCTTATTGACCTTTTCTTCCATTCTGTCAAAAGCCGCCAGATTGCTGCCTGCACTCTCCATGCCGGAACCGAGACCGTTCATTTTTTTCTGCGTCTCCGCCACTCTCGCCTTCGCTTTCAGCATATCCCTTCTGCTCTTTAAAGAAGCGATATCCGCCTGCAGCTTATCGTGCATCTGACGCATTTTCGCCGAATTTTCACAGGCCATCTCATAATTTTTGGCTAAAACGGTCTGTTTTTCCGCGAGTTCTGCTTTTCTCGTTAAAAATTGCCGCGCTTCATTATCATTGCCGGCTGCAACTGCCTTTCTGGCATACTCACTCATTTTCGTCATTTCTTCTTCACAGTCATCCAGCTTGCGCTTCGCGCTTTTTTCTTCCGCCATGATGGCTGCCGTTTCAGCCTTTACTTTGGAAAAATCCTGTTCCAGATTCCGCAGATACTGATCGATCATCTTTTCCGGATCCTCGCACTTATCCAAAAGCGCATTAATGTTCGCCGCCATAATGTCCTTAAATCTTGTTATAATTCCCATGCTGCATCCTCCTGTGCTATGTATTATTCGTTGTTGTGCTGGTTTAAGCTCTGCGCCTGTCTGCTCAGATTTTCCACCAGCCCTGCTACCTGATTTACAATGTCTGTATTTCTGTCACAAGTACTGTTCGTTTCATTGGAATGTGCCGTTACCTCTTCCATAACTGCCGAAATCGTCTGTACACTTTCTACGATACCGGCATTGGCCGCCGCGAGACTGCTGACAACTTTCTCTAACATCCGGCCCTGTTCATCCGCATTCTGCGTGCTTCCCGCAATCTTCTCAAAACTGCCGGCCACGGTTTCCGCCGCTTCGCTCTGTTTTGCATTGTTACTCATAAGCTGCTCAATGGCTCCGATTGCTATCGTCAGTTTTTCAGAAACATTGGCAATCACTTCCGTAATATTAACGGTCGCCCCCTGTGTCTGGTTCGCCAGATTGGAAATTTCCGTTGCAACGACCGCAAAGCCTCTTCCCGCTTCGCCGGCACGCGCTGCCTCGATACTTGCATTCAGGGAAAGCAGACTGGTCTGACTCGCCACATTTGTGATCAGTTCAATGATCGACTGCATATTCTTCATATAAGCTTCCAGTTCGCCAATATCGGCCACTACTTCGTTTCCGGCGTGTTCGGAAGACTCCACCTGCGCCAGAAGTGTCTGAAGGCTGTTCTTTCCGTCCAGCACATCCTTTTTCGCCTGTTCCATACTGTCACCGATACTCCGTGATACGGCTTCCACTTCTTCAATATGCCGCTGTATCTCTTCCGTTTGTCCAAGCTGGTTCTGTATCGCCTCCGCCGCATCATTTGCCCCTGAGGCTACCTCTTCCATCGCATTTCTGGTCTCGGAAACCGCGCCGCCAAGCGTCGTCATCTGCTCCTGCACATCGATAATACCGTTCGACATCTCCTCAGAAACCGCCATAACGCTGTTCAACAATCTGGAAACGTTATCTTTCTCCTGACCGAGTTCTTCCATTTTCATCTTATTGATCTTTGACATGACCTTTGTTGACATACAAAGAAATACTGCCACAACCAGCATCAGCAGGACTCTGATCTCATATGTAGGCATCTCCTCCGATGCAATGCCCACGGTAACAGCCTGATAGATGGTAAAGATCAGATTCACGAGAAAACCGCCTGTAGAAAGAACAATACAATATTTTAAATCGGAATACAGCGTAATCACGATATACAAGGGAATGGCAAACGTAAATGCCGTTACATCCGTGGTCGTAAAAATAACAAAAACATAAAAAATACTATAACCGAATCCTAAAATATGCTGTATTTTCCTGTCTGCAGGATTCCCATGATACAGAACCCACTCTATAATGACCGGCGCCAGCGCAAGAACGGCAAATACAGCATAGTATCCTATTGTTCTTGCCCCCTTAAACACCTCAAGCGCATAAGCCGCCAATAAAATCGCTGCCAAGACAGTATGACAAAAAACTGCTGCCTTATTCACTTCTTTTCTCTCTCGTTCCATGTCAATCTCCCCTCATTTTGATATTTAGTATAATTTAATCCCAGATGCTGTAACCCTTTATCTATTCTATCAGAATTACACAGTAATTGTATCATAGAAAGAAAGGGACGCACAAGAGCTTTTCAGGCCATTCAAACTGCATATCATACCCCTACATGACTCCGATCACGATTCCTGCAATAATAATCGCCGCACAGAACAGCTTATGCCCCGTATTTTTCTCATGAAACAAAAACCGGCCTGCCAGAATCGTTACCACACAACCGGCCTGCTTCAACAGCGTCATGACCGTGACACGGCTTCCGTCCATCCCATTCGCCAGAAACAGAACCCTGTCCGCAACGACGATCAGGATGCTCAGAATCCACACCCAGTAGTTCTTTAACACACTGAAAAATTGAATCTTCGTTCTCGTCACCAGAATGAAAAGCAGATAAAAAAGCACCAGGAACAATAAATACCAGAATTGTAACTGGGAACTGTTAATGTCTTTCATCAGCATTTTATCCAGCAGGCCGGATATTGCATTGAACAGACAGGAGGCAAAAGCCATGAGAACGATTCTGACATCTACCTTTTCCTTATCCGCTTCCGCCGCCGCTGCCTGTCCGTCCCGCACCTTTTTACCCGGCCTGTATTTTAACAGCAAAAGGCCTGTTGATACGAGCGCCAGCCCGATCACCTGAAATGTGCCCAGCGCTTCCTGCAGCACGATGACACCCAGCAGCGTCGCAAACAGCACCCTCGATAAATCCAGCACGCCGTACAGACTGATCGGCATTTTTTTAATCGCTTTAAAACTGAAAATCCATGCCAGAAAAATAACAAACGATTTCAGACCGATGAAAAAATAATATTTTATTTCCAACCCCATCGCATTCTCTGCATCGGGCAGTACGATCACAAACGCCAGAAGCGTATATAAGAACAGCACTTCAATGGTGCCATTTTTCTGAAGCGCCTTCTTTTTTACAATTTCCCGAATGCCCTTTATGACGCCATAAAGAAGCACAAGCCATATCCACATCATCGCCGTTCCCTCAAATTCAGATGAAGAATGCCTGTATTCAGGCATTCTTCGGTGTGAAGAAGATTTACTTTGCAAATCCATAGAAGTTCCAAGTCAGCTACGCTGACTTTGTGAAACAGCCAAGCCTGGGAACCAGGCTTTAGCTGTATGAGCAAGACTTACCGCGCAAGTCAGAACTTCTCTTCACACTATAACACAGGAGCCCCCTTCGGAAAAGTCCTTTTTCAAAACGGAACCCTGACGAGCTTAGACGAGAGCCGGATGGAACCAATCTTCGGAAACGCTATATAATAGAGTAATGATGTCAATGATCAATCTGTCTTACAGATACAGGAGGTATATGAAAAAGAAACGATTATCCCTTTTCCTCGCACTGCTCTGTGTCATTTCTCTGCTCAGCGGCTGCGGCGGCAAAGAAGAAACGAAGGAAAACGCTTCCACCAAAAACACAACGCCCGTGGTACTGAATGAAGTGGCCCATTCCATTTTCTATGCGCCGATGTATGTAGCCATTGAAGAAGGATATTTTGCCGAAGAAGGCATTGACCTGACACTGGTCACCGGTTTCGGCGCCGATAAGACCATGACGGCGCTTCTGACCGACGAGGCGGACATCGGCTTCATGGGCAGCGAGAGCACGATTTATACCTATATCGGCGGTTCCTCAGACTATGCCGTCAATTTCGCGCAGCTGACACAACGTGCCGGTAACTTTCTTGTCGCAAGAGAGCCGATTGAAAACTTCGATTGGAGTATGCTCATCGGAAAAGAAGTCTTAGGCGGAAGGGCAGGCGGTATGCCGGAAATGGTATTTGAGTATATCCTGAAAAAGAACAGCATCGACCCGGCTGCCGACCTGAGCATCGACCAGAGCATTGATTTCGGCTCGACTGCGGCTGCTTTTTCCGGCGGGCAGGGGGACTTTACAGTAGAATTTGAACCCCATGCCACCTCCCTTGAGGCAAAGGGTGACGGCTATGTGGTAGCATCCCTCGGCGAAGACTCCGGCTATGTGCCCTATACCGCCTTTTCCGCGAAAAAAAGCTATATAGAGGAAAATCCCGAAATCATACAGTCCTTTACCAATGCCCTTCAAAAAGGCATGGATTATGTGCAGAACCATTCCGCCGAAGAAATTGCCAAAGTCATACAGCCCCAGTTCGAGGAGACAGATTTAGAAACCATTACTACCATCGTAGAGCGCTATGCCGCACAGGGAACATGGAAATCCGATCTGATCTTTGAAGAAGACAGCTTCACCCTGCTGCAGAATATTCTGGAAGAAGCCGGAGAACTGGAAAAACGCGTTCCATATGAAGATCTTGTGAATACTGATTTTGCCAAAAAAGCTTCCGGCAAATAGACCGGAAATGACAACCAGAAGAATGCCCGTTCATGGGCATTCTTCACTCTTTTCCCGGCCGCCGCTCCGTCTGCTGTCATGAAAACCGTCGATCATCTTTTCGATCAGCAGCTTTTTCATATAAACATCGAATCCGAGCATACAAATGAAAGAAAAAATCTGTAAAAACTCCTGACTGTCCTCCGGCGCGTCCTGAAAAGTCCCTTTCGCAATCCGAAATTTCTCTATAATATCTTTTTTCATCGCATCGGTCTGACTCTTTTCCAGGCCAAACACCGTTTCATAAATCGTTTCCAGGTCAAACGCTTCTTCCGTATTAAAAAATTTATCCGTGATCGGCGCCAAAAGTTCCTGAATATCGTTGATGGACAGGATTCCCTTATAATAATAAATAAAGACCAGCAGCATAATGTGCTCTTTGGAATATTTTTTCTTATAAGGCGGCGGCAAAAGATTGTTCTTTGCATAATTATTGATCATCGTCTTTGTCAGAATCTTATCCTCTTCCGGATTCCTGGTAGTCCTTTTCAACCGGGACTGCATAAAAGTAGTCACCTGGTCCATATATAAATCAATATTTGGAATATCCTCTGATTTGATATAAGTAACCCTGTCCAGACTTTCCAGAATACTGTTCAATAAATCTTCTGTCTTAATCGTCATTTCTCTCAAACGCCCTTTCCCGTTTAATATATCCCCAAAGCCGCAAACTCGCGCTTTCCGCGCTTTCTATCCGATTTCATCTTTCATCGGACGTCTGCCCGTTCATACCGCATATAAAATAAATGCCTGCTCCGCAGCCGCTTATTTTTTTTGCGGCTATTATAAGATATTATATAGTTTTTATTACTACATGACAAGTCTTTTACATTTCATTTTATGTGCAGAGACCGCAATTCGCTCCCCAACATCATCTTTACATTAAAATCAGGATATGATATATTATGCTTACCAAAAGAAAGGCATGGATATTATGAATAAGAAACTGAAAAGCAATTCCGTAGACCACTTGTTTGAAGCGATTCTGTGTCTGAAGGACAAGGCAGAATGCTATGATTTTTTTGAAGATTTATGCACTGTCAACGAGCTTCTTTCCCTTTCCCAGAGGTTTGAAGTCGCTTCCATGCTGAATAACCACAGAACATATCAGGAAATCGCAGATAAGACCGGCGCATCCACTGCGACAATCAGCCGTGTCAACCGTTCCCTCAATTATGGAAATGATGGTTATCAGCTCGCAATGGAACGTTTGGGTGAAGGTTGTGAAAAAGATAACAAAATATAAAAGAATTTGCAAAGAAGTCTTTACAATTTCCATTACTTGTGTTATCCTATCAGTGTTGTCAGAACAATAGATTTTTAAATTTTTTGGAGGTATCTACGATGAACAAAGGTACAGTAAAGTGGTTTAATAACCAAAAAGGTTACGGCTTCATCTCCGATGAGCAGGGTAACGACGTTTTCGTTCATTACTCAGGACTTAACATGGAAGGCTTCAAATCTCTTGAAGAAGGCGCTGCTGTTGAGTACGAAGTAGTAAATGGCGAAAAAGGACCTCAGGCAGTCAACGTAACAAAGTTATAATTGCCGGGTTACACAACATACAGCAGGAAAGATATCCGCTGCGTGACTTAATCAGTATTACGATGTGCCTTTTCTTAATATAAATGATAATTTTATTTAGGATTTGTAATATTGTTATACCGGATTAAATAAGAGCCTGTCTCGGACAGGCTCTTTTGTTACGCAAACACTGTATTTCTTTTTAATCAGCATCCGTTTTTATCAATATAGGAAAGAACATCTTCAAATTTCATCGTTCCGCCAAAAAGATCGAGTGCGCTTCCTATTGTCACATGAATCTTATCATGCCCAAGTTCCCTTAATTTCCGCAGATCATCGAATGTGTGCACACCGCCCGCATAAGTGATCGGTATTTTATTCCAATTTCCCAGTATTTCGACCAAATCCTCTTCAATGCCTTCCGACTTTCCTTCCACATCCACCGCATGAATCAGAAATTCATCGCAGTAAGAAGAAAGTTCGTCCAATGTTTCTTTATTTAATACAACATCCGTATACTTCTGCCATCTATCGGTCACAATATGGTAGTCTCCGTTTTTTATGCGGCAGCTCAGATCCAGAACCAGTTTTTCTTTTCCGGTTTCTTTTACCAGTTTATCCAGATTTTCAAAATTAATGCACCCGTCACGGAAAACATAAGAAGTCACAATGACATGAGAAGCTCCTGCATCCAGAAACTGTGCCGCATTTTCAGGCGTGATGCCGCCGCCCGCCTGTAAGCCGCCCGGATAGACCGAAAGAGCCGACAGTGCCTGCGCTTTTGTGGCCCCGTAATAGCTGCTTTCCACATGATTCAACATAATGATATGTCCGTTTTTTATTTTATGACATTTGTATAATTCAGCGTAATACGCCGCATCCTGACCCGCAACAAAATTTTCCTTTGCCGCATTCCCTGCATCCTGCAGACTGCTGCCTATGATCTGCTTCACACGGCCGTTATGAATATCAATACATGGTCGAAATTCCATATTATAACTCTTCCCCTTTATCCGGCATACGAATATTTTAATTTCTATCTGACATAATAACATAGGAACAGAAACCTGTTTTTTCTGTTTGGTCCAATATAGCAAAGTAAATATAGTAAAGGAGTGAAATCATGAAAAGAATAAAAACATTGTTATTTGCTTCTCTCATGGTTCTGGCAATGTCCATGATGACCGCCTGCGGCAGAAACAACGATACCGCGAATAATGATAATTCTTCAACAGGAACAACAAATGACGCGGCCGCAACAGACAGTGCGAACAATAACGGTGCCGCCAATACAGACACAAATGGTAACACAACAGGTACAGGCAGCACAAACAATGACAGCATAACAGGTACTGACAATACTGTCGGAAACAGCACTGCTGCCGGAAACGGTGACACGAACGGAACCGGAAATGACACCGGAAGCAACGTCAATTCCGTTACCAATGGCGATACGAATGCAGATGGTAACGACTCCATCCTCGGCGATGCCGGAAATGCAGTCGGCGATGCCGTTGATGATACCGGAAACGCTATCGGTAATGCCGTTGATGATATGGCTGACGGCGTCGGAGATGTAGTAGATGATCTGACCGGTAATAACGATGATAACGGTGACAATAACAACACAAACGGCAAAAACACTGCCAAAAACACAACACAGCGCGGCACGAGCATAAACAGCACCAGCACAAGAACAGGCTCCAGAAACCGCTAACAAATCAAGCAGTGTTCCAAAATCGAGTGAGAAAGATTTGCCTCGCAAATCTTTCTCACATTTTTTCAATTATCGTTCCATCTCTATATGCCCTCAGCAGTTCTTCCAGCTGATGGATGCTTTCCCGCAGTTCCGCACCGATATCCGTATCGGCAATTTTCTGGCGCCTTGTGCTCGTCTCCAGAATAATCGTATCCGAAATAATATCCGACTCATTGATAATAGCCGATTCCGTTGACTCAAAAAGTTCGTGCGCAACCAGAAGCATCCCGTGTGAATTCGCCACCAGTGTATAGCCCGCAATACCCGTCTTATCCTGATATGCCTTGGAAAAACCGCCGTCGATAATGAGCAGTTTGCCGCCGCATTTGACCGGAGATTCTCCTTTTTTCAGTTCTACCGGTACATGACCGTTGACAATATGGGATTTCACGGTATCCAGTCCAAATTCCACCAGAATCTTATTAATGATATCTTCCCTGTCCATCAGCCTGTAATAACTGTTCTTCGTCTCCTTATGCGTCTCCTTTTCTTCTACGAAATACCGTTCAAAAGTCGCCATCTTATCTTTTCCGAATACCGGTGAATTGGGGCCGGCCCAGATATACCAGAGAATATCCTGTCCTTTCAGCCGCTCCTGCAGATCGTCATGCGAATAGTATCCCTTCCTTGCATAATACTCCAAAGCGTCATACAGTCCTTTTCCGCTGTACTCTCCTCCGTAGACATTGACTTTCTTGAAATTCCCTTCTTCGTCCATCGGCATGCAGCCATGATAAAGCAGATTGGAATTGTATACTTTGTAAAGACTTCCTTTTGAAAAAAGAAATTTAACATGCTTCTGCAGCTTCTCGCATTTAACGAAAGCCTGACGCAGACGTTCCATGACCTGCTCTTCTTCCGCCGTCAGCTCATAAGGACGCTCCTTTCTCACGGTCGGGAAATCCACATCCTTCATGTGATACTCCTGCCCGTCGATCATGATCGTCTTTTTCTCATAATCAATATGATTCAAAAGCAGCCTGTCGTCCATGCCAAATTCCGGCCGGCGCATGATCAGCTGTCCCTCCAGCTTGAACTGAAGGATGGCGATTGCCTTGTGCATCTTCATATCCAGACTCAGATCTTTCGTATCATACTGGGTATTATATTTGATGGCAAAAGCCTCGCAGTTCGTATCTTTATAGACTTCCATCGCAAACGTGGCAAGCGGAATCAGATTGATGCCGTAGCCCTCTTCCAATGTATCGAGATTTCCGTACCGCGCCGCCACCCTGATGACATTGGCAATGCAGGCGAGATGCCCGCTCGCCGCCCCCATCCATACGACATCGTGGTTGCCCCACTGCACATCAACAGAATGGTAATGCTGCAGCGTATCCATAATGATATGCGGTCCCGGCCCTCTGTCATAAATATCCCCGACGATATGCAGATGGTCGATGACAAGATTCTGTATCAGATTGCAGAGTGCCGTAATAAATTCCGGCGCCCTGCCGATTCGGATGATCGTATGGATGATTTCATTATAATAAGCTTCTTTATCCTGAATTTCCGCCTTTTCCGTAATCAACTCTTCTATGATATAGGCAAAATCCTCAGGCAGCGCTTTTCTGACCTTAGAGCGCGTATATTTGGAAGAGACCCTTTTCGTGATCTGAACAAGGCGATGCAGCGTAATCTTATACCAGTCTTCAATACCGCTCTCATCTTCTTCCCGCAGGACGATATCCAGTTTTTCCTCCGGATAGTAGATCAGCGTCGCAAGTCCCTTTTTATCTTTGTTGCTAAGAGTATTCCCGAACTCTTCGTCAATCTTCCGGCGCACGGAACCGGAGCCGTTCTTCAGCACATGATTGAACTGTTCATATTCTCCGTGGATATCCGTGATAAAGTGTTCCGTGCCCTTTGGCAGGCTCAGGATTGCCTGTAAATTGATGATCTCCGTCGAAGCCGCCGCAACCGTCGGATACTGCTTCGCCAGACTTTTCAAATATCTCTGTTCTAATTCGTCCATTTGCTGCCTTCCTTACTCATACCTATCCCCATCTGTTCCCAGGGTAAAAAGATTTACTCCGCAAATCGTAGAACTTCTTGACGTTTCACCCTTTGGTGAAATGTCTTTAGAAGTTCCCTCTGAAAGAATGCCCATCTCTTGGGGCATTCTTTCGGGTAAAAAAGATTTGCTCTGCAAATCGTAGAACTTCTTGGCGTTTCACCCTTTGGTGAAACGTCTTTAGAAGTTCCCTCTGGAAGAATGCCCATCTCTTGGGGCATTCTTTCGGGTAAAAAAGATTTGCTCTGCAAATCGTAGAACTTCTTGGCGTTTCACCCTTTGGTGAAACGTCTTTAGAAGTTCTTTTTACCCTATGACATTGCTCATATCATACATTCCCGCAGGCTTCCCGGCAAGGAACTTGGCCGCCTGTATCGCGCCTTTTCCAAAAACAGCCTTAGAATATGCTCTATGGGAAAAAGTGATCACTTCATCTGCTCCGGCAAAGATCACGTCGTGGTCACCCACGATCGTGCCGCCTCTGACCGCGCTGATGCCGATTTCCTTCCGGCTCCGTTTCTCGCGCTTCGTGCTTCTGTCATAAACATAGTCGTATCCGTCATCCAGTTCGTCTTTCATGACATCCGCCAACGCCAGCGCCGTACCGCTCGGCGCATCGATTTTCTGGTTATGGTGCTTTTCCACGATTTCAATATCGAAACCGGCGCCATCAAGGACCGGCGCCGCTTCTTTTAACAGCTTCATCAACAGATTGATGCCAAGGGACATATTTGCTGATTTCAAAATAGCCGTTTTGCCGGAAGCTTCTTTTATTTTGACAAGCTGCGCCTCCGAAAGCCCTGTCGTGCACAAAACACAGGGCAGCCTTTTCTCCATACAGTAATCGAGCAGCTTATCCACCGCCGCTGCCGTGCTGAAGTCAATGAGCGCATCCGCTTCGACATCGCACTGTCCGATTTCCGTAAAAACGGGATACGCATTTCTTCCATCGTCAAATGCATCGATTCCGGCAACAATCTCTATTTCCTCATCGGCTGCGATCAGCCCGCTGATGGTCTGCCCCATCTTTCCGTTACAGCCGTGCATGATGACTTTTATTTTCTCCATCTTTATAACCATGTTCCTTTCTCAGTCAGGTGTATTGGCTTTTTAGAACTTCTCTTTACACTTTAATCCGCCAGAATACCGTAATTTTTCATTGCGGTACGCAGTTTTTCCTCATTCGCCTCTTCCATCTCACAAAGCGGCCGTCTCAGCGTACCCGTATCTTTTCCCATCAGCTTCAGAGCCGTCTTGACAGGAATCGGATTCACTTCGCTAAACAGCGCATCACACAGTTCGATTGCACGCAGCTGCTCTTTACAGCTTCCTTCCACATCCCCTTCAAAAAATTTCGCACAGATGTCATGGGTCTGCTTCGGCGCCACATTGGAAAGGACGGAGATAACGCCTTTTCCGCCCAAAGCTAGAATCGGCACAATTTGGTCGTCATTGCCGGAATAAATATCGATTTTTCCCTGCGCCAGAGAAGCCAATTTGGTTATCTGGGCAATATTGCCGCTCGCTTCCTTGACGCCCACGATATTGTGCACTTCGCTGCAAAGCTTTACGACCGTCTGCGGCAAAATATTACAACCCGTTCTGCTCGGTACATTGTACAAAATAATCGGAAGCTTCACGGAATCGGCAATTTTTTTATAATGCTCGAACAGGCCTTTCTGCGTCGCTTTATTATAGTAAGGACTCACTAACAAAAGACCGTCTACGCCGTATTTCTCAGCTTCTGTGGAAAGATAGACCGCCGTTTCCGTGCAGTTGGAACCGGTTCCTGCGATAACGGGAACCCTTCCTTTTACAGTCTCAGCGCAGAATTTAATTACCTCGAGATGCTCTTCATGCGTAAGCGTGGAAGATTCTCCCGTCGTTCCGCACACGATGATCGCATCCGTTCCGTTCTCAATCTGAAATTCCACAAGTTCCGCAAACTTCTCAAAATTCACACTGCCGTCCTCATGAAACGGCGTTACGATTGCTACTCCTGCTCCTTTAAAAATTGCCATACCTTTTTCCTCCTAAACGAAAAGCTGACTCAAATGAGCCAGCTTTATTTTTCTAAATATTTGTTTTCTAAATATTTGGATAGCGCCCCATCTGATTCGATGACAGTCATACAGCTCTTAACTGTATGCCCAAGAAAAAACAAGCAGGTCATTCTTCCTTTCGGCATTTTTCCCTTTCAAAATGTTTCCTCTGCGCCTGCCGCATCCACACATTACTCATAAAAAATGCAACCTCTATCAACTTATGTATTGTTGAGACCATCATATCATTGAAGCCATCTTCTGTCAAGGTACCGCATACCATATTTCTGCCATATTTGCGTCTCATTTCCATGCCGCTTATCTTTTCAGGACCGGCTGCTCACCGTCTCAATCTTCGTCACCTCATCCGCCAGTGAATATGCAGCATCCTTTGAAGTAGCGCCCGTCATGATGATGTCCATATCCTCAGGTTTACATAACAGCAGATTTTTCAACTCTTCCACTGAAATGATTTCGATATCCAGCAGTTCCAACACTTCATCCAGAATCAAGAGACTGCATTCGTCCGTGTTCATGACCTTTTTGGCAAAATTCAGTCCGTTCTTAATATTATAGATTTCCTCCGCTTTCCTCTCATCGGAAAGGCTGCGGAAATTTTCATCCGACTTCTCAAAACGGAATATTTTGATTTCCGGTTCCAGACGCTTTACATACTCGGAATTTGACAGCCCTCTTCCTTTCAGAAAACGGATAATAACGACATCTTCCCCCCTGCACGCCGTCTGCAGTGCCCTGCCGTACGCCGCCGGAGACTTTCCATGCCCTTCACCACTATAGATATAGATCATTCCTTTTTTCATATTGCACCTCAAATATAACAGCATCGTAAAACCTGATGCTTATCATAGCACAATTATGACAGAAACGCAACGTCTTATACTTCTTTCACTGCTCTTTCACTGTTCTACTTCCTTCACTGCTTCTTTCACTGCTTTTTCAGCCCTCTTCCTCTACGATTTCCAGCTTGCTGACCGAAACTTCATAAGCGGTCCTTCTCTCCAGCTGGTCTTCCGAAATTTTCTTCATATATTCCCTGCTCTGAATCCTGCCCCAGACAGCGCACCGGCTGCCCACCTCAAAAGTACTGGCGAACCGCGCATTTCTCCCCCAGCAGATGCAGGGTATGTAATCCGATTTCCCATAAGGCCTGTTGACCGCCAGCAATAAATCCGCGATTTCCCTTCCGAGCGGTGTTTTACGGTAAATCGGCGCTTTGCATATATATCCATCCAGAAAGATCTGATTTGTTTTCGCACTCTCTTCTATATCATCCACGAACTCAATTTCCCTTGCAAATACGGAAAGCACTAACTTATTCTTCTTTTCCTCATGCCTGTTATAAGAGCGGAACTGTCCTGTAATGCTGATTTTCATGCCCTTATAATCATCACTTACATCCAGCAGTCTTTCCGATACCATAACGGGAATGATATCTGTAGAATCGCTCAACCGGTCCACACTGATATCCACCATATAGAATCCTTCTCCGAAAATTTCGTGACTGAACTGGAAATCCCCTACGATTTCCCCCATGATCGTCACCTGGTTGTTTTCAATTACCTTATCTGTCATGTTTTGTTCTCCCTTCTTTGTTAAAGAATCTTACTCTTTAAGAATTTTTCCAGTATTGTATTACCATTATATTGCATGGATTCCCAAAATAGACCTGTCAGGGGTCGCGCAGTAACAGTTCAGCCGCCCGGTCAGGAAGCTGAACTGTTACGCCGCGTAATTTTGTACTTCGTTCCCGACTTGCAAGATTTCCGATGTAGTGCTATACTAGGTTGAAAATTTGCAATTTTCAACCGCAAGTTTGTACTGGCGCTTATTGCACCCGTACAAACTCGCAGACTGAGACAAAACACATATTAAGAAAGGAAGTTATATTAAATAGAATGAACACAACACGAGAAGATGTCAGAAATATTGCGATCATAGCCCATGTAGACCACGGCAAAACAACACTGGTCGATGAACTTTTGAAACAGAGCGGCGTATTCCGCGAGAATCAGGAAGTGGCGGAGCGCGTCATGGATTCCAATGACATTGAGCGGGAGCGCGGGATTACGATTCTTTCAAAAAATACAGCTGTTATGTATAAAGATGTGAAGATCAACATCATCGATACCCCCGGCCATGCGGATTTCGGCGGAGAAGTAGAACGCGTCCTGAAAATGGTGGACGGCGTCGTATTGGTGGTGGATGCCTTTGAAGGTCCCATGCCCCAGACCAAATTTGTACTGAAAAAAGCGCTGGAGTTGGATTTATCCGTTATCGTCTGCATCAACAAATGCGACCGCCCGGAAGCAAGACCGCTTCAGGTCGTCGATGAAGTACTGGAACTTCTGATGGATCTGGATGCCAACGATAAACAGCTCGACTGTCCTTTTGTCTATGCTTCTGCCAAAGCGGGCACCGCGACCACACAGATCACCGTCAAGGGCAAAGATATGACTCCCCTGTTCGACACGATTCTGGAGCATATCCCCGCGCCGGGCGGCGACCCGGAACGCGGCACACAGGTTCTGATCAGCACCATCGACTACAATGAATATGTAGGCCGCATCGGCGTCGGCAAGGTGGACAACGGCACGATCAGAGTCAATCAGGAAGTCGTCATCGTCAACCACCATGAACCTGACAAGCTGAAAAAAGTCAAAGTCAGCAAGCTGTATGAGTATGACGGTTTAAATAAAGTAGAAGTAAAGGAAGCCGGCATCGGCTCCATTGTTGCAATTTCCGGCATCTCCGATATCCATATCGGGGATACGCTCTGCGCGCCGGACTGCCCGGAACCCATCCCTTTCCAGAAGATTTCGGAACCGACAATTGCGATGCACTTCATCGTCAACGACTCGCCGCTTGCCGGACAGGAAGGAAAGTACGTTACCAGCCGCCATATCCGCGACAGACTTTTCCGGGAACTCAACACGGATGTTTCCCTTCGGGTCGAAGAGACCGAGACTACCGAAGCGTTCAAAGTATCCGGCAGAGGGGAACTGCATTTATCCGTCCTGATTGAAAATATGCGCAGAGAAGGCTATGAGTTTGCCGTCAGCAAAGCGGAAGTCCTGTACAAAACGGACGAAAACGGCAAGAAGACCGAGCCGATGGAACTGACTTATATCGATGTGCCGGAAGCGTTTTCCGGTACGGTCATCGAAAAGCTGAGCCAGCGGAAAGGAGAACTGAAAAATATGGGACAGGCATCCGGCGGCTACACGAGACTGGAATTTTCCATCCCTTCCAGAGGGCTGATTGGCTACCGGGGAGAATTTATGACCGATACGAAAGGCAATGGCATCATGAACAGCGTTTTTGACGGATACGGTCCCTATAAGGGTGATATCCAGTACCGGAAACAGGGCTCCCTGATTGCTTTCGAAGCCGGAGAAGCCATCACCTATGGCCTTTTTAATGCACAGGAGCGCGGTACGCTTTTTATCGGCCCGGGCACGAAAGTATATTCCGGCATGATCGTCGGACAGAATGGCCGCGGAGAAGATATCGAACTGAATGTCTGCAAAAAGAAACAGCTGACGAATACCCGGTCTTCCAGCGCCGACGAAGCATTACGCCTGACGCCTCCGAAAGTATTAAGCCTGGAACAGGCGCTGGAATTTATCGATACGGATGAACTGCTGGAGGTAACGCCCCAGAGCCTGCGCATCCGTAAAAAGATTCTGGACCCGACGCAGAGAAAGCGTGCAGCCATCTCTGCAGCGGCAAAAGCAAATAAATAGCAATCGTTATATCCCTAATACGACCGTTGCAATTCTAAAATAAATGAGCAATGAAATTGCATCCACGATCGTTGTGATAAATGGACTCGCCATGACGGCCGGGTCCATTCCTATTTTTCTCGCGACCATCGGCAGCGTGGAACCCACGATTTTCGCCACAATAACGGCCAAAAATAAAGTCACGCTGACGACAAGGGCTACCCATATGCTGACCCGCTCTATTACCAGCATTTTGACGATATTGCACGCCGCAAGCGTCAGACCGCACAGGACAGCCGTTCGGATTTCCTTCCAGACAACCGTCAGCCAGTCGCTGAACTGGATTTCATCCAGTGACAATCCACGGATGATGACCGCACTCGCCTGCCCGCCCGCGTTTCCGCCGGTATCCATCAGCATCGGGATAAAAGCGGTCAATACAACATATTTACTCAACGCATCCTCAAAGGAAGAAATGATCTTTCCGGTAAAAGTTGCGGATATCATCAGCAGCAACAGCCACGGAATGCGCTTTTTCCAAGATTCTATAACACCCGTTTTCATATATGGTTTATCCGATGGCACGATAGCTGCCATCTTCTCAATATCCTCTGTTGTCTCTTCTTCGAGAATATCCACAACATCATCGACCGTGATAATGCCGACGAGCCGGTCTTCGTTATCCACGACAGGCATCGATGTAAAGTCATATTTTTTGAACTGTCTCGCCACTTCCTCCTGGTCCATCAGAGTATGCAGCGAAATGATATTCTCATTCATGATATCACCGATGACTGCATCCGGCTGGCTGAGCAGCAGATACCGCAGAGCCACCGTCCCGACCAGCGTCCTTTGCTGGTCCAGCACATAGCAGATATTGATGGTCTCGCTGTCTACTCCGACTTTTCGGATTCTGTCAATGGACTGTTCCACTGTAAGCGTTTCTTTCAGGTCAACATATTCCACCGTCATAATGCTTCCCGCGGAATCTTCCGGATAGCGCAGCAGATGATTGATATCCCTTCTTGTCTCCGGGCTCGCATGAGCAAGCAGTCTTTTTACGACATTGGCCGGCATTTCTTCCAACAGATCCGTCGCATCATCCGCCATCAGATTATCGATGATGCCTGCCGCATCTTTCTCCGACATGGAAGTGATGACATACTGCTCCGTTTCGATTTCCAGATAAGAAAAAACATCCGCCGCCATGCTCTTTGGCAGAATACGGAACAGCTTCAAAACCTCCTCCTTTTCCATTTTCTCCATATATGCCGCGATATCCGCTACATTGTAATTGACGATCAGCTGGCGGAGTTTCAAATACTGTCCTGCTTTCAACAATTCTAACATTTCTTCCATATAAAGACCTCCTTCCCAGCCTGACTGCCATCCATTTTCCCCAGTTCGGCCCATTCACTCTTTCACACTAGATAATATAAACTGTCGATTTTTTCTATCTGCGCCTTACCCGCAGTCGCCTCCGTGATTTCCTTCCTGAGCGCTTCTTCCTCTTCATAAGGAACCTTGACCTTCAAGGTGACTACATCCGTATACTCCGGCTCTTCTATCATAATTTTTCTCATACCGAGCAGATATTGTATGCGCCCGATTCCATTATAATCCGTTGTAATGGAAAGAAGCGTACCATACCGCATTGTACGGATAACGCTCGCTGCCATTCCCGCCTGCGCCGCCTGCGTATAAGCGCGCACCAGCCCGCCGGTCCCGAGCAGCGTTCCTCCAAAATACCTGGTCACGACCACCACCAGATTGCGCACTTCCATTCCGAGCAGAACTTCCAGAATCGGTTTTCCGGCAGTTCCCGAAGGCTCCCCGTCATCCGAAAAACGCACGAGTTCTCCCCGTTCACCCAACACATACGCATAGCAGTTATGCCTTGCATCCCAATATTTCTTTTTCATTGCCTCGATGAACGCCAGCGCTTCTTCTTCCGTTCCTGCCGGACTGACATTCGCGATAAAACGGGACTTTTTCTCTTCTATTTCTCCCACGCCCCCCTGTTCAACGACTTGATAAGGCACTTTCCTGCATTCTTCTTCCATATTCCGGCTCCCCGTTTTCTTTTTTCATTTGCCTTTTTATCTTAGCACACGCAGGAATAAAAGTGTATAAAATTGTGAACAATTCTTAATATATCATGAAGATACTATAAAAATTCTTCCTTTAACTGCCTATTTTTGATATAATAGGATGAAAAGAACTTCTAACGCTCACAGCAAAAGCTGTTTCGCGAAGAAGTTCTATGATTTGCCAAAGGCAAATCTTTTTCACCCGAAAGAATGCCTGAAACAGGCATTCTTCTAATCTTATGGATTTTAGAAAGGTATGGTCATTGATATGAATTATAGTAAAAGGGGTGTCAGGAAAAAGCAGAAGGCACTCAATGCAAAAGGTGGTAAATGGGGTAAGAAGCTGGGATTTACCTTTGTCCAGGTCTTCCTTCTTTTCCTCATCTCGATTGCCGTAGTCGGAGCCAGCGCGGGAATCGGTGTTTTCAAAGGTATTCTCGCAACGGCTCCCGATATTGGCAACATAGACGTTACGCCGTCCGGTTTCTCGACTTTTGTCTACGATATAGAAGGAAACCAGACCGCCAAACTGGTATCAACGGATTCCAACCGTATTCCGGTCAGCATGGATATGGTGCCGGAAGACCTGGCACATGCTTTTGTTGCCGTTGAAGACGCTCGTTTCTATGATCACAACGGCATCGACATCAAAGGTATTATACGAGCCGCCGCCGTCGGCATCCGAAATAAATTTCATTTTTCCGAAGGCGCCAGCACGATCACCCAGCAGCTCCTGAAAAATAATGTTTTTACCGACTGGACAAGTGAAGATTCCTTTGCCGACCGCATGAAACGTAAGATACAGGAGCAGTATCTCGCATTGGAACTGGAAAAAGTCATGGATAAGGACGATATCCTAATCAATTACATGAATACGATCAACCTGGGGCAGAACACGCTCGGCGTACAGGCGGCATCCCTGCGGTATTTCAATAAATCCGTCAGTGACCTGAACCTGTCCGAATGTGCGGTCATCGCCAGCATTACGCAGAACCCTACCAAGTATAATCCCATCACGCATCCGGAAGACAATGCGGACCGACGTAAGAAAGTTCTTAACGATATGCTGGAACAGGGATACATTTCCCAGGACGAATACGATGAGGCAATGGCCGACGATGTTTATTCCCGTATCCAGATCGTTGACTCGGAAAACGGAGAATCCACTGTCAATACATATTTCGTGGATGCACTTACGGATGATGTATTGGAGGATTTAATTGCTGCAGGCTATAATGAAACACAGGCATATACTTTGTTATACAGCGGCGGCCTGAAGATTTATTCCACACAGGATCCCGCGATTCAGGCAATCTGCGATGAAGTGTTCGCAGATGAAAGCAACTTCCCGGAGAATACCAAATGGTATCTGAACTATGACCTGACGGTCGTACAGGAAAACGGTGACAGGATCAATTACAGCACAGAAATGTTCCGTAGTTTCTGGCGGGAAGCCAAGACCGGCTACAACCTGATCTATACTTCACAGGATGAGGCCTATATGGACATTGAACTTTACAAAGAGGCCATGCTGGGCAAGGGCGATGAGGTCTTCTCTGAAACGATCTCCTTAACGCCGCAGCCGCAGGTCTCCCTCGTAGTGGAAGACCAGAGCACAGGTTATGTCGTAGCAATGGAAGGCGGCCGCGGAGCCAAATCGGGAAGCCGGACGCTCAACCGTGCTACTGATACGGCCAGACAGCCCGGTTCCACCTTTAAGATTGTATCGACCTACGCGCCCGCTTTGGACAGCGCAGGGCTTACCCTTGCCACTGTCATCGACGATGCGCCCTTCAACTACGCAAACGGCCGCCCGGTCGGCAACTGGTACGGTGAATCATACAGAGGAATTTGTTCCTTGCGCGATGGTATCAGAGATTCCCTGAATATTGTCACCGTCAAAGCGCTGACATGGATTACACCGCAGCTCGGTTTCGATTATCTCATTAATTTCGGCTTTACCACACTGGAAGAGCGCAAAGAAATCAACGGGGAAATCTTTTCCGATATTCAGCAGTCACTGGCACTAGGCGGCATTACGAACGGTGTCACCAATGAGGAATTAAATGCAGCCTATGCATGCATCGCTAACGGCGGAACTTATATTAAGCCAAGATTATACACAAAGGTATTGGACCACGATGGTAATGTTATCTTAGACAACACTGCCCCCCAATCCAAACAGGTCATCAAGGAAACAACAGCCTTCCTGTTGACAGACGCCATGGTGGATGTTGTTACACGCGGTACCGGCGGTGCCGTGAATTTCGGCAATATGCCCATTGCCGGCAAAACAGGTACGACCTCTGACTATAACGATGTCTGGTTTGCGGGCTATACCCCCTATTACACCGCTACTACCTGGACCGGCTTTGATAACAATGTAAAATTATCCGGCGACGAAAAGAATCTCGCCAAGAAATTATGGCGCGCAGTTATGTCCAGAATCCATGAGGATCTCCCAAGCGAGTCCTTCGATATACCGGCCGGCATCGTTACTGCCACGGTATGTTCCCGTTCCGGTAAGCTGCCGATTGAAGGATTATGCAACGGCACACTCCGGACGGAATATTTCGCGGAAGGAACGGTTCCGACGGAAACCTGCAATATCCATTATGCCGGACCGATCTGTAATTATTGTCTGCTTCCCGCCACGGAATTCTGTCCATTCAAAGTAGACAGCGTCAGGGAACTGCCTCTGATAGAGGATGCCTCACTTCTGAGCGGCTCACCGAACGCCATGACCGAAGTCGTTAATGAAGATGGCTCCGTATCAACCGTGCCAGCAGAGCAGACCGGAAATATATGTCCGCATAATATGGAATTTTTCGCTAATCCGGACTATGAACAGGTCATTGCAGCACAACAGAATGAAATCAATATCAGAAATGCAGAAGCAGCTGCCGCCAATCCAGAGGCGCCGCCGGAACAACAGCCACAACAATAGACAACAATTGAAGACATGCACGATTAAAGGGTATCTGAATATCAGATACCCTTTAATTCTTTAATCTTCTCTTCCAAATCAGCAATTCCTGTCTGGGCGTTCCTGACAGCCCTGCACTGTTCCTCATAGAGTTCATCCGGCTCAGAACCATGCTGCTCATAATAACGCCTGCCGATTTCCATGTAATTTTTCTTAACGACTTCCTCGCAGGTATTGATCTGGCTTCTCAAATTTGCAATCTCGGCAAGTTCTTTTGCCTTATCCGTTACTTCTTTTCCTTTGGCTGAAATCGTCTCTCCTACTCTGGTGACAAAACTTTTATCCATGCTTTCCACCTCCTTTTCCCTACCTCATCAAAATCTGTCTGCGCAAGCTTCTCAAATCCATCTTCATCATCGTATAATCCGCATCGGGCTTTCGGCCGCACTCTGGCGAAATACCGGAATGAATATAAAACGTATCCATCCCTACCCGCTTTGCTCCGGCAATATCACTGTCCAGGTCATTTCCGATCATCAAAGCATTTTCCGGCTCTATTTGATACTTATCCAACAGAATGCGGAAGAATCTCTCATCGGGTTTTTTCACCCCATGATCGGAAGAAATCAGGATGCCGTCAAAATAATCATCTATCTGCAGATAACGCAGTTCCTGCTCCGTAAAAACGCGCTGTGCATTGGACAGCAGATAGACTCCTCTGCCCATGTCACGAAGCTGCCGCAAAAGTTCTTTTGCTCCCGTATACAATCTGATATGATGTGTTGAAAGTACCCGGAACATCTGCGCGGTATGGATGACCAGCTCTTCTCCTGATTCTATTCCCTTATTCGTATACAACTCCCTGAATACCTCTTCAATCGGAATCTCAGGATAAGACTCATGGGCATAAAGCCTCTCATGCTCTGTATCATCCGTTTTTTCCGCTTTATGTCCTGCTTTTCCCTCTTTTTCCGAAACTAATGTTCCGTATGATGTTTCCAACTCTTCCGGGGTATATTCCGCACCATGATAGCCATAGAACAAACTCATCTTATTCCATAACATCTGTTGTTTTTCATTTGTCCTGATATCCACAAGCGTTCCATATAAATCAAAAATATAATCACGATATAATCTCATTCTTTTAAGGGACTCCCTGTAATCATTTTCTCATACGGTAACAGCATGCCCTCTGTTAACTTCGGCTGCACCTTTTTCTTTGTGAAAGGCAATTTTAATAACACCCCTATCAACTTCACAGACAGGAGCATACCAATTTTTTTCTGTGGAAAATCGTATAAATGATTCGCCCGGTAAAACCGATGATCCGCCTGCATCATGCCCTGCATCTCATAAACCAGATCGCGAAAGATTTTCTTTCCGCCGACACCATAGAAGTTTTCATTTACCATCATTCTATGCTTCAGCGCATAGGCAAGCTTATCCGCACAGGCGCCGGTCGTATCCGCCCCAATCCCTTCATTGGTCGCAATACCCGCCAGAAAATTGCCGCCCATCTGGCTTCTTGCTTCCAAAAGCATCTGTAAATTCTGTTCCTGTGAAAATTCACCATCAATCAGATAAGCCGTCGGTTTTCCCGCCGTTACCGCGCGATGCCCATTGCAAAACTGCCTGTCGTCATACGTTTTGAACAAAGTTCCCATGGAATGGTCCTGTATGGAAAAGGCGTAGACGATACTGTCCGCCCGCTGAATTTTCCGCAAAAGCTCATCAAAACCATCCTGGTAAATACAGGTTCCGTCCATCGCGCAATGAAAACACCCCAGACATCCCCCCTGAAAATCAAAGTTCTGTAAATTCACAACATGACTCGCAAACGGCAGCGCTTTCCTGAAATCGACAATCATCCGGCGCAGCCTGCTGTTTTCTTTTTTGCAATCAGTAACGATCATGACCTGATACTTCCGGTCTTTTTCCGAAAGCGGTGTCCTGTCCTGCTCTTTTTCAAAAGGAGAAGTTTCTTCCTGTATTATATGTTTGATATAGTTCCAATATGTAATGACCTCGAGCTGCCCCTTTTTCGTCAGAAGGTCTCCCATATCAGCAGAAAAACCATGCAGTACCCGCATCCCCATATCCTTACAATTGTCCTCAAAATAACGGTGTGCCGTCACATCAAAAAAATGCTTGGACGTCGTTATCTGCGTCATATATTTCCCGGAAACATTGATCTCCCATTCTTTCATCAGCTGAATGAAACGGTGCAGTTGGGAAGGTGCGATAAAGGTATAGACCGGATAGGCAAATAAAATCATCTGTGCATTCCGTGCGCCCTCTTTTACAAGCCACATATCCTGTTCCAACGCCCCGATCTGCGCGCCCGCATGAATGACTTCAAATTCATCCTTCGGAAATTTTCTCTGCAAAAACCGTATCGTTTGATAGGTAACGCTGTTCTTTCCTTTCGGACTTCCGTTGATCACTAATATCTTCATAGTTCCCTCCATTATTCATTGTATTTCTCCGCTACTGAATAAGCACCTCATGCGTAACGAGATAATAACCATTCTGCAGTTCTTCAATCGACCAGTCAAGCCGGAAATCGGAGGCTTCCAGCTCCTCCATCACTTTATCCATATATCCCTGCCTGTAACCACCGTTATGATAGGCATTATATACATTATCGCAAAGTACTTTCCCGGTTATCACATTCTGGAAACTATATCTGCCCTTTCCGTCTTTCGACATTTTTTCATAACAGTCGTTATAGTAATCTTCTAACGAAATCAAAGTATTTTCTGCAGTCAGCCCCAGTTCCTCAAGACTTCTTCTGGCATCCTCGCGGGGAACATCCTCTTCCTCATCGTCCGATACTTCCAGATTTCGGTATACAGTTCCATTGCAAGGCGGAAGATTGACTGAAAGTTCCTGCCGCAGATGCGTTCCCGCATAATCCCAGTCCGACTTGTTAAAATAATCATAGCTGCCCTCTGCAGCATCATCCCATGTGGCATCCACGTTATAATAGCCATCATCCAAACAAACGATATTCCAGGCGTGGCTTTCCCCCGCATACCCTGTACAATAATAACAGGGAATTTCCAGCGCCTGCAAAATATACTGGAACGCCCTCGCATATCCGGCACAAACCGTCTTTCCATTCACCAGCGCGCTGTATGCGCTCTGGTTCATTGCTGCAGAATCCACATAATCAATCTGGGCGATCAACGTGTCATGCACATATTTCTCTTTTTCATAATCGCTCCCGAGTTCCTGCGCACCGTCAATGATCTCCTTTGCTTTCGCCTCAAAAGTGTTCCTCGACTGCTCCAGGTTTTTGGCCGTAGAATTGAATTTCAAATCAATTTCCACGCACTCTCCGTTGCTCTTATATCTGCTGGCATAGGCTGTCTCCATAAAAAACAGTTCCGGATGGTCATTATAGACCGCCGCAAATACGTCCCTGAGTGCGCTCGCCGGCACATTTTCTATCGGCGCAAACCGCTCATTCAATGCCATGGCATTTGCATAAATCTGGCGGTAAAGATGCTGTCCCGTATCATCTAACATCGCATAATACGGATAGTACCAGATGTCAAAAGTGAGCCCGTCACCGGTCTCTCCGAAGCCGATTTCCTCCTGAATCTCTGCGGCTTCCTCATCGTCAATCTCACTGCTCTCTTCCTGAATAGGCTCATAACCGCTTCTGCCCACTACACTTGCCGGCGCTATAACGCCATAAGTACCCGGGTCTGCATACAAATCCGTCCCCGGCTGTGTTTCCTCATCCTGTCCCGTATCCGATACCGGCCTGTTCACCGGCTGATTCTCATATCCAGACTGTCCGCTGCCTTCCGGTTCCTCCGTTAAAAGAGTATTCGTAACGGCTCCGTCCGCCGTACCACCGCCATTGCTTTGTTCCGGATTTCTTCCAGGAACAGGACTCATGGGGTATTCATCATTCTCATTCAACTTTAGCGTTTCCGCAATCTGCTCCGACATTTCCGGCTTGACCTCACACAGAACAATGACTCCACAGAATAAAATAAAGAAACCAAGTATACCATACAAAATTTTTTTCAGAATTCCCATTGCCGTAACCGCGCCTTTCTTCTGTTTTTCAATATTCTTTCACAATATCCTTTACATCGTATAACTGCATAAAAGCATCCAGCTCTTTTTCATTCCTGATGAGCATGACTTCCTCAAACTTTCCACTGCTGATATCCTTAAAACCTGCCACCTGTTCGCCCGTACAAATGCTGCATTTCAGGACCGGCTTATAGTTTTCCCGATCGAACTGCCGAACGACCGGCTTTTTCCCAAATTTGAACTTCATCTTCTCTTTTCCATGCTTTCCTGTTTCTATATCTGCTTTTTATATTATTATATATCAGATGCAGTAAAATGCCCAGTAGAAAATGTTGCTGATTCTTTGATTGATTCTTTGATGACTCTTTCCGTCCAAAGGTTCAAAGACACATAAAAAAAGGAAACGCTGAAGTACAACATTTCCACTGAATTAAAAAATTGCTCTTTTCAGGAGTACAAATAAGTCATGGTGCTTTAGATTTCACGAACTCCCACAAAACACTGAACATATTCACTCCTATCAAAAGATAAGTTACCGTAAAAACTCCTGAAATCAGCCCATATCGATAATACAGCATGAAAAAATTAACAGAAAATATCATCCCAAAGCTAACCGCATGAAATATCAGCCAGAGATTTTTTCTAATACCATTTTGTTTTATTTCTCCGTCATATTTTTTCATAAAAAGAAAGAACGCCGGAAGATAATAGACCAACGTATATTCCCAGTTGGAAGGCAGAAAAGAAACCAAAATACCACTGAGAAACAAAGCTTCCTGCCACTTTCTCTTACTCAGGAAAAAGCACAGTAAAGAAACAATAAAAAATAAATAATCGACTATCATTCCGAATGTATTCGCCACAGAGTCCGCCATATTTAACTTAAGTCCGAGCCATTTTGCCATTCCGCAGACTGTATTCGTCTTGTCGGCATTGATGTCAACAGCAAAACCTGTCAACGTATGAATCAGACTTAGCATTCCCTTGTATCCTCCGAAAAACACAAACGGAACGAATACCACGATCACCCCATACAAAACGAGCCGAAAGGCCTTTTTCCACTCTTTCCTCTTTAAATAGACAACCCCGACCAACGCCGGATACAGCTTAAAGCCCGCCGCTGCCGCAATAAAAAGCAATGCCAGTTCCTGCCTTATTCTGCTATCTGAGTCCATCCAGAGCCAAGCCAAAGCCAACAACAACGCTACCAGAATAACAACATTCCCTCTTTGTATCGAAGTACACATAAACGGATAGGATATCAGCAAAGCCGCAGGAATCAGAAGGTCATATTTTTCTCCATACCCCCCCCCTGAAATATTGCCTGATACAATAAACCAGAAGCATCATCAATAACATACTATATACTACAAATACGACCAACGCGTTATCAGCGCTTCTATAATTTTGCCAATTCAAAATACTTTCACTATCTGTATACGGATTCAGGCTCCATAACAGAGAATACATAAAATAGGCAAACGGCGGAAAGGAATAAGGATCTCCGTATGAATACATGATCGAAGTATCCGAGCTTCCCGCTATATGATAAAAATAATCTGAAAATAAAAATGAACTGCTCATTACACACTTTTCAAACAAAATTCCTTCTGTGAAAATATTCAATATAATAAACAATGATGTAATACCGAGACTTACGATCAAAAATACATCAATGGGTTTTATATGCAGATTCATGGATTTTTTCATATATACCTCGTTCTTCCTATAATAAAAATGATAAATATACAAAAAGTACGAAAATGTTGTTCATATCAACAATTTCATACTTTTTAAAATAAAAAAGAGCGCGAGACGGGACTCGAACCCGCGACCCCGACCTTGGCAAGGTCGTG
>CAMWXB010000019.1 GCA_947178125.1 uncultured Lachnospiraceae bacterium | reverse complement strand
CAGAGGACTGAAAATCCTCGTGTCACTGGTTCGATTCCGGTTCTGGGCATTTTGTTTTATCAATAATTGTTATGGGCCACTAGCTCAGGTGGTAGAGCACTTGACTTTTAATCAAGTTGTCTGGGGTTCGAATCCCCAGTGGCTCATTAAAATAGACAAGTAAGTCGAAAGGGATTCGAACCCCTGTTTGATATCCCCAGTGGCTCATTGTAGGGTCTCTTTTTTGTAACAGTTGAACAAGAAAGGGGTCTTTTTTTGTGCGTTATTTTTCAAATAATGAAATGGCAATTTAAGCAAATCATCATAAAGAATGTGCTTTTATAAAAAAATGTGATATGATTAATTTAATATAGATTTTAAAAAAATTTTATTCTTATACCCGGCTATAATAAGAGGCGGATGGAATGAGAAGAGAGGATATGGAAAAATACATAGAATATTTGTCACAATTAATTCCGGAAAAAGACAGTTTAAAGATTGTCAAAACAGAGGCTGCGAAATATTATAAAGAGCATACGCCGCAGGAGTGTTATGCTATTTTTCCGGTACTTTACCAATCTGATAATTTTCAGATTCAGGAAGTCGGTGTTTTTCTTGCAGGATATGTAGCGGATAGATATCCGGATGCGCTGGAATTTCTGCGGAATACGGTCAGCCGGCATGAAAGCTGGAAAGTGCAGGAAATATTGGCTATGGCTTTTGACAATTATTGTGCAGGTATCGGATATGAAAAGGCACTTCCTGTCATTCGGGACTGGTTCACAGATAAGCGTGCGAATGTCCGCAGGGCAGCTTCCGAGGGCCTGCGAGTATGGACCAGCCGGCCTTATTTTAAGGAGCATCCGGAAATGGCAGTCGAGCTGTTGGCAAGCCATAAAGAGGATGAAAGCGAGTATGTAAGAAAGTCTGCCGGGAACAGCCTTCGGGATATCAGCAAAAAACACGCCGATTTGGTAGCGGCTGAATTATCTACATGGGATTTGTCATCCAAAAGCGTTATGCAAGTCTATAAGCTTGCAAGTAAATTTATCTGCAAGGATTAAGGCCTGCTGATAAATTTTCTGCAAAGATGAAATTTTGCGATTTTTTAAGCTGAGATGATGAAATTTTATGATAAGGAGCCCGATATTTATGACAGAAGAAAATTATTTACAATGGGAAAATTATATGTTGTCGTGTATGGAAGACAGTGCGCACGACAAGGAACATATTTACAGAGTGTTGTATATGGCGCTGGAGATTGCGCGGACGGAGCAGAATGTGGACTATGACGTGTTGGTCTGTGCATGCCTGTTACATGATATCGGAAGAAAAGAACAGTATGAAAATCCAGCGATATGTCATGCAAAAGCGGGAGCGGATAAGGCGTATGCTTTTTTGGTGGAAAACCACTATGCGAAAGCGTTTGCGGAGCGTGTCAGCAGGTGCATTCGGGTACATCGTTTTCGGAAAGACTGCCGGCCGGAGAACATTGAGGAGAAGATTTTATTCGATGCGGATAAAATCGATGTATCCGGCACGATCGGTATCGCCCGCACTCTAATGTATAAGGGGCAGCTGGCGCAGCCTTTATATTCTTTGACGCCGGATGGTCAGGTGTCGGATGGGACGGATGACAGTGAGGAGTCGTTTTTTCAGGAATATAAGTATAAGCTGGAAGGAATTTACGATTCTTTTTATACCGTACGGGGAAAAGAAATTGCAAAAGCCAGGCAGGATTCGGCGGTGAACTTTTACCGGAGTATGCTGCAGGAAGTCCGTGCAGGTTACGGCGAAGGCAGAGAGCTTCTTCGCGAAGTAAGAATGAGCAATAAGAAGGACAGGAAAATCGATGAAAAAGATAATGCTTTTTGAGGGAGATATTGAGACGCAGGGATATTTTTCAATACAGTTAGCGGAAGCATTTCAGAAAATGGGGCATCAGACTTATATTTTTGATCTGAGTCGTCCGTGGAGCAGTACCAACCGCTTTTTTCAGTTTTTTGAGAAGGGAAATACGGTGCTTGTCAATTTTAATTTTCACGGAATGAGTGGGGAAGAGATTTTTTTGGATGAACATGACAGGATGATGTGGGACGCGTTGCGGATACCGAGTTATAATATCGTTGTGGACCATCCAATGTACTACCATCATTTTTTGGAGAAACACCCGAAAGACTATCATCATATCAGCATTGACAGGAATCATGAGAGGTATATGCGGAGATTTTTTCCGGAGATTGTAAATGGTCCGTTTCTGCCGCTCGCCGGAACGCAGCTTTATCCGAATAAATCGTACACGCCGGCGGAGTACCGCAGATATGAGGTCACGATGGTGGGTAATTATACGCGGCCGGAGCAGTTTGAGAAATATATTACAAGGATTGACGACGAGTACACGGCGTTTTATTATGGAATGATAGACGATCTGCTGGCGCATCCGATGCGGACGGTGGAAGAGGTCGCTGAGGAGCATATCCGCAGAGAGATACCGGAAGTGACGGAGGAAGAATTGAAAAAGGTCATGAGCCAACTGACTTTTATCGATTTGTATGTCCGGTTCACTACAAGGGGGCAGGCGGTGCAGGCGCTAGTGGATGCCGGCATTAAAGTACATGTTTATGGCGGCGGATGGGAGGCGCTCGATTGTAAAAAGCCGGAAAATCTGATCAATGGCAGCAGCCTGGATTCTGTGGGCTGTCTGAAAAAGCTTTGTCAGAGTAAGATTTCTCTGAATGTGATGCCCTGGTTTCGGGACGGCGCGCATGACCGGATTTTTAACTCGATGCTGAACGGGGCATTGTGCCTGACGGACAGCAGCGTTTATCTGGAGGAGATTTTGCTGGATAAAGAAAACTGCAGGATATACTCGCCGGCGCATCCGGAAGCGCTGCCGGAGATAGTATATGGACTGCTGGCTAATCCGGATAGATTGCAGGAAATCATTGATAATGGATATGAGATGGCGAAAGCGGCGCATACATGGGAGCACCGCGCGGCCGTGCTGCATAATCTGATAGAAGGGTGAGAAGAAGTTCTAAAGGCGTCTCGCCATAGGACGAGACGCCAAGAACTTCTACGGTCCGCGAGCGGACCTTTCTCACCCTGCAGAATGTCCTGACGGCCATTCTGCCATGAGAGATAGAGAGATATATTAAGAAAGGACATGATAACAGGATGAGTATTGGGGAAAAGATCAGGGAACGGAGAAAGGAAAGGCTGAAAAGGCATTACGAACGGTATCGCAGGATTCATGCGCTATTAGAAAAATACGGGGATGATATCATTCATTCCGATAATTTTCAGATGACGAAGGCGCATATCCAGCATGGGAATATGACGGTCAACGACCATTGCCTGAGCGTGGCGCGGTATAGCCTGATTTTAAATAAAAAGCTGCGTCTGCATTGCAACAAGAGAGACTTGATACGGGGGTCTCTGCTGCATGATTATTTTCTTTATGACTGGCATGATAAGGGATATGTGCCGGAGCGGAAGCGGCTGCACGGGTTCTGGCATCCCGGCATTGCGCTGCGGAATGCGGATAAAGAGTATCAGCTGACAGATATTCAGAGGGATATTATTAAAAAGCATATGTGGCCGTTGACGATTGTGCCGCCCGTATGCCGGGAATCATGGGTCGTTACGAGCGCAGATAAATATTGTTCCCTGATGGAGACGCTGAAGCTTCATAAAGGCCATGGGAAGCGGTATGATTTTGTTGAGGCGAAGCGGAAGCGTGATAAGGAGAAACAGCTTGAATCATGGAGAAAAGCAGAAGATAAGGCCGCTATATGAAAGTCTTATCGAATATGGAAAGACGGATTATTATCCTTATCATATGCCGGGACATAAGCGGAACGGCATGATAAGAGGATTTTCCGATATTTTCCGGATGGATATTACGGAGATAGACGGATTCGACAATCTGCATCAGGCGGAAGGAATCATCGGGCAGGCGCAGGAGCGGGCGGCCAGGCTGTACGGCGCGGAAGAGACCTTTTTTCTGGTAAATGGGAGTACCTGCGGCATCTTGGCCGCTGTTTCGGCGGTAACGGACAGGCAGGACATGATTCTGGCCGCGCGGAATTGTCATAAGTCTGTTTATCATGCGGCGTTTTTACAGGAATTGGAGATGCGCTATCTTTATCCAGGAGAAATTTCGGAGTTCGATATTTCAGATGCCGTCAGCCCGGCCGCCGTGAGAACGGCGCTTGCGCAGTTTCCGGAATGCAGGGCGGTGGTGATCACATCGCCGACATATGAGGGCATAATAGCGGATATCCGGGAGATAGCGCGGATTGTACATGAGAAGGACAGGATTTTGATCGTGGATGAAGCGCACGGAGCACATTTGGGATTGGCACAGGATATGCCGGAAAACGCGGTACGGCAGGGAGCGGACCTTGTTATCCACAGTCTGCATAAGACGCTGCCTTCCATGACGCAGACGGCGCTGCTGCATGTAAACGGCAGCCGGGTCAACCGGGAGAGGCTTCGCCGGTATCTGCGCATCTATCAGTCAAGCAGTCCTTCTTATGTGCTGATGGCGAGCATGGATGCCTGTATTTTGGAGATAAAAGAGAAAGCGGAAGCCTGTTTTGCACAGCTCAGGCGGCATTATGAAAATTTTATGCGGCGAATGGAGAAGTGCCGGTATATCCGCATCGGGAATCCAAATGCAGTTCAGGGAAAAGGATATTGTTTTCAGGCATGGGATATCTGTAAGCTGGTCATTTCCGTGAAAGGGACTTCTTTGAGCGGGCAGACTCTTTATGATGTGCTCAGGGACGAATTTCATTTGCAGATGGAGATGGCGGCCGCCGGCTATGTATTGGCAATTATGACGGTTGCGGATGAAGAAGAAGGCTGGCAGAGATTGGCTGATGCATTGCTGCAGATTGATGATAGGATAGAAGAAGAAAAAGCTGTGCCGATGTGCGCAGAGGCTTCGTATACGGATGACAGGATGATGTTTCGAACTGAAGATGCGCAGGCGGCGTTTCGATATGTAAGCGCACAAGTGCCGCCGCCCGTGAAACTGACTATCGCACAGGCGTTAAATAAGGTCTATGGGAGCCGTTCTTCCGGTACGGTCAGGGAAATTCAGCTCGCGCAGGCGGCAGGCAGCATCAGCGGTGATTTTGTATGCCTTTATCCGCCGGGCATTCCACTTCTGGTTCCGGGAGAGGTCATTGAAGAGGCTGTCGTCAGGCAGATTGAGGAAAGTCTGCAGCTTGGACTGTGTGTACAGGGCGTATCTGTAAACGGAACTGTGATTATTTGCTGAATAAAATTGAAATTCCCATAGAAATATGGCATTATTAAAGAGAGAGGCAATTTTGGTTCAGAGGAAGGCATATTATTCATATGGGGAAAATCGTGTATCTGATGGGGAAAAGCTCATCCGGGAAAGATACTATTTATAAAAGATTATTAGAACAGAACGACATTCGGTTAGAAAAAATCGTGCCTTATACGACGAGGCCTATCCGTGCGGAAGAACAGGAAGGTGTTGAATATCATTTTACGGATGAGGCCGGTTATCAGGAACTTTTGAAAAAAAGGGAAGTGATCGAGGCGAGGATTTATCATACCTGCCATGGTATCTGGCGGTATTTTACGGTGGCGGATAGTGCGGTCGAATTGTCGGAGCGGTCTTATCTGATGATCGGAACACTGGAAGCTTATGAGCAGATTCGCAGATTTTATGGAAAAGACAGCGTAATTCCCGTTATGATCGAATTGGACGATGGAATACGGCTGCAGAGAGCGCTGGACAGGGAGAAGGCGCAGGACCATCCGCGATATGAAGAAATGTGCAGGCGCTTTCTGGCAGATGCGGAAGATTTTTCAGCGGAAAGAATGGAAGCGGCCGAGATTGTACAGACTTTTCATAACGATGAACTGGAGCAGTGTCTTGAGAAGATTATCGATTATCTAAAGGAGTGCGGCGCATAATGGGCGCATTGGAGGGGTCAAGTGGATATTAAAGTAAACCAGGTGCAGCAGCCTGTGCAGATAGAGCAGCCACAGCAGGTGCAGGAGACGGACGGCACATTTAAATTTACACTGGTCAGCCGGATTGAGGAACAGGATCTGCAGAACGCGCTGATGCAGATGATGGAAGAAATTACAAGGCAGGGAGATAAACTTGCCAAACATCGGGATATTAAAGATATGAGACGGTATCGGGCGTTGATCAAGGATTTCATGAATGAAATCGTTAACCGTTCCCACGCTTTTTCCAGAGAGAACTTTCTGGACAGGAAGGGCCGGCACCGCGTTTATGGAATTATCCGCCTGATCGACCAGAATCTGGACGAACTGGCGCAGGAACTTGTAAAGGACGAACAGGATAATCTGGCGATCTTGAGCAAGATTGGAGAGATACGAGGACTGCTTCTGGATATTTTTACCTGAGAAGCGGCGGGGGAGAAAGGAATGGTGAGGATATGGCGAAATTTACAGATATTATTGGACAGGAACAACTGAAAGAGCATTTACAGAATGCCATTGCCATGAATAAGGTGTCTCATGCGTATATTATCAATGGGGAACGGAGTTCCGGCAAGGAATTTGTTGCCAAAGTGTTCGCAGCGGCGCTGCAGTGTGAGCGGGGCGGGACGGAGCCTTGTGGAGAATGCCATTCCTGCATTCAGGCAAAGAGCGGTAATCAGCCGGATATCATTTTCGTGTCGCATGATAAACCGAATTCCATCGGCGTAGAAGACATTCGGGCACAGATAAATAACGATATCGGTATTAAGCCTTACAGCAGTCCCAGAAAAGTATACATTATGAACGAAGGGGAAAAAATGACCGTACAGGCGCAGAATGCCCTGCTGAAGACATTGGAAGAACCGCCGGAGTACGCCGTTATTTTGATTCTGACGGCGAATGTGGAATCGCTTCTGCCGACGATACTGAGCCGGTGTGTTGTGCTGAATATGAAGCCGGTTCCCGACCATAAGGTAAAAAAATATTTGATGGAAGAACTGGAAATTCCGGACTATAAGGCGAATATCTGCGTGGCTTTTGCCAGAGGGAATATCGGGAAGGCGAAGATGCTCGCTTCCAGTGAAGAATTTGAAAAGGTAAAAGAAGAAGCGGTCACGCTGGTGAAGTATATTAACGATATGGATATCAGCGAGGTCGTAAAAGCGATCAAAAAGATTTCGGAATATCAGTTCGATGTTACGGATTATCTGGACATTCTTTCTGTCTGGTACAGGGATGCGCTGTTATTTAAGGCGACAAAAGACGCGAACAGCCTGATTTTCAAGAATGAGCTTCAATACATCCGCAAGGTAGCGGACAGGAGCACTTATGAGGGGATTGAAACGATCGTAAAGGCGTTGCAGCAGGCCAAAAGAAGGCTGGAAGCCAACGTTAATTTTGATCTGACAATGGAATTACTTCTTCTGACAATTCAGGAGAATTAGCATGGAGGTTAATAGAGAATGATAAAAGTAATAGGCGTGCGGTTTCGTGTTGCCGGGAAGATATATTATTTTGATCCCGGTAAATTACAGATTAAGAGGGGAGATCATGTTATCGTAGAGACCGCAAGAGGGATTGAATACGGAACTGTAGTAGGAGATCCGAGAGAAGTGACCGAAGATAAGGTCGTTCAGCCGTTAAAGGCGGTCCTGCGCGTGGCAACACCGAAGGATGACGAGCAGGAGGCGGCGAATAAGAAGAAGGAAAAAGATGCTTTTCAAATTTGTCTGGAAAAAATCAGGAAACATGATCTGCCGATGAAACTCATAGATGCGGAGTATACGTTCGATAATAACAAGGTGCTGTTCTATTTTACCGCAGACGGTCGTATCGATTTCCGTGAGCTGGTAAAAGATCTGGCATCCGTTTTCAAAACGAGAATAGAACTTCGCCAGATTGGTGTGCGGGATGAAACAAAAATCGTGGGCGGCATTGGTATCTGTGGAAGAGCGTTATGCTGTCATACGCATTTGTCTGAGTTTGTTCCGGTTTCGATAAAAATGGCAAAGGAACAGAATCTTTCCCTGAACCCGACGAAGATTTCAGGCGTCTGCGGAAGGCTGATGTGCTGTCTGAACCATGAGGAAGAAACATACGAGGAATTGAACAGAAAGCTGCCTAATGTGGGAGATTTTGTGACCACATCGGACGGATTAAAGGGCGAAGTACAAAGCGTCAATGTGCTGCGTCAGCTTGTGAAGGTCATCGTGGATGTGGACGATGAAAAAGAGATTCAGGAGTATAAGGTAGAACAGCTCCGGTTCAGGAGAAAACACCACAAGAACCATAAAGATAAAGTGGATGTGAATGCGGAAGAATTGAAAGAGTTGGCGAAACTGGAAGACAATACCTCGAAACTGGATGATAATTAAGGGAAATATTGTGCTGAAAGAAAACGAAAGAATAGACGATTTACAGCGTAACGGTTATCAGATCATCCAGAATCCGGACAAGTTCTGCTTTGGGATGGATGCCGTTCTGCTTTCCGGATTTGCGAGGGCAAAGGCGGGCAGCCGCGTCCTGGATATGGGAACAGGAACGGGCATTATCCCGATTCTGTTAGCGGCCAAAACGGAAGCCTCCTATCTGACCGGACTGGAAATCCAGGAAGAAAGCGCTGATATGGCACGGCGCAGCGTTGCGCTGAACGGATTGGAAAAAAAGATTGCGATCGTAACGGGAGATATCAAAGAGGCAGGGAATCTTTTTGACGCTGCTTCTTTTGATGTTATCACCTGTAATCCGCCTTATATGATCGGGCAGCATGGACTCGTCAATCCGGGAGATGCAAAAGCCATTGCGCGGCATGAGATTCTATGCACGTTAGAGGATGTGATTGGGCAGGCTGCGAAGCTGTTAAAGCCAGGCGGCAATTTTTTTATGGTGCACAGGCCGTTTCGGCTGGCGGAGATCATAACGCTGCTGTGTCAGTATAAACTGGAACCTAAGCGGATGCAGATGGTCTATCCTTTTGTAGATAAAGAGCCCAACATGGTGCTGATCGAGGCGAACCGGGGCGGGAGACCCCGTATGAAGGTGGAGAAGCCGCTGATCATTTATCGGGAGCCGGGCGTCTATATGCCGGAAATTTATGATTTGTACGGCTATTAGACTGAAAATAGGTAATTGCGAAACTATGATTCCAAGACAGCAGTTGTGCAGAATAGACATATCGCAAGCAGGGTGCTATGGAGCCGCAAGGCCACTGAAAGTGGCCTTGTGTTTCAGACGCCGTATTTTGGCGTCTTATGCACCGTTGCGAGCGACAGTGCAGCGAAAGCGTGCCCTGCGGTGATTGTCTATTTTGCACAACGGAAGCCTTCGAAAACATAGTTTTGCAATTGCCTGAAGACTGAAGAAACGAAAGGAGTATGCTTATCAATGGCAGGAATTTTATATTTATGCGCGACGCCCATCGGGAATCTGGGCGATATGACGCCGCGCGTGACGGAAACATTGCGGGCCGTTGATATCATAGCCGCTGAAGATACGCGCAACAGTATTAAACTGTTAAATCATTTTGAAATAAAAACTTCTATGACAAGTTATCACGAATATAATAAAATAGAAAAAGCGGACTACCTGGTAGAACAGCTTTTACAGGGAAAAAATATAGCTTTGATCACTGATGCAGGGACGCCGGCCATTTCTGACCCGGGCGAAGTTCTTGTACAGAAGTGCCAGCAGGCGGATATTACGGTAACTTCCCTGCCGGGAGCAGCTGCCTGTATCACGGCGCTGACCTTATCCGGACTCAGTACCAGAAGATTCTGCTTTGAAGGATTTCTTCCTGCCGATAAGAAGGAAAAGGCGGAAGTGTTACGGGAATTACGGGAAGAATCCAGAACGATCATTTTGTATGAAGCGCCGCACCGTCTGCGTAAGACGTTGAAAGAATTATATGACAACGTGGGGAACAGAAGAATTACCCTTTGCAGGGAATTGACAAAGAAATTTGAGACGATTCTGCCGACCACGCTGGAGGATGCCCTTGCATATTATGAAATGCAGGAGCCCCGCGGTGAGTATGTCATAGTCATGGAAGGGAAAAGCCGTCAGGAGAAACGGAAAGAAGAAAAGGAGTCCTGGCAGGCGATGTCCATTGAGGAGCACATGTCATATTATGAAAAGGAGGGGATGGACCAGAAAAGCGCCATGAAGCAGGTCGCAAAGGACCGGGGCGTGGCAAAAAGAGAGATTTATCAATATTTATTCAATAAGTGAATTGACAAAACGAAGAAAAACCGTAAAATAAGATTGACAAACAGGAAAGCAGAGAATATACTTTGAATATCAAACTATTCTTTGCCAGAAAATTTATAAGACGGAAAAGGAGATAAAGAAATGTTAGAAAGAGTAAGAGAAATCATTCAGGAACAGTTAAATTTGGACGGTGTTGAGATTACGGAAGAATCTTCTTTTAAAGACGATCTTGGTGCGGATTCGCTGGATCTGTTCGAACTTGTTATGGCTTTTGAAGAGGAATACGGCGTTGAGATTCCTTCCGAAGATTTGGAGCAGATCACAACGGTCGGCGCTGTTATCGAATATATGAAGAGCAAAGGCGTAGAGGCATAGGTTGAAAAGGTTGAAAAATAAATTTTTCAACCGCGAGTTTGTGCCTTATGGCCCAAACATCGCAGGCTGAGATAAAGGTATGGCTATGAAAACAAAAATTACAGAACTTCTGGGAATTGAATATCCAATCATTCAGGGCGGTATGGCATGGGTCGCGGAGTATCATCTTGCGGCGGCTGTTTCCGAGGCAGGCGGGCTTGGCATTATCGGTGCGGGCGGTGCGCCGGCATCTTTTGTGCGGGAGCAGATTCAGAAAGTAAAAGAAATTACCAATAAGCCTTTTGGCGTCAACATCATGTTGATGAATCCGGAGGCGGATCAGATTGCACAGGTCGTTGTAGATGAAGGGGTAAAAGTCGTTACCACAGGGGCCGGGAATCCGGGTAAATACATGGCGACGTGGAAAGAGGCCGGAATAAAGGTCATTCCTGTTGTAGCCAGTGCGGCGCTTGCAAAAATGATGGAGCGTGCAGGTGCGGATGCGGTCGTTGCGGAAGGTATGGAGTCCGGCGGTCATATCGGAGAAGCGACGACGATGACGCTTGTTCCGCAGGTAGTGGATGCGGTCAGCATACCCGTTATCGCAGCCGGAGGAATTGCGGATGGCAGAGGATTTGCAGCGGCAATGATGCTGGGAGCGCAGGCCGTTCAGATGGGAACACGGTTCATTGTAGCCAGAGAATCCATTGTACATGATAATTACAAGCAAAAAGTCATTGCGGCAAAAGATATCGATACATCGGTAACAGGGAGGTCAACGGGACATCCGATTCGCTGCATCCGCAACAAAATGACGAGAGAGTATTTGAAATTGGAAAAAGAAGGAGCATCTTTTGAAGAGCTGGAAAAGCTGACGCTGGGCGGACTTAGAAAAGCGGTCGTGGAAGGCGATGTGATAGAAGGCTCCGTTATGGCAGGCCAGATCGCGGGTCTTGTGAAAAAAGAGCAGACCTGTGCGGAAATGATTCAGGAAATCATGGCACAGGCTGAAGAATTATTGAAATAACTGCAACTTTATGGAGCGCAGGCTGCTCGGCTTGCACAAACGCAAGCTTCGCCGTCTGCGCGTTTTTGAAAAATATTACTTTGAAAGTCAAACTATTAGAAAATAAAAGAAAGAAGGAAAGATTCCTATGGGTAAAACAGCATTCATGTTTCCAGGTCAGGGAGCGCAGTACGTTGGAATGGGGAAAGATTTTTATGAGCAGATACCCGTCTGCAAAGAGATGTTCAAACTGGCGGGAGAAGCGAGCGGACTGGATGTAGAGGCGTTGTGCTTTGAGGAAAACGAGCAGATTAACATTACGGAGTATACGCAGATTGCCATGCTGGCGGCGGAGGTTGCCATGTTAAAGGCGGTCGAGGAAAAAGGCATCCGCCCGGATGTAACGGCAGGATTAAGCCTTGGAGAATATGGCGCTCTCGTGGCGAGCGGTGTGATGATGCCGGAAGATGTTTTTAAGATTGTAAGAAAAAGGGGTATCTATATGCAGGAAGCAGTGCCGGATGGCGGCGCTATGGCGGCAATCCTTGGACTGGATACGGAAATCATCGAGAAAATCTGCGAAGAAACACCGGGTATGGTGTCCGTTGCAAATTATAACTGTCCCGGTCAGATTGTCATTACGGGAGAAAACGGAGCGATACAGGAGGCGATTGCGAAACTGACTGAGGCGGGCGCTAAGCGGTGTGTGCCTTTGAAGGTGAGCGGTCCTTTCCATTCCAAAATGCTTGTCGGCGCTGGTGAAAAGCTGGCAAAGGAACTGGAAGCGGTCGCAGTTCATGAAATTCAGGTTCCGTATATTGCCAATGTAACGGCTGATTATGTGAGGAAAGCGGAGGATGTGAAGCCTTTGTTGGAAAAGCAGGTCTCTTCTTCCGTCAAATGGCAGCAGACCATCGAAAGAATGCTGGCGGACGGTGTGGATACTTTTATCGAAATCGGACCGGGCAAAACGTTGTCGGGCTTTATGCGGAAAATTAACCGCGATGTGAAGGTTCTGAATGTGGAAAAAGTGGAAGACCTGGCAAAATTGTAAGAGAGAATGCAGAGACTGGCAAAGCTGAAAAGGAGAAAAAATATGCTGACAGGAAAGGTTGCGCTTGTAACAGGGGCGAGCCGCGGCATCGGGCGTGAGATTGCTTTGACGCTGGCGGAATATGGAGCGGATGTTATTGTGAATTATAATGGTGCCAAAGAAAAGGCTGAGGAAGTTGCCCGGGAGATAGAGGGCATGGGCCGGAAAGCGGCGGCGGTGCAGTGTTCGGTGGGCGATTATGAAGCCTGTGGGAAAATGATAACGGATATGCTGGCGATATTCGGGCATATCGATATTCTTGTAAATAATGCGGGCATTACAAAAGATAATCTGATGATCAGAATGACGGATGCGGATTTCGATTCGGTTATCGAAACGAATCTGAAAGGCACATTTAATACGATGAAGCACATGTATCGTCCTTTTTTGAAGCAGAAGGCCGGAAGGATCATCAATCTTTCTTCCGTGACCGGCATTCTCGGAAATGCGGGGCAGGCCAATTATGCGGCATCGAAAGCGGGTGTTATCGGACTTACAAAGTCGGTGGCAAAAGAACTGGCGAGCCGGAATATTACGGTCAATGCAGTTGCGCCCGGATATATCGATACCGATATGACGCAGGCCATGACGGATTCGGCAAAAGAGGCGGTTCTGTCACAGATTCCGCTGCAAAGAGCGGGAACGCCGAAGGATGTTGCAGAAACGGTGGCATTTCTTGCAAGCGACAAGGCGTCATATATTACAGGACAGGTCATTTCTGTTGATGGGGGAATGGCATAGGGTGAGAAGAAGTTCTAAGGCTCACACCAGAGGGCGTGTTTAAGTTTCACCTGAAGGTGAAACGTCAAGAACTTCTATGATTTGCAAAGCAAATCTTTTTCACCCGACAGAATCGCACAGGCGATTCTGTCAGGTATTTTGGTGTGCCCGGTGGGCACATGTTATTGGGTTTTATAGATTGAGAAAAGGAGCATGGTAATAGATGAGCAGAAGAGTGGTCGTAACAGGTATGGGGGCAATTACCCCGATAGGGCTTGGCGTGGAAGAATTTTGGGCCGGTGTGAAAGCGGGTAAGACGGGGTTTGGCGAAATCACCAAATTCGACGCATCGGAATATAAATGCAGATTGGCGGCAGAGGTAAAGGGTTTTGAAGGGAAAAATTATATGGACTTCAAAGCGGCAAAGCGTATGGAGCTTTTCTGTCAGTATGCGGTGGCAGCAACAAAAGAAGCAATGGAAGATGCGGGAATCGACATGGAAAAAGAAGACCCTTTCCGCGTGGGCGTTTCCGTCGGTTCCGGAATCGGCTCTTTACAGGCGATGGAAAGAGCGCATAGCCGGTTGTTGGAAAAAGGACCGTCCAGAGTGGAACCTCTTCTTGTTCCACTCATGATTTCCAATATGGCGGCTGGAAATGTGTCGATTCAGTTCGGACTAAAGGGAAAGAGCATCAATGTCGTAACGGCGTGTGCAACTGGCACCAATTCCATTGGAGAAGCATATCGCACGATTCAGTATGGGGATGCGGATATTATGGTGGCAGGCGGTACGGAGAGCAGTGTTACACCGATTGGAATTGCAGGCTTTTCCGCTTTGACGGCGCTTACTTCTTCGGATGACCCGGCAAGATGTTCTATTCCTTTTGATAAAGAACGGAGCGGTTTTGTCATGGGAGAAGGCGCAGGCATCGTTGTATTGGAAGAGCTGGAGCATGCCAAAGCAAGAGGAGCGAAAATTTACGCGGAGGTAGTTGGTTATGGCTGTACATCCGACGCTTATCATATTACTTCACCCGCAGAGGACGGCTCCGGTGCGGCAAAAGCGATGGAATATGCGGTCGCAGATGCAGGTGTTCCGATGAGCGATATTACTTATATCAACGCACATGGAACGAGCACACATCATAATGACCTGTTCGAGACGAGAGCAATTAAGTTGGCGTTCGGTGAGCATGCCGGGAATATCAAGATTAATTCAACAAAATCCATGATAGGGCATCTTCTCGGTGCAGCGGGGGCGGTTGAATTTGTTACCTGCGTGAAGGAACTGCAGGAAGGTTTCATTCATAAGACGGCGGGCTATCGGATTCCGGATGAAGAATGTGATCTGGACTACTGCATCGAGCCGGCGGAAGGTGAATTTATGTATGCGTTGTCGAATTCACTTGGATTCGGCGGGCACAATGCGAGCATTCTTGTAAAAAAATATAGTGAGTAAGAAAGGAATATAGTCATAGAGATGTCAGTTTTAAGCGCAAAGGAAATCATGGAAATCATTCCACACAGACAGCCGTTCATGCTGCTCGATACGATTGAAGAGCTGGAACCGGGCGTAAAAGCGGTTGCCAGAAAATGTGTTTCGTATAACGAGCCTTATTTTGCAGGACATTTTCCGACAGAACCGGTCATGCCGGGTGTGCTGATCATTGAAGCGCTGGCGCAGACAGGCGCGGTGGCTATTTTGAGTCAGCCGGAATTTAAAGGGAAAACGGCTTATTTTGCGGCAATCAATTCGGCGAAGTTCAAAGGCAAAGTAACGCCGGGAGATGTGCTGACGCTGGAGACGGAAATTGTTAAGGTCAAAGGGCCTATCGGTGTAGGTTCGGCGAAAGCGTATGTGGATGGGAAGCTGGTAACAACAGCAGAGCTCACCTTTGCTATTGGGAATTCGTAGTTGAGAGAACTCTGCTGTGCAGAGCTCACTTTTTGCTTGAGCCATTCTGCTTGAGTGGGTTGAACCTATAAGGAGAGAAAATATAAATGAAAATAGAACCTCTTGTCATAGGAGATTTAACGGCGCGTGTTCCTGTCATGCAGGGCGGGATGGGCGTAGGAGTCAGTCTGTCCGGGCTGGCCGGTGCTGTAGCGGCTGAAGGTGGAATCGGTATCATTTCGACGGCACAGATTGGCTATCGGGAACCGAATTTTGACCTTGAGCCGATTGCCTGCAATTTAAAGGCCATTTCGACAGAAATCGACAAAGCCAGACAGATTGCAAAAGGCGGCATTGTCGGTGTGAACATTATGGTGGCGACGCAGAAGTATGAGGAATATGTTAAGGCGGCCGCCGCAGCCGGCGCGGATTTAATTGTTTCGGGTGCAGGTTTGCCTGTGGATCTGCCAAAGTATACACAGGGGAGCGGAACAAAACTGGTTCCGATCGTGTCCAGTGTCAAATCCGTTCAGGTCATTATGAAGTACTGGTCAAAGAAATATGACAAAAGGCCGGATGCTGTCGTTATAGAGGGGCCGTTGGCGGGCGGCCATCTCGGTTTTACGAGAGAACAGGCAGAAAATCCGGAAGCGCTTCATTATGATGATGAGGTTCTGAAAATCCTCCGGTATGTCAATGAAGCCGGGGAAGAGCATCATACGCGGATACCGGTCATTATGGCGGGCGGTATTTATACGAGAGAAGATATGGAACATTATCTGGAGTTGGGAATATCCGGCGTGCAGATGGCGACCAGATTTGTGACCACTTACGAATGCGATGCGGATGATGCCTATAAACAGTGTTATATCCGCGCACATAAAGAGGATATTGTGATTGTCCAGAGTCCTGTCGGTATGCCTGGCAGAGCGATTCGGAATCCTTTTATGGAAAAGGCGAAGGCGGGAAAGATTCCACATGGAAGATGTCATAGCTGTATCAGTACCTGCAATCCGGCGCAGACCCCTTATTGTATAACGGATGCGCTTATCAATGCGGCAACAGGCCATGTGGAGGATGCGCTGCTGTTCTGCGGAGCCAATGCCTATCGGGCTGAAAAAATGGAGTATGTGAAGGATATTATGGCGGAGTTTGCTCCTTGACAGGTGCTGCCTGCCAGCAAGTGAAAAAGAAGGGTATATATTTATATTATGAGAACGAGAATCATAGGGACCGGAAGCTGTCTGCCGGAAATGATCGTAACAAACGACGACTTGTCAAAAATAATGGATACATCCGATGAGTGGATAAGCAGTAGGACGGGTATCAGAGAGCGCCGGCTCGTAAAAGAAGAAACAACGGCGGTGATGTCGGTGACGGCGGCTGAGAGAGCAATGGAAAATGCGGGGGTTTCTCCGCAAGAGATAGATTTGATCATTGTCGGCACGATAACAGGCGACTATGTGACGCCTTCTACCGCGTGTGAAGTGCAGGCGGCAATCGGAGCCGACAAGGCAGTTGCTTTTGATGTCAATGCGGCCTGTTCCGGTTTTATGTTCGCGCTGCATATCGCGGACGCTTATTTGAAAACCGGTATTTATAGAACGGCCCTGATTTTGGGAGCGGAAACACTGTCTAAGATTATGGATTGGAATGACAGAAGTACCTGCGTGCTGTTTGGAGACGGTGCAGGCGCAGCAGTCGTGCGCAGCGGCGAAACGGGACTGCTCGCATATGACCAGGGTTCCGACGGGACGAGAGGAATGGTATTGACCTGTCAGAACAGAAAGAATAATAATCCTTTTGTAAAAAATCCAACTGCTTTTTCCTATACGCAGATGGATGGACAGGAAGTCTATAAATTTGCGGTTATGACAGTGCCTGCGTCTATCAGAAAAGTAGTCGAGGCAGCGGGCCTTACGATAGAGGATATCGATTATTTTGCACTGCACCAGGCGAACATCCGGATTATACAATCCGTGGCAAAGCGTTTGAAAGCACCGGAAGAGAAGTTTCCGACGAGTCTGGACCACTGTGGAAATATTTCCGCGGCAAGTGTACCGATTCTGCTGGATGAAATGAACCGGAAGGGACTGCTGAAGCCGGGAATGAAAATCGTGCTGTCCGGATTTGGCGGCGGTCTGACTTGGGGTTCGGCGGTGCTTGAATGGTAAGTGTGAGAAGAAGTTCTAAAACTCGCGCCAGAGGATGCTTCGATAAGAATTTCTATGGTTCGAGGGCGAACCCTTCTCACAGTTCATTATTTTCACAAAAGCAGGAGTTTATTTACTCGTTGTGCCATATAAATTCAGCAAAATACATCCAGTAATTATCAAAACAAGCGACATGGCACCTGTTAAATTTACTTTTTCTCCAAATAATGTTGCTGATATAATGGATGTTACAACGATTCCCACAGCGCTCCAGGTTGCATACGCCACACCTAAATTTATTGTATTTAGTGCTTTGGACAGAAGATAAAAGCAGGAAATATATGATAATATACATCCTAAAGTTGGCCATAGTTTCGTAAACCCAACCGAATATTTCAACAATGTTGTTGCCAATAACTCAAGCCCTATTGCCAGGCCTAATAAAATATATGCCATTTTCCAGCCTCCAGAATAATTTACAAATACTTTATAAGTTCGTCTCTTACATCGTCATAATGTTCGTCAACAAGACCAAAATCTTTTCCTTTGTAATTCCACACGGAACGGCCGATTCCATATTTTTCAAATACGAAATGAATATCCTTAAACCAGCGGACCGCGTCCTCCGGAACAGCTTGATCAATGACGCCGTACTCACCACAGTACAAACATTTGCCGCGCTCTTTGGCAATTTTGACAGCCGGAGCAAAGATTTTTTCGAAGAAAGCAGGAGTAAGTGAGGTTATGTCCATTTTTTGACTCTCTTCAATGCAGAGAATTGCAGGCGTAATATTCATATCATAAGTCAGCCTGCAAACCTCATCCCAATCGGCAGGGTAACCTATATGAAAATCAAGTGGCATATTTTCGACCCAATATGCTGACTGATGCGTGAAAAGCTGTGGTTCGTAGCAATGAAAATTATAAACGATATTCCTGTCATCAAAATCAGGTAGAAGTTCCACAGAACTTACGGCATTGTAGGATACACCGCCTACAAGAATTTTAATGTCAGACGAATAGCTCCTGATAATATCAATACATTTGGAAGCTATATCGTTCCATTTATCTACAACATCATCCCTGACAACTTCATTTAACAGTTCAACCATCAACATATCCGAATATTCAGCATATTTTTTCATGAGTTTATGCCATATTCCATAAAACCTGGCCTGTAACCGCTCGTCATCAAAAAAATTTTTAGAATACTCAAAATCGTCAAATATGTATCCCTGTGTTTTGTGGAGATCGAGAACCATATTCAGATTGTATTTTTTACACCAGGCAATACAATCATCAATATGTCTGTAACCTTCTAATATATCCGTACCATCCTCGTTTTCAAAATTATCATAGTCGATAGGAAGTCTTATGTGGTCAAGTCCCCATGATGCAATTCTTGCAATATCTTTCTCTGTAATAAATGTGTCCAGGTGTTCTTTGACAAGTGGTCCCTGTGATAACCAGCCGCCCAGATTTGCACCTTTTCTAAAGCCTTTTACTGTTGTCATAATATACCTCCTGTTATCATAAATGTAGTTTCTGTTTTAAGTCTATCATTTTAGTAATACATGTAATATAATAAATGTGACTTTTATATTAGATTTAAGACTTTTAAATATTCGGTAACGGGAGGCATGATGAACGAACAGAATCGGGACAGAAAAATGAAAAATGATACAGTTTCAGACGCATCGGTTAATATAGCGATGGTGATGCAAAAATTCATGCAGTTAGAATATAATATAGAACATCCAACCTATGACACAGAGCTTAGTTTCTACCATTTAGTAAGTTCCGGTGACGTGGAAGCTGTGAAGAATCAAAATTATATGGATGTAGATGCAGTCGAACGCGGTATATTATCCGACAATACGCTTCAAAATTTAAAATACCATGCAGTAGTAACAATCGCTATGGTATGCAGATTTTGCATAGAGGATGGTATGGAGGAATCTATAAGTTATAATCTGAGTGACTATTACATCAAGCTGTTAGATCGGGCTGCAGACCAGAAAACAGTAAGAGAAATATACTATAGGGCTTGTGTTGATTATGCCAGGCGCATGAGTAAGATTCAAAAATACAAATTGATGTCGATACATTGTGTAAAGGCGATAGATTATGTGAACAATCATCTTCATGAAAATATAAAAGCTGCGGATGTTGCAGTATATGTAGGACTGGAACGGTCTTATTTCAGCAGATTGTTTCACAAAGAAATGGGAAGCACAATAAGTCAATATATATGTGAAAAGAAAATCCAGACAGCTAAGAATATGCTTATGTATTCCGATTATAGCTGCAGTGAGATAGGCCAATACCTTGCCTTTTCTGATGGAAGCCACTTTGCTCTTGCATTCAGAAAAGTAGTCGGAGAGACTCCTGGCAATTTCAGGAAGAAGAATTATCGTAAGCACTGGGTGACATAGTGTGAGAAGAACTTCCAGGGCTTGCACGGTAAGTCTTTCTCACACAGGAGAATACCCAGAAACAGGGCATTCTCCCCGATAAACTTGTTTGTCATAAGATTTGCTTGTCATTGGATTTGAGATTTTGCGGTGAAAAAATTTAGAGATGTATAGTATACTCATGAATTGGGGAATATGAAGAGTACGGATATAGAAATAAACTATAATTTATAATAATATAGAAACGAGGCACAAAAGAGATGATACATACCCGTCAGAAAAATACCGTTTTTTCTTTTTATAAATTTATTTGCAATAAATGTCACATGTACGATATGATTTTATTGATAATCTGTCTTTTGTTCTACCTTCTTTTTCCAATCTGTGACGGACCAGTTTGGTGTAAGGATTCCATGAGTTACGTCTCTATGGACATTTCAAGGGAGCCGTTATATCCGATTTTTCTTGCATTGATGAACGTACGGGAAGATGCGGAGATTACCGGAGAGGGCCTGATGACGGCAGTTGTTGTTCAGAGCCTGATTGCAGGTCTTTCTACCTGGTATGCGGGATATATGATTAAAAAAACGAAAAATGGGAGCGCTATACTGCAGATAGCAGCAATCGGTTTTCAGTTTGCGGTCTCACTGCTTTGCAGATTTGCGGCGATCAGAGGTTCTGTCTATACAGACTGTATTATGACGGAAGGACTGGGATTATCCCTTTTTGTGCTGTTCATTGTGGAACTGTATCTTTATGTCATTACCGGACAGAAACGTCATGCGGCAGGGGTAATGTTCCTCTCTTTTTTATTGATCAGTCTGAGAAAGCAGATGTTGATCACAATACTCATTATGGGGGTGGTCTTTGTATGGTATTATGTCATACGAAGTCAGAAATACCGGAAATTCTGTATGCTTATCCTGCTGATGTTTTCGGTAATGATAGCAGGTAAATTATTTGACAGGACTTATAATTATGCGGTGCGGGGGGAATGGATAGAGCATTGCCATAATTCGATGGGTTTTTTATGCGTTCTGCTGTATTCTTCTGATGTGGAAAAAGACAGTAGTCTTTTCAAAGACGAAACACTCCGGATGCTTTATCTGGAAATTATGGAGCAGGCGGATGAGCAGCAGCTTTTGTATCCCTATGCGGAGCCGGGATGGCTGCCTGTTTCATCACATTTTGCAGATAGCTACGATGCGATTGGCTATGGTATTATTAATCCTGTGATAGCAGACTATACCCGTGAGAACTTTTATTATGCGGAAGTCGAAGCCGCATTGAAGTATGATGAAATCTGTGAAAGGATGGTCCGTACGCTGCTTGGACAGGATAAAATGCCGCTGACGCTGATATGGGCCTATAATATCTGGAAGGGATTTGTCAATTCCATCGCAAGAGCGACGAGCCTGTTGAATCTGTATGCGATTGCAGCTTATCTGTTGACAGGGACGATGGCTTTGTATCTTATTATACAAAAAAAGAAGCTGCTAAAAGCGGAACAGCAGATACAGGGTGCGGCTGAATACCGGAACAGGATAGAACAGATAGAGCACAGTCTTCTTTTTGCATTTATTGTAATGACAGGAATTGCAGTCAATTCCGTGGCGGTCGGGCTGACGATATTTACCCAACCGCGGTATATGCTCTATAATATGGGGCTTTTTTATACGGCGGGGTGTATGCTGTTGTATGATATTATATCGTTGAGGATGGCTTCAAAAGTAAGATAAAGGACTTGAGGGAGCATTCTTTTCATAGTAGAATAGAACTGTCAGAGAGAAACAGGAGAATTGAACGGAAGGGAGAATGATCAATGAATGCAGTATTAGAAAAAATCCAAAAACTGGGGATTGTACCGGTCGTCGTATTAAATCATGTGGAGGATGCAGAGCCGCTTGCGAAAGCGCTTTGTGAGGGCGGACTCCCGGTTGCGGAGGTCACATTCCGTACGGATGCGGCGGAAGAATCTATCCGCGTGATGAAGCAGAAATTTCCACAGATGCTTGTCGGTGCGGGAACCGTCCTGACGACGGAGCAGGTGGACCGTGCAGTGGGCGCGGGCGCCGAGTTTATTGTAAGTCCCGGATTAAATCCGACCGTTGTAGAATATTGTATCAAAAAGGATATTCCGGTCGCACCGGGATGCAGCTGCCCTTCAGATATGGAGCGCGCATTGGAGCTGGGACTGGAGGTCGTAAAATTTTTCCCGGCAGAAGCAGCCGGTGGGTTAAAAGCAATTAAAGCTATGGCGGCACCCTATGTGAATTTGAAATTCATGCCTACCGGCGGGATTAATGCGAAAAATATCAACGAGTATCTCGCTTTCCCGAAGATCATTGCCTGCGGCGGAAGCTGGATGGTAAGCGGTGATCTGGTAAAGAATAAAGAATTTGACAAAATCAGGGAACTGACAAAAGAAGCGGTCATGACAGTTCATGGTTTTGAACTCAAACACGTTGGTATTAATTGTGAGAGCGAAGAGGAAGCGAACAAAACGACAGATATGTTCGACAGCGTATTTGGTTTTACGAAGAAGCCGGGCAACAGTTCCATTTTTGCGGGAACTTATATCGAAGCGATGAAAACACCGTATCTTGGGGCAAAAGGACATATTGCCATTGGAACCAATAATATCCAGCGTTCCATCAGTTATCTGGAAGCGCTCGGCATAGCGGTGGATATGGATACGGCAAGCTATAAGGAAGGTGTGCTCCGGGCCGTATATCTGAAAGAAGAAGTTTCGGGCTTTGCGCTGCATTTGTTACAGAAATAATTGTTTTGAAAGAAGGATATCACAGTCTGACACAGGGTTGGACTGTGATATTTGCTTTTTGGCGGCAGAGGTGATATGCTTAAAAAAATACTTTAATAAAGTCCGGGTGATAAAATGGAAAAGAAGAAAATAACCAACATGGAAGTGAAGAAGAAAAACAGAAATGAGGTTTTTCGTTATATCTGCAAGCATGGAACCGTATCAAATCCGGATATTTCGTATGAACTGAAAATGAGCCTGCCAACAGCGACGCAGATTACAAAAGAGTTGATAGAACAAGGTCTGGTAGAGGAGAAAGGAGAACTACAGTCAACCGGGGGACGAAGGGCGAAAGCGTTATCGGCGGCTGTAAATGTAAGGCTGGCAGTCGGGCTGGATATTACCAAAAACCATATTACGCTGGTACTGACGAATATCGTAGGAGAAATACTGAAATATGAGCGTATCTGTCAGTCATATGTTCCGGAGGATGTCTATTATCAAAAAGTAAATGAAGAACTGGAAAGCTTTCTGGATGAAGGCAATGTGGAGCGGGATAAGATTTTGGGTGTGGGAATATCTTTTCCGGGTATTGTGAATTTAGACCGGGAGTTGATCACATATTCTCATGTTTTGGGAGTGGAAGCGATACCGTTTGCATCCATAAGCCGTTTTCTCTCTTACCCGTGTTTTTTTCTGAATGATGCCAATGCAGGGGCTTATGCGGAAGGGTTTCAGGAAGAGGGGGCAGAACCTTTCTTTTATCTGTCCTTGAGCAATACAGTCGGCGGTGCGTTCTTTGGTAGGAATGAATTAATGCAGGGAAAGAATTTCCGGTGTGGAGAAGTCGGGCATATGACTGTTGCTGCGGGCGGGGAAAGCTGCTATTGCGGGAAAAAGGGATGTCTGGATGCTTATTGTGCAGCATGGCATTTATCCGAAGCAGTAGGCGGAAAGCTGGAACAGTTCTTCGAACGATTAGATCAGGAGGAAACGGCTGCGATAAAAATATGGGATACTTATACAGATTATCTGGCTATGGCAGTGAATAATATTCATATGGTTCTGGATTGTGATATTGTTCTGGGAGGATATGTGGGAAGCTGCATGGGTACGCATCTTCAGGATATATGGGATAAGGTATTTGAAAGAAATACTTTTGAGGAAAAAGATGTTTTTGTGAGGGTATGTAATTATAAAGTGGCGGCCGCTGCGTTGGGGGCGGCGTTGAAAGTGGTAGAATCCTTTGTCCGCCGGATATAAGATTCTGGTGCCCGGTATTTATATGAAATTCCTTAATCCGGATAAATTAAGGGAAATGTATATTTGCCCGATTGCTTCATAAAATGTAAATAAGAAAATCGGGGAATGGTATTTTTAATTTATGCTGAATTATATTTGGGCATTTATGATCTTGATCGGTGTTGTGTTCGGTGCCTTTAGCGGGAATATGGAAGCAGTGTCGAAAGCGGCGTTAGATTCAGCAGGCGAGGCAGTTTCCTTGTGTATCACGATGATCGGTGTTATGTCTTTGTGGGTAGGTCTGATGGAAATTGCGCAGAAATCGGGCCTGATCGCAAAGATGACGAAAGGAATATCACCTTTTATTTCGTTTCTTTTTCCGAAGATTCCGCATGGACATCCGGCGCGAGAGTATATTTCCACGAATCTGATTGCGAATATTCTTGGCCTTGGCTGGGCCTGCACGCCGGCTGGGCTTCGGGCAATGGAAGAACTGGCGAAGCTGGAGGCGGAGCGGGGGAATCCGGAGTATCTGCCGGATAGCGTAGGAATAAAAGGCGGCAGGCCAAAGGCTGGATTGCCTGCTGTAAGTATGGGAAAAAGGGAGCGAACGGCTTCAAAGGAGATGTGTGATTTTTTGATCTTGAATATCTCGTCGCTACAGCTTATTCCGGTGAATATGATCGTATACAGGCAGCAATACGGCAGTGTGAATCCGACTGCGGTCATTGCACCGGCGATCGTAGCGACGTTTTTCAGTACATTGGTGGCGGTGGTGTATTGTAAGGTGAAGGATAGAAGGCGGAGATGAAGCGCTTTGTATTTTAAAGGCAAACTTAAATTTTGGCTATTTAGGTTAATTTAACAAAGGACATATAATTAATAAAGGTTTGGTTGTATGGAGCGTTGCAGCGATATTATATTTGTTCTTATTTATTACTATTTTGAAAAGCAGAACATTGTAAAAGCCTGTAAAATCACTTATACTATTTCTATAAATTTATAGTGATAGGAGCAATTTTGATCTTCAATGGGAAAAAATATTTAAGTATGTGAGAAATTTAAGTTTGTATGGGAAGTTTTCCAGTGCAAATATTATAAATGCTTTTCCTCGATTAGATAGTTTGGTGATTTATAATTTAGATACTACATTTTCAATATATGATTTGAGAATTTATAAAAACCTCTATAATATTACTGAGTTAACAATGATTTCGTCTTCTGTTGAATATATTACTGGTAAGGATTTGAGTTTTTTAAACAAATGCATGAGGCTCGGAATAGTTTTGCTCAATAACGGTTCTGAATTAATATTAGAAGACTTTGTATATTTACCTAATCTGAGGGAATTGAAAATTGGAGCGGAATTTGTGTTAGAGTTTGACTATGAAGCATTGCCGGAAAATGTGGCAATGTTAACTTTAGCAGTTCCAAATGATCAAATAGCATATGCATTGAAGGTAAGAGAGTTTCTGTTTCCTGTTGAAGTGAAAGTAGAAATTGAGAATTTGGAGAAATTAACGGCGGATTTATTACATGAAGAATATTATTAAATCATGAATTGTGATATACATTAATTGAATACAAGTGAAATCTGGTAGAGAATGGACATATTGTATGTTGTTTATGCGCTGGTTTGATGAAATTTTACCGTTAACAGGAGTTTGGATTTGGTAGAAGCTAATGTTCATTAATTGTGGTGATATTGATGATGTTTTAATGGGGCAATAGAATAGGGTGTAGTTTATTTAAAAAATGAGATGTAGAGGATTCTTGGGTTGATAGATGGGAATATCATGAGATATAATAGTATTGAAGGAGAGAATTTATTATGACATCAATTGAGCGAGGCTGTATTGATATTTGGATAGATGAAATCGTCTCCTGCTTAAAAGATACACAGACGGGTGAAATTAAGGAAACAGTAGTATTTAAAATAGAAAGCCGTGCGTATTTAAAGAAATTTCGGAAAAGCAATGGTTGGCATATTAACTGGAATGAAATACCTAAGAATGTTGAAGTGTATGCATTGGCATTAAAAGACGACAATACAATTCAGGGGTTAGTTGGAATTAAAAATGATAAAGATTCTCATGCAGTATATCTTCATTGGGCATGTACTGCGCCACATAATAATAAGTATGAGTATGGAAGCCAAAAGTACATTGGCGTTGGCGGGCATCTCTTTGCTATAGCGGCAGATAAATCTGTTGAATGGGGATATGAAGGAGTTGTACATGGCTTTGCTGCTAATGAAAAATTATTGAAGCATTATATTGATGTTTTTCATGCAGAATATTTGGGAATGCTTCATCAATATCAATTTTTTGTTGATGAAAAACGGGCAAAAGAGTTATTGGAGGTGTATCATTATGAATGGAATGAAACCTAAATTTATGGAAAATTTGATTATTACCCCAAGTTATTATGAACAACCTGATCCATATGCTAATGCACCATCTTGTCATGTAAATTTACTTGAACTTTCAAGATATGCAAAACAATGTGGGAAAAAGTTGGTTGAGCTTACGCAGGAGGAAGTAAAAAGGTTCTCAATCTGATATTTTAATGTAGTAGTTGTTAAAAAGCAGGAAGCCTTTATAAGAGATATCCTGCTTTTTACATGCATTATTTTATTTACCAGAACGTTGTAGAATGAAATGCTTTTCAGAAGAATAGTGTTGATTATAAATTATCTCTAAATTTGCGTATGGGGATTAAATATTCTTCAGCTGATAAATAACAGTATTTTTCCAAAAATAATTGAAAAGTTCGTGTCATTAACTTGACACAAGGGGGCTTCGGGCAATGGAAGAACTGGAGAATCTGGAGGCGGAGCGGGGGGAATCCGGAGTATCTGCCGGAAGACAGAGACGGCAGGAATAAGCAGTTATTTAGCGGCGGCAAAATGAATAAGAAAGAACGTACGGCTTCGAAGGAGATGTGTGATTTTCTGATTCTGAATATTTCATCATTACAGCTTATCCCGGTGAATATGATTGTATACAGACAGCAGTATGGAGAAAAAGATATGGATAAGTTGGTGGACAACATTGGGATATTATCACTGTTGGAAGGAAAGGAGAATTTTCCTGAACATACGCAGGATAAAGTGAAGAGGCTTTATAACCAGGAAACGGTATCAATTATTCTACAATAGAAATAGTTGATACCGTTTCTTATGACTGCTTCTTATACTCAGCCTGTTAAGTCTGTGACAGCCTGATGGCTTCATTCCAATATGACACAGAAAGCGAAATAACCGTGTCCGGTATTAAGCAGTAAGCTGTAATCAAAAATCTCCAGATAAAATGTCTTTCTGAACTGTACCGGCGTCATGAAATGGCTGCTTTCCAATTGGTATTGCGCAGACTGATGACAATATTTGCCAAGCTGTCTCGCAATCTGTAATGAAAGTTCTTTACCGGCATTCATGACGAGTTTATCCATTTTTGTCAGCGGCATATCCAGCATGGCGCCGACAGTCCTCAACACCAGGCTTTCTTCCAGAAGCATGAAAATCTGCACTTTCTTTCCATCTGCTGCGTAATATACCAGTCGGATGATCAAACTGGTTCCAAAGTCTTCTCCACTGTAATATTCACTCACAATTTCTGTCTGCGATCTGAAAATTTCCTGTAAGGTGACAGTCAGAGCATTTTTCAGGGCATCCATATCAGCACCGGTATGGTCTGTTTTCCATTTATTTGAAATTTTACCTGTAATGGCGCGGTCTTCGATCAGAATATGAGTGGCAAGCCACCCAAGGCAGATACCAAGAAAATGCTGGATAGATTCCTGTGAATAGTTTGACTCATTAAGGTCTTTTTCCAATGCCGGAAGTGTTTTATACCGCATGTCGTCATGCAGGCGCTTGTGTATCTCATATCCTTTATAGCCGATTGACTGCATATAGGATTCTTCATCGGTAAAATGTTCTGCGGTATAATTTTTAAAATATTTGATACCCTCGGCACATGCCCATTGTCCGTTATTTTCATCTCTGCTCAGATGGATCAGTTTTCGTACGATTGAAAAGAGCTTTCGATGTGCATTGTCGATGGAATCAACTCCAATGTTAAATTGTTTGTTCCATTCGGTTTCTTTAGACATGACGATCCTTCATCAGATGGAGAAATATCCACTGGTCGTTGTTCATGAAATCCACGCTTTATGATTGATTCGGTCATCAAGCGAACAGCATTGGATGTCGTTTGCTTTATAAGAAGTGATGCAGTGTGCTGATTGGACTTCTGAAGCGATTTATTAATAATATATGTCGAAAAATGACATAAGGTGCCAATCTATGTAAGTGAGAAAAGACTTTTCACAAAATCAATAAGGAAGTTGGGGCGAAGAGTCTAAAGACTCCGCCGCCCCACATTTTATGGTTCTAACATTACTTTCACTGCATTTACATCTTTTTCTGCCGTTTCATAAGCTTCCTTCCAATCGGCAAGTTTATAGCAATGAGAAATCAGACCTTCTGTTTTGATAGTGCCTTTTTCAATGCCCCGGATTACTGCGGGATAAACTTTAGCCGAAAGATGAGAACCGATGATAGTCAGTTCCTTTCCGTCGCCAATAACGTTCCAGTCTGCAGTTACCAGATCGGATAATACGCCCATTTGCACATACCGGCCATGATTCCTTAGGGCGTTCATTCCCTGGGATACGCTCTTTGGACTTCCAGATGCTTCGACATATACATCACACCCGAGGCCGCCGGTAAGTTTTTTGATTTCTTCAACAACATTGCATTTGGCAGGATTCAACACGAGATCTGCGCCGAAGTTTTTTGCCATTTGTGCTCTTTCATCCCTGACTTCAAGCCCGATTACCATTTTTGGCAGTTTCAGGTCTGCAAGGTTGCACATGGACAGTCCAATTGCTCCCAGTCCGGCAATGACGACCACGTCCTGATTTCGGATATTTGCCTGTTCCAGTGCGTGCATACCGCAGGCGACAGGTTCTACCAGAACGCTTTGTTCCTTTGTAAAGCTTTTGGGAAGTTTATGTCTGAGACAGGTGGCCGGAAGCTTGACATATTCTGCAAATCCGCCATTTGCATAGGTTTTAAATCCAAATACGGCCGACCTGGCACACATCCAATAAGTACCGTTCTTGCAGAATTCGCATTCTCCGCATGGTACGATTTGTTCCGCGCACACGCTGTCACCGATTTCAATTCCTTCTACGGCTCCGTTGATTTCTACTACTTCACCATAAAATTCGTGGCCCGGAATACAGGGAGTCTCTATGTATCTGTCTTTTTCGTCTGTTCCCCATACGCGGATTCCTCCGTGATAAGCTTTTAAATCTCCGGCACATATACCGCAGCCTTTTACCTTTAAAAGAACCTCTCCCTCCGAAAGCGTCGGTATTGGGTAATCTTCATATCTGTTATCAAAAGGCGCGTATGTTACTACCGCTTTCATTTTTTCCATTTTTACTCCTATCTGTCTGCATTCGCAAACGTTTAAATCAATAGTTGACTGTTCCCTGATCTTCCTATCCCTTTAAGCCGGAGGTTGCTATTCCTTCGACCAGGTATCGCTGGAAGAAGATAAAGATGATCACAGCCGGCAGTACGGACAATGTTGCCATTGCGAACATGGCGCCATAATCCGAAGAGGATCCCGGGTCGCAAAATAGTTTCAGTGCCAGCGAGACAGGATATTTCGCGGAATCATTCACATATAACAGCGCTGAAAGGAAATCATCCCATCTCCACATAAAAGAGAAGATACCTGCCGTTACCAAAGCCGGTTTGATCAGCGGAAAGATAATTCTTGCAAAAATCGAGTAATAAGAGCATCCATCGATTTTGGCCGCTTCATCCAATTCTTTTGGAATGCCGTCAATAAAATTAATCATTAAGTATACAAAGAATCCCTGGATTGCAAAAAAGTATGGTATGATCAATGGAATATAAGTGCCTACCCATCCCAGTTTCTGATACCATAAATACTGTGGGATCATAAGTACCTGAGCGGGAAGCATCATCGTTACCAGCATTGCCGCAAATAGAAACTTACGTCCTTTGAAGTGGCATCTTGAGAACCCGAAAGCAGCCAGCGCCGATGAGATTACCGTGCCAATCGTTGCAACGATGGAAATAAACAGGGAGTTTTTAAAAAAAGCGGCGAAACTGACATTTCCGAATCCTTTCCAGCCATTTGCGTAATTTTCCAAAATAAATTTTTCCGGAATCAGGCTTCCTGCTGTGGCGAAAATAGTATTCGTTTCTTTAAAAGAACTCATGACCATCCATATGAGCGGGTAGATCATAACAAGTCCAAATCCGCAAACAAGTACATGGTATATGATTTTATTTACCAATCTCTTTTTTTTCATCAGACGCCTCCTTCATATACCCAAAACCGTTTTGTCGCAAACAGGAACAAGGTAATTAATCCGACGATTGCCAGCATCACCCAAGCCAGCGCGGCTCCATAACCAGTATTGTAATACTCAAATGACTGCTGATACATATATACCGTGTAGAACAGAGTAGAATTCATGGGTTTTCCCTGTGTAATAATGTAACATTGTGTAAAGGCAAGAAACCCATTGATCATCTGCATTACAAGATTAAAGAAAATTGTCGGTGTCAGCAGCGGTAGTGTTACTTTAAAAAACTGTGTAACTGAGCTTGCTCCATCGACTCTTGCAGCTTCATAGAGAGTTGCCGGAATCTGTTTTAACGAAGACAGAAAAACCAGCATGGAAGAACCGAACTGCCAGACAGCCAGAATGATCAATGTCCAGATTGCCGTCTTGGTATTTCCCAGCCACGAAATGCCCTCTTCCAATCCGAATACGGATAACAGCTTATTAATGACACCATCGATTGCAAACATTCTTTTCCACAAAATAGAAACCGCTACGGAGCCACCGATGATTGACGGGAGATAATAAGCCGCTCTGTAAAAGCCTGATGCCTTTGTGGTTTTCAGAAGAATCATTGCGACCATCAAGGCAAAAATCAGACGCAGCGGAACAGATACCAGCGCATAATAAAAGGTGACGCCGATTGCTTTAAAAAAGGTTTCGTCATGGAACATATTGGTGTAATTTTTCAGCCCCGTAAAAACCGGAGGTGACAAAATATTATAATCGCAAAAAGAGTAATATAATGAGATACCCATTGGAACAAGCATAAAGAGCAGAAATCCCAAAATGAAAGGGAGCGTAAAAACGACGCCTGCGACGCTTTCCTTGTTAAGACAGGTTCTCCATTTTTCGGATGACTTTTTCATATTTTGTCCTCCTTCTTATTTTTCCAAAGCTGCACTTCCCTGTGTATAGAGCTGATTAGCCGCATCCGCTGCTGTTAACTCTCCATAGCAGACTTTTTCTACCAGCTGATTTACCATTTGTGTAACCTCTGCTGCACCTTCCGGCATCGGCGCATCAATCGTGGAAGAATTAGGTGTTACCACATCATTGATGAAATTAGCTGCATCCTGCTGATTCGCATCCATCAGTTCGGAAATCCCATCCGCTACTTCGGAAGAAATCGGAATTCCTCTTTCGCCCAAAAGTATTTTATTTGCCTCAATATCATTGGTCCAGTAATTGATAAAAGCCGCGGACGCATCCGGATTTGCGCTGTCAGTCGTTATGCAGAAGAACATACTTGGTTTCAGGTAGTCCGAAGCAACAGGATCTGCTGATGGCCATGTGGTAATTGCCAGTTCAACGCCTTCGGGAGCCGCATTCCTAAGAGAAGCGAGGGAGTTTGACCATGTAAAAGAGCACCAGCTCATAGTTGCCGGACTGGAACCATATACAAGGGGCATCTGTTCCGGTGTTCCGATTGTCCTTTCGGCGTAAATGGAGGGATCGCACATCCAGCCTTCGGTCATGCCTGTTTCATAAATATCAAAGAATTTCTTCAGTTCCTCTTCCGTAGCCAGCAATTTGCCGTCTTCGCTGTACAGATGCGTTCCTTCGCCTCTCATTACATAACCAAGGTAATCGGCGCCGTTTCCATAAAATACGTCTGTTTTATAGCCAGTCTTTTCATAAATCTCCCGGCAGACTGCATAAAACTCTTCCAGGTTCATATTATCTTTGATGGTAATCCCATTCTCATCCAGCAGCGTCTTGTTATATACGACGGTGGGAACATTTACGCCTGCGTTGATCGCATAGAGGCCGTCTCCGACTCTGCCGGGGTCCAGGGCATTGTCACTGATGTTGGAAACATCAATTGTTCCGTTTTCGATATAAGGAGTTAAATCTACCAGCAATCCATTGCTCACATATTGTTCCAGATAGGAATAGTCCATTTGTACAATATCAGGAAGTGTGTGTCCCGCGGATGCGGTAGCGAGTTTTGTCCAGTAATCAGCCCATTCGGCAAACTGGCCGTCAAAAGTGATTCCTTCATTGGCGCTGCTGTAAAGGTCCAGTACCTGCTGTGTTCTTTCGTTTCTTGTCTGGTTTCCCCACCATGCAATCGTGAGCGCTGCAGAGCCGGAGCCTGCGGTCTGTGTTGATGTATCCGATTGCTCTGTGGAAGCTGCTGTATCTGTTGTTGTTCCTGTATTGGCAGCGGAGCCTGTATCCGTTTCTGTATTAGCAGAATTTCCGCAGCCGCTCAGCATTGAGATTGTAAGTAATCCGGTCATAAGCATTGCCAGTTTTCTTTTCATAAATTTTCCTCCAGTTTTATTTTTTGAATTACATTCAGGCGCCTGAAACGTAATCACATTATAGCCGGTCTGTCAGAAAAAAAGAATAAAGGAAACCGTTCACATTTTCCAAAAAACCGGCTTAAATTTTTTCCCAAATATTAAAAAACCGACCTTGAAGTTCAAAATATCGGTTTTGGCGGAGATAGCTCTTGCAAGATATTTTTTCCTTTTATATACTTTTTATATGTTTTTCAGATAGTCCACAGAGAGGAGTCCCGATTTGAAAAAAGGCGGTATTCTACGTCGTTTTTATTTGAAAGAAAAAAAGTATTTTCTTAATCTTCCCTTGCAGCGGAAGTTTAATATTATTGTCTGCATTGCGTTGATCATCTGCTCCATTGGTTCTCTTTTGGGGCTTAATTTAATATACACTACACACAACCGGATGCTTTACCGTTCTATGGAAGGCACGATGTTCCACAGCGCATCCTTATTATCAGAAAAATTAAAAACGATTGAATCCATGACGACAATCATGTTAAGAGACAGCACGGTACAGCAGGATTTATCCGTCGCCATCAATTCTGATGCCACAGATTTAGAGCGCAACAATGCATTTCGGTCTTTATCGTCTCTTGTGCCGGAGTATTATCAAAATTATAAGCAGTATGGGATTTCATATATTAGCCTGTATAATTCCAATTACACGAGTCATAGTAATTATGCGAGAGCCCGTTCCCTGCCGGATGAATTGTTTGAAACTCTGCTTGAGAATGCTCACGAAAGGCCGGGTTATGCGGTATGGAATACGGATTACTGTAACAGCTACGGATTGTTTTTATCCCGTGATGTACGTCGTGCCGATAATCTGGAATTGGATACTATTGGAACGATTGTGGTAAATATCAATTTGAATTCTGTCATCGAGGATTCTACCAAAGGCTATCAGATTGAGGATTCTCTTTTGTATTTAATTTACAGCAATGGAAATGAACTTTTCCATTCTCCGGCGTTGAATCAGGAGGATATTCCCCGGCTCATGTCCGCAACGACTGCTGATTACGGTGTGATTCGAATGAATGGACAATATTTCTTCTATACCAAAAACCTGATTCCCGATTTTGAGTGGGAGTATATTTGCTTCACACCTTATGACTCGGTCATAAGAAGCCAGCGTTTGTATTTATTTCTTTCGGCATGTATCATAGCAGGTATTTTTATACTTTCACTGATATTTTCGCAGAAACTTTTTGAGACCGTTACCGGGCATTTTAGTAAGCTGTTGTTGAAAATGAAATGTTTTGGTGAAAATAATACGCAATTGGTTTCTTTTGATTATGACTATAAGATGCGGCATGATGAGATTGGAGAACTGCATCAGCGTTTTGACCAAATGGCAAATCAGGTTCGTGATTTGATCGAGAAAAACTATGTGTCCGAAATCTTGAATAAAGAAGCAGAGTTGAAATCTTTGGAAAATCAGATCAATCCTCATTTTCTATACAATACGCTGGAATCCATTAACTGGAGAGCAAAGGCGGTTGGCGCGGATGAAATCTCCATTATGGTCGAATCACTCGGAGCCTTGCTTCGAAACACGCTTTCCAGAAAAGATCATATGATTTCTACGATTAAAACGGAAATTGACATTGTTAAGGATTATATGTCCATTATACAATTTCGTTTTGAAGAGATGCTGCAATACTCCATTGATGTTCCAGAGAGTTTATATGCAACGCCTCTTCCGAAGCTTTCTTTGCAGCCACTTGTTGAAAATGCAATCAATTATGCGTTGGAAGAGATGACCGATACCTGCCATATAGCAATAACGGCTGTCAGGATAGAAAATGATGTACTGATCACCATTACCAACAATGGTTCTCAATTTCCGGAAAATATATTGCAGCGGCTTGCGGATGGAGAGGCGGCGCCTCATGGGTTTGGCATTGGCCTTCTGAATATTCAGAAAAGATTGCAGCTTCAATTTGGAATGGAATATGGGCTGACACTGAAAAATGATGAACTTTACGATCTCGCTATTGTGGAATTAAAAATTCCCTGCGTAGATATTTAGAAAACAGCCACAGACCGGAAACGAGAGATTATAATAAAAAGAGGGATTCGTTATGAAATTACTGATCGTAGATGATGAAAAAATCATAAGAGAGACCATATCTCGTCATATTCCCTGGAATTCCCTTGGTATTGATGTCATTGGCACCGCTTCTAACGGATTGGAAGCTTATGATATCATTATGGATGAATATCCGGATATTGTTATGACTGATATTAAAATGCCTGGATTATCTGGTCTCCAATTGATTCAGAAAATTAAAAAGGTGCATCCTGATGTAGCGTTTATCATCATTTCAGGCTATGGCGAATTTGAATTTGCAAGAGAGGCCATGCAGTATGGAATTCATCATTATCTCCTGAAACCCTGTAACGAGGAACAGATCATAGAAAGCGTACGGGAAACAATGGACGAACTTTCCCGGAAAAGGTCTTCAGGCAATCTGACACCGACTGACGTTTCCCGGAAACACATGGAAGCGGCCATGATATTAAATATCATCAACGAGCTTACGGCCAGGGAATCCGATCTGCAGGCGGAGGATTTTTTCTATCCATATGAAAAATTCATGGATTTTGACCATATCCCTTATGAATTATGTTATCTGCATTTTTTGGATGAAAGTTCTTTGCAGGATGCCATAAGACAGATTGATTTATTCTGTCAGACACAATCTCCCAGAATAAGCTTCCATATGCTATATGTTCATCAAACGATGTTGATATTTTTTCCATCTTATTGTCTGCAATACAATGAACTGGATACTTATATGAGAGGGCTGTTTCTGCCTCATCAGCAGATTACGATTCAATATCAGAGAATACATTATGAAAATCTGAAAGTGTTGTTCGATAATATGATTCCCAAAGTCAAGCGTTATGAGACAGCCTGCTTTAACAGCAATGGAACATTGATCACTATATGTAATTATCGGACGATCATGCGTGAAATAGAAAGTCTTTCAGAGCGGATTTACTCTAATGACATAAAAAACGCGGGAGAAGCTTTAGACGCACTGTTTGTTCAACTATATCAGATTTCGAATCATGTATTTCTGAAGCAGTTGATTTCTTCTATCATTATGCGGGCGGCTTCTAAGTGCCTTCATTATTCTTCTCTGGAGGCGACGGAATTTCTGCTGGCATTAAATTCATTGTCGGATACCGCTCAGATTATGGAAAGGTGTGTACCAGAATTACGAAGTATTTATCAGAAATACCATACAACAAAATCCACCAGCGGCTCTTTGAGCAGCACGATAGATGAATATGTACGGCAAAATCTTTCTGACAGTAATCTTTCACTCAAGTGGATTGCAGAAAATATTCTTTATATGAATGTGGATTATGTGAGTAAAAAGTTTTTTAAAGAAACCGGGCAGAAATTTTCTAATTACCTCACTGACTTGCGTATCCAAAAAGCGAAAGAATTGCTCAGCGGAACGGAAAATGATAAAATCCAAAACATTGCCGAATTGGTTGGATGCGGCAACAATCCACAATATTTCAGTCAGTTGTTCAAAAAGAACACTGGGATGACTCCCAGCGCATATATAAAATATATTTCAGGAGGAAACTAATATGTCAAAAGAAGAATTGCAATTGAAAATCAATCTGGTGATGGACAAGCTGATTCATTTAGGCGGAGCCGACTACGAAAAGGATAAGGATATTTCCCTTGAGGATGCCATTGCATCGGGAAATGTGGCGCGGGATTTTGGAATTGAAGAATGGGATTGGCCGCAGGGAGTCGGCCTGTATGGGCTGAGTATGCTGCAGAATTATTACGGTGACAAGCGCTTTATGGATTTTTTCATTAACTGGTTTGAAAGCAATATCGAGAAAGGGCTGCCATCCAGAAACATTAATACGACCGCGCCTTATCTGACACTGCTGCAGATTCTGGACGATATGCCGGAAAAAGAAAAATACGAAAAGATGTGTCTGGAACAGGCAGACTGGCTGATTCATGAACTTCCCAAGACGAAGGACGGCGGTTTTCAGCATGTTACAAGTGGAATCGGGGACCGGAATGCGGTCATTTTAAATGAGCAGCAGCTTTGGCTGGATACGTTGTTTATGGCGGTATTGTTTTTACAGCAAATGGGTAACCGTTATCATAATGAAGCATGGCGGAGCGAAGCCGTTCATCAGGTGCTGGTCCACATCAAATACTTATACTGCAAAAATAATGGCCTGTTCTATCACGGTTTTAGTTTTATCAGAAATGACAATTTTGGTGGAATCTTCTGGAACCGGGGAAATTCCTGGTTTACACTCGGAATCACTTTATTCCTTGCGAATGCCGATGATTTGGAACCGGGAACCAGAAAATATATTACGGATACTTTTTGCACTCATGCGGAGACTCTGCGCTCACTTCAGGCGCCTTCCGGCCTGTTTCATACCATTTTGGATGATGCGTCTTCTTATGAAGAAGTATCCGGCACCGCCGCAATCGCAGCAGGTCTTTTGCGCGGCATTAAGCTTGGTATTCTTGATGAGAGCTATATGCCATGCGCCAAAAAGGCGATTCAGGGAATCTGCGGAAATGTGGATAATGATGGAACGGTCCTGAACGTTTCTGCGGGTACTGCAATGGGAATGAATCCGGAGCATTATAAGGGAATCGGCATTCGTCCGATGGCTTATGGGCAGGCCTTGAGTTTGATTGCTTTGTGTGAGGCGTTGGATATTTTTTAAATTGACGAAGGCAGAGAGTATAGGGGCTCTCCGCCTTTTTGTAAATATGCAGAAAACATTGATATTAAATAGCAAACACATTATAATGAAACATGTAATCGGGTGATGAATTGGCAATTTAAAACAAAAAACAAGAAGAGTTTTTAAGGTAATAAAAATGATATGACCTACGAAGAATTTTATAAAAAATTCCATATTCAGCTTAACCGGCAGCAATCGGAGGCGGTCCGTTCCATAGACGGGCCGATTCTTCTTTTGGCGGTCCCCGGAAGCGGGAAGACCACGGTTCTGATAACGCGGCTGGGATATATGATTTATTGCGCGGGGATTGCCCCTGAAAAGATTTTGACGATTACCTATACGGTAGCGGTGGCTCGTGATATGAAAAGCCGGTTTTGTACTTATTTTGGAGGAGAATTTGACAATCGGCTGGAATTTCGGACAATTAACGGAATCTGTGCGAAAATCATCCAATATTTCGGGAGAATGAAGGGGGAGGAACCCTTTTTACTTGTGACGGAAAATGAGCATATTACGAAAATGCTTGCCGATATTTTCCGCAGGGTGGAAAATGATTATGCTACGGAAAGCGATCTGAAGAGTATATGCGGAATGATCACTTATATCAAGAACAGGATGCTGACCGGTGATGAGATCAGACAGTTGGACGAGGAAGCGGGGTTTAAGATATCAGAGATTTATAAGGAATACCGTAAAGAATTGCGCAGCCGGGGACGGATGGATTATGACGATCAAATGGTCTATGCCTATAACATATTGAAAAAAAGCCCTGAGACGCTGCGGTATTTTCAAAATAAATTTGCTTATATCTGTGTGGACGAAGCGCAGGATACTTCAAAGATTCAGCATGAGATCATAAAGCTTCTTGCCGGCGGCAGAAATAATCTGTTTATGGTTGGGGATGAGGACCAGAGTATTTATGGTTTTCGCGCGGCTTATCCGGAAGCTTTGCTGGATTTTGAAAATAACTATCCGGCGGCTAAGATATTGCTGATGGAAGAAAATTTCCGTTCTGATGCAAAGATTGTAGCGGCAGCCGACCGATTCATTCAGAAGAATGTGCTGCGCCATGAAAAGCATATGGTGCCGGCGAAAGCAGCCGTTACGGATGTTGAAAAAATTGTGCTGAAAGACCGGTATGCCCAGTATCTGTATCTTGCTAAGGCAGTGGAAAACTGCGGGGGACAGACGGCAGTGCTTTACAGAAATAATGAGAGTATGCTGCCGCTTATGGACTTGCTGGAGCGGATGGGAATCTTTTATAAAGTCCGCAATGTGGAACTGACTTTTTTTACCCATCGAATTGTGCAGGATATCCGAAATATGATCCGCTTTGCCATGAATCCGAAAGATACGGATTTGTTTCTTCAGATATATTATAAGATTGGCACATATATAAGCAAACAGGATGCAATCCGCATCTGCGAGATTAGCAGGCAGGGAGACAGGGATGTGCTGGAATCTGCCATATGTTATGATCGATTATCTGACCGGACAAGGAAAAGCTGTAAGCTGATTAAAACTCATTTCGGTCAGCTTCTGTCAGACCGGGCGGATGGGGCGATTAACAGGATTGTATATTATATGGGGTATGAGAATTACATAGAACGCATGAATATGGACAGTGGTAAACTGTTTATTTTAAAGGCGATTGCACAAAATGAAATTTCCCCGCAAAGATTGTTGGAGAGACTGGATGAACTGCAGGAGATTCTGAAAGGGAAACAGAACAGCCCGCAAAGTGCACAGCCGGTTATTTTATCCACCATTCATTCCAGCAAGGGATTGGAGTATGACACGGTTTATCTGATGGATGTGGTAGACGGCGTATTTCCTGAATGCGTTCCGAAAAATCTGAAAACCATGAATCAGCGCGAACGTGCTGAATATGAAGAGGAACGCCGCCTGTTTTATGTAGGCGTTACGCGTGCGAAGAATAAGCTTTCAATATTTAAACTGAATCAGAAGTCTACTTTCTGTGAAGAAATTTTCTTGAAAAAGAAGAAGGCCTTTTCTCAGGAGGGGTTTGAGAAGTTCCTTGAAGGCTTGGGCGAAGGGGCGATTGTCAGGCATAAGAAGCTTGGTGAAGGCGTGGTTGTGGAATTGCAGAAGGATAAGGCGGTCATTCAATTTGACAGCGGACCGAAATTGCTTGGTCTGAAAACGTTGTATGAATATGAACTGTTGGAGTTTCGTTAAACAGGAAGCAGAGAGGAGTTTCGGTATGGGGTTATTTAAAACAAAAATTTCTCCGGTGGAGAGAGAGCTGCAGAAAATTGAGCGGGAGGAAAAGAAACTCATTCAATATGCCGAAAAACATGAAATTGACCCGGCCTGGAAGGTGAAATTGGAAAACAGGATTCCCGAAAAGGTCATGTCTAGACTGCAGAAAGCTTATTCGAAAGCATTTGGTCTGGTTTTTGAGAAGGGTACGGTTATTATTGAGAAGACTTATGATAAGGATTCAATTGCAAAAGAGTTTCAAATTAATGATTATGCGATGGATGTCAAGGGCGGCAGAAAAGAAATCGGAAGAATCCGTTCAGGAGCTGCGGGCAGTAATGCTCTTAACACGGTAGTCACGACTGTTGAGGGCATAGGCCTCGGCGCTCTTGGCATCGGACTGCCGGATATTGTAATTTGGGTGGGTGTATTACTTCGCGGCGTATATGAAACCGCATTAAAATATGGATTTGATTACGAAACAACGGAGGAAAAGATATTTATCCTGAAAATGCTGGAGACATCGATGGCAGCCGGTGAAGAGTGGAAAGAATTAAATTCAGAAAATGACAGGTATATGGTCCAGGATATGAATGTGGTTTATGATGAAAATGAATTAAAACAGCAGATTGATAAGACGGCGAATGCTTTTGCAACAGAGATGCTGGTCACAAAATTCATTCAGGGGCTTCCGCTTGTAGGAATACTGGGCGGTGCAGCAAATCCGATTTACTATCAGAAAATCATGCGGTATGTGCAATTGAAGTATCGAAAACGTTATTTACTCAGGAGAAGACAGCCATCGGATAAAGAATTTATGTGAAGAAAGGAGCGGCACAAGGATGGGACAAGGGGCCTTTGATAAGAAACTACCGCCGCATTTTGCCTCATTATCGGACGCTTTATGCTCGCTTTTTGGGGAAGGAACAAGGGTTGAAAGCGCCGGCCGGATATCCGGCGGCGATATTAATGAAGCGTATCGTCTTATGCTTACAGGCGGCCAATCTGTCTTTATGAAATCAAATGCAAAGGAAAAGCTGTCCTTTTTTACTGCGGAAGCTGTGGGGCTGCACGCGATTGCACAGACAAATGCCATTGGCACGCCGCGTATTCTCGGCGTCGGGACCGACGAGGGCAGAGGCGGATTTTCTTTTTTGCTGTTGGAATTTATCGGCGGTAAAAGTCATAACGCGGGTTATTGGAAGGATTTTGCCGGACAGTTATCCGATCTGCACCGGGCGTCAACAGTCGGATTGGTTCCAAATGGGAAATATGGGTTAGGCTGTGATAACTATATCGGCAGGCGCAGTCAGATCAATAAAGGATATGGCAGTTGGACAGGCTTTTTCCGTGACTGTCGTCTCGAGCCGCAGTTTCGGGATGCAGCCCGCTATTTTGATAAAGAGGATTTGAAAAGGATAGTCCGATTTCTTGATCATATAGATGAAATCCTTGTGGAGCCCGAATATCCGTCCCTGCTGCATGGTGATCTGTGGGCGGGAAACGTTATTACGGGAAATGATGGCAGAGCGTGGCTGATCGATCCTGCAGTTTATGTGGGTCATGCCGAAGCGGATATTGCGATGACAGAACTGTTCGGCGGATTTCCGCCGGCTTTTTATGACGCCTATAAAGAAAGAATACCTTTGCAGCCGGGATATGAGCATCGACGCGATGTGTATAATCTTTATCATCTCCTGAATCATCTGAATATGTTCGGACGGATGTATCTTTCAGAAGTGAAACGTATTGTGGGGCAGTTTTAGTCAGCCATTTATAAAATATATCTCTCGTAGTTCACCGCATTCTGCGAATAATTCGTATCATTATGCGAAAAACAGTGGATTGAACCCTCAATATCGACAGCGTATAATAAATCCTGCATGGTATAACATGACTTTTTGAACGAATAGCAGGAGGAGAAATGATGAAAAAATGGAAATTCGTATTAGCGGCAGGAATTATGATTTTTAGTTGTATGGGCTGTGGTGCAAAGGGAGCAGGAAGTGCCGCGACGCCGGCGGATGCTTCTGCGGATGCGGAGCAGACAGAAAACGAGCCAACAGAAAGCGAAGCAGAAGAAAAGAACGATAATTATGATGATCTGGAAAGTAAAGGAGAGAATGGTGAGACAGCGGCGTTTGCGGAGGAGATTCAGACAGCCGTATCTCATCGGGATATGGAAGCGCTTGCCAATCTGTGTATTTATCCGGTCGCAGTAAATGGCGAGGTCATGGAAGATAAAGACGCTTTTCTGGCACTGGGAGAAGACGTCGTTTTTACAGCGGAAAGGTGTGCTGTGATTGCAGCTGTGGATGTTTCGGCACTGGAGGAGACAATGGCGGGAGTCGTTATGGGAGATGCCACACCCAACATTATTTTTAAGTCAGTAGACGGAGAGTTGGGGATAACAGGTATCAATTGATAGGAAGACAGCATTGTGTTATGATAAGGTAATGAATCCGAGGCGGAAAGCTTGATGGCTTTCCGCTTTTTAAAAAGCAGAAAAGGGGTGTACCTATGGGAAAAATCAATCGTGAAGATATGCTGGAACTGACAAGACGCATGACGTTGAAGCGTAACTGTTTCAGCCGGATAGCCGGGGCCTATCTGGATGAAGAAGGATTTGTGGACGGGACTTTTAATAAACATTTTCAGAACTTGTCGGCAAAAGACCAGCAGCTTAATCTGGACATTGCAAAAGCGATTCCGTTTTCAGATACAAATGTGCAGCTGCGGGAATATTCTTTTACAGAAGCGAGCCGGAAACCGGGGAGCATATGGCAGCTGCTTATGGCATTGAAGGAGTGCGGACTGAAAAACGATGCAATGCTGGATGTACTTTATGAAGAATTTGGAAAAAGATATCAAGCGGATGGTGCGTATGCTATTTATTTTTTCTATGGCAGTTATGACATACCTTTGAAGGCGAGCGATAAAGAAAGCCTTTGGGAATCGGAAGAAGTCTACCAGTTCATCATTTGTGCGGTCTGTCCGGTGAGCGGGGATTATGAGCCGGGCGCGCCGGAATGCGGCTTTCTTTTTCCGGCCTTCAAGGACAGGAGCAGCGATATCCAGAGGATTGATGTTTTTCAGGCGGTCGGTAAATTCCCGAATTGGGAAGGATTGGAGCAATAATCGGTATGAACAGCGAATACGATAATGAAAATTTCTTTGCCCAATATGCCCAGATGCCGCGCAGCAAAGATGGACTGACTGCCGCGGGTGAGTGGCACCAGCTAAAGCCGCTTTTCCCAGAACTTCAGGGGAAGCACGTTCTTGACCTTGGATGCGGCTATGGATGGCATTGCAGGTTTTCTGAGGAACAGGGCGCGGCGCGGATATTGGGAATCGATTTGAGCAAAAGAATGATCGAAGAGGCGGAGAAGCGTAACGGCGGAAATCGGATTACATACCGCGTCTGCGGAATAGAAACGTATGAATACCCGGAAAATACATGGGACTGTGTGCTTTCCAATCTGGCTTTGCATTATATTGAAAATCTGGAATCGGTATTCCAAAAGGTAAACAAAACGCTGAAACCCGGCGGCGTGTTCCTGTTTAACATAGAGCATCCGGTGTTTACTGCCGGTGTAGCGCAGGACTGGATTTATGTGGATGACGGAAAACCTGCATACTGGCCGGTTGATGATTATTTCCTCCCCGGAAAAAGAAACACGCATTTCCTCGGTTGTGATGTGGTAAAGCAGCATCATACGCTGACGCAGATCCTGATGGGGTTATTGCATAACGGATTTGCTCTTGAGGCGGTAGAAGAAGCTCAGCCGCCGGCGGAAATGATGGATATTCCCGGGATGAAAGATGAATTGCGGCGGCCGATGATGCTGTTGGTGAGGGCGAAGAAAACAGATTAATGACCAGTGTCACATAAGTTCAGGAATCAGTTCAGGAGGAAATTAAATGTTGTATGAAAGCAATCGTTTAGAATTTAAATCAACGTTAAATGAGAAAATGGAAAAAGAAATCGTAGCCTTTTTAAATAATCGTGAAGGCGGAGTATTGTATATTGGAATTGACGATAATGGTCAGCCAGTTGAAAATTCGGATATGGATTCCATGCAGCTTAAAATAGCTGATAGAATTAAGAACAATATCCTGCCTTCGACACTTGGGCTATTCGATATTGTTACTGAAAATATAGAAGGTATAGCGGTAATTAAAATTATTGTATCCAGTGGATTAGAGAAACCGTATTATATTAAGAGTAAAGGAATGTCTCCCAATGGCTGTTTCATGAGATTGGGAACATCAACACAGCCAATGTCTGCTCATTTGATAGATGAATTATATGCTAAAAGGATACACACAACATTGCGAAATATTTCATCACCCAGACAAGACCTTACCTTTGCACAACTTAGAATATATTATCAGGAGCGTGGTCTGGAATTGAATAAGCAGTTTGCGAATAGTCTTGAATTGCTTACTCCGGAAGGAAAATATAATTATATTGCCTATCTTTTAGCAGATGAAAATGGCGTGTCAATTAAAGTCGCTAAATATGCCGGGAAAGACAAGGTTGATTTAATTGAAAATGAGGAATACGGATATTGTTCATTGCTTAAAGCTGCGAATCATGTTTTGGAGAAAATGAAAATTGAGAATGTGACAAAAGCTAAAGTGACCAGTACAAAGCGGATTGAGAAAAATCTGGTAGAGTCAATTCCGATGCGGGAAGCGTTGATTAATGCTATTGTTCATAACGATTTTTCCCGAGAAATTCCACCAGTATTTGAAATTTTTAGTGACAGGATGGAGTTCACATCTTATGGTGGTTTGATTCAGGGGCAGAGCAGAGATGATTTCTTCAGTTGTAGCAGTATGCCGAGAAATCGGGAATTAATGCGCGTATTTAAAGATGTAGGGTTGGTTGAACAGCTTGGTTCTGGAATGAGCCGTATTTTGAGCGCTTATGATAAAAATATTTTTGAAATATCGGAACATTTTATAAAAGTTGTCTTCCCATTTTCTATAATAGAAGAAAACACAAAGATTACCCATGGCGATGAAAATGGCGATGAAAATGGCGATGAAAATGGCGATGAAACAAAACTATTGCTGATATTGAAAAAAGAACCGGGTATTACGGCAAAAAGGCTGGCTGAAAAGACTGGATTCAGTACCAGAAAAATCAGCCGCCTCATAAAAGAATTGCGTGAAGATGAAAAAATCAAGCGTATTGGTTCTGACAGAAAGGGATATTGGGAAATAAATAAGTTTTGATTATTTTATTACCCCTTTCTTTTTGGCATAGTCACAGATAAAAGAAACAAACGCGAATATCAATAGCAGGAAAACGGTCAGCATATCCCACACATCAAGAATCGGTTCCGCTGTCATTTTTGACAGCACTACATTGATCACGAACATGAACGGAATCGCCAATAAAAAGGCGGTTCCAAGAGCAATTAATTTTTGCGTTTTCCCAATGTGGTTAAAGACTGCAAAGATAAGCCATAAAAATAGAATGGAAACAAATGCGATCGCGCTTCCGATTGAAAATACGGCCCTTGCATTTAGCAGACGGCTCAATAAATACAGGTATGGAATGATAAAAACGCTTAACGATGTAAAGCTCATAGCAATTCCCCTTTTTCCCAACAGAATGCCCGGAAAGGATATGACCCATGCGAAGACAATGGAACTGACCGGAATGAGCGACCATGTCAGGCTGCCGGATATTGCAAGATTGCAGATAATGCACACCATGATTCCGGTTAAAAGAGTTACTGAAAAAAGAGATGAAATGATCATATTTTTTGCCGTATTGTTTTCATCTTTTCTTTTCAGAGCGATTAAGTTTTCTTCTACTTTTTGTTCGTAACTTTCCATATCAATTTTCTCCCCGCTTAACAATTCGTTTACTGTGATTCCCAGTATTTCACAAAGTTCCAACATGATAGATGAGTCAGGCATGCTTTTTCCGGTTTCCCATTTCGATACAGCCCTGTCTGTAATATTCAGTTTTTCCGCCAGCTGCGCCTGCGTCAGTTTTTTCTCTTTACGGCATTTGGCAATAAATTTTCCGATTTCTATCTGGTTCATCTTGTGTCCTCCTTTACCTGGAATAATACAACTGCCTGACTGTTTTTAACACGAACCATTGGTTGAGCGGGAGATTCAACCTGTGGTTGGGAATGGTTTTAATTCATTATTTTGAATTATATATCATTTTAGCATATAGATGTGGAATTTTCTATTTTACGTCCCCATTATGCGTATGCTAGAATATGGAAAAAGAGGATGTGTTTCAATCTATTTCATGATCAGGATGGAATGAACATACCGATTGGGGAAAGGATGGGGTTACAAAATGGAAATTTACAGCTGTAAAGTAAATCATATGGAGAATCCGCTCGGTTTTGATATGACGGATACCGTTTTTTCGTGGAAGGTCAGGAATGCGGAAGGAAAGAAACAGACTGCGGCCAGAATACAGGTAGCGTTGGATGATGCGTTCACGCAGATAGCGGCGGACACCGGATTCTGTGCGGAACTCGATTCCCTGGCATCTCCGGTCGCGGTGGAACTGCATCCCTATACCCGCTATTACTGGAAAGTGACGGTTCGCACCGACGCGGAAATCGAGAACGGAAGCGCGGAGACAGGAAATAGAAACGTAGAAGCAGAGAACGGAAACGCGGAAACAGCGAATGGAGACAGCGGAACGGTGAGCGGGACTGTGGAAGAGGCCGATTCGGAAGTACAATGGTTCGAGACCGCCAAGATTGACGAGCCGTGGTCAGCAAAGTGGATTACCTGCGACAGTAAAGAAAAACGGCACCCCTATTTTGAAAAGGCAGTTTCGCCCGAAAAAGAAGTGCGCCAGGCCAGGCTGTATGTGTGCGGCCTGGGATTATATGAGGCTTATTATAACGGAGAAAAAATCGGAGAGGAATATTTGACGCCCTATTCCAATAATTACAATGGCTGGGTACAGTATCAGACTTATGATGTGACGGAAGCCTTACAACAGGCGGGCACTTTGTCAATTTTGCTTGGAAACGGCTGGTATAAGGGGCGTTTTGGGTATACGGCCAGAGAAGAAAAAGGGTTTTATGGGAACGAATGGAAACTGATCGCGGAACTCAGGCTGCTCTATGTAGATGGCAGTGCGGAAACGATTGGGACGGATGAGAGCTGGCAGGTATGCCGGAGCAATATCGTTTTTTCCAGTCTGTATGACGGGGAGCAGGTTGACGATACGCTGGCGCCGCTGCCCTTAGAGCAGGTTTCTGTCTGTGAGGCGCCTGCGGGCCGTCTGATGGCAAGAAAGAGTCTGCCTGTACGGGTGAAGCAGACGATACAGCCGGCAGAACTGATTCATACGCCGGCAGGAGAGACGGTGCTGGATATGGGGCAGGAGTTCGCCGGTATCTTTACGCTGAAAGTGGATGTTCCTTCTGGCAGAGAAATTATTGTGCAGACCGGTGAGATTTTGCAGCAGGGGAATTTTTATAATGATAACCTGCGCAGTGCGAAATCCGAATACCGTTATATCAGTGGCGGAAAGCCAGTGGTGATCCGGCCCAGATTTACCTATTACGGATATCGTTATGTGAAGATACAGGGAATCGAGAATGTGAGGCCGGAGGATTTTACGGGACTGGTCCTGTACAGCGACATCGAGGACGTGGGCGATATGGAGACCGGAAATGCGCTCGTGAATCAATTTATCAGCAATGTGCGGTGGGGGCTTCGCAGTAATTTCCTCGATGTGCCGACGGACTGCCCGCAGCGGGATGAGCGCATGGGCTGGACAGGGGATGCGCAGGTATTTTCTCCTACGGCGATGTATCTGACGGACAGCTATGCTTTTTATGAAAAATATTTGTACGATATGTATTCGGAACAGCAGATACTGGGCGGAAAGGTTCCCAATGTCGTGCCCTCGGCCGGGATTACGGATGCGGCGTGCGCATGGGGCGATGCGGCCTGTATCATTCCGTGGAATATGTATCTGTTTTATGGCGATGAGTCCATTCTGCGCAGGCAGTACGCCTCGATGAAGGCATGGGTGGATTATGTGCGCAGTGTGGATGGAGAGGAGCATGGCTGGCGGAAACAGTTCCACTTCGGTGACTGGCTGGCGCTGGACCATCCGCGGCAGGATGCGGAGCAGATGTTCGGAGGCACGGATGAAGACTTCCTTGCAAATATCTATTATGCGGTAAGTGCGGAGCTGGTAGCGAAAGCGGCGGCTGTGTTAGGGTATGAAGAAGACCAGGCAGCGTATCAGGCGCTTCATGATGAGCAGATTGCCGAGGTGAAAAAAGAATATTATTCCGTTACCGGACGTTGCTGCATCAAGACACAGACGGCCTTGCTTTTGACCTTAAAATATCATTTGTCGGATAATGAGGAGCTTATAAAAAGGCAGTTGGAAAAGTTGTTTGAGGACTGTGACCATAAGTTCCGGACCGGTTTTATCGGTACGCCGGTCATGTGCCATGTGCTTTCTGATTACGGTATGAGCGATCTGGCATATGAACTGCTGCTGAACGAAGAATATCCGGGGTGGCTCCATGAGGTGAAGCTGGGAGCGACGACGGTATGGGAACGCTGGAATTCCGTATTGGATGACGGAAGCATTTCCGGTACCGGTATGAACAGCCTGAACCATTATGCTTACGGTTCGGTACTGGAATGGATGTTCGCGCATGGCGCCGGGCTTCAATTTTCGCAGGAAAGCCGGAGCGGGAGAACGATGCGGATTGCGCCGGAACTGAACTGGGAATTGCGGGAGCTGAAAGCAGTCTATGACAGCCCGGCAGGCGTTTATCAGGTGCATTGGAAGCTTCCTGACCTGAACCATGTGGAAATGACGGTGCAGGTTCCTTTCGGGTGTCAGGCGTCGCTCGTTCTGCCATTTGCTAAGTCTGAGACTTATGAGGACCGTGAGAATCCGATGTTTGCCGATGTGAAGAAGGGAATGTGTCTGCTGGCAGCAGGAATTTATCATGTGGTCTATGAAACGTCGGAGCTGCTTGAAATGGAGCCGCGTATCGAGAAGAACAGTTGGAACGGATAGAATGCCTGCTGTATTTACTGTGATGATATAAAGAGCCGGAAAATGCCTGCTGTGCAAAGCATTTTCCGGCCGTATTGTTTTATTTTATATTGCTTTAAAGATTTTCCATTATGCAGTGTTATCGTTTGATATCATAATTCATATTCATCAGATTGCGGATGCTCTCCACGTCGTCCGTAATATTGGCGTCTCCGCGGATGGTGTGTTTGATGGCGCTGCTCGCGACTGCGAAATTGACGATATCCATCGGCTTATAGTGGTGCATCATCGCATAGATCAGACCGCTTGCAAAAGCATCACCGCCGCCGACACGGTCCAGAATATTGAAGGTGAACAGTTTGCTCTCAAAGGTGTGATTTTCATACCACAGAAAAGCTTTCAGGCTGTTCTCGCTTCCGCTGTGTGCGTAACGGACATGGCGTGCAATACATTTCAGGTTCGGATATCTGGCAACAAAAGCCTGGAAGATCTCATCTTCCTGTTCGTAACTCGGCTGCAGCGGGATGCCGTCTTTGACATCGCCTTTGCTGTGGTCATTTTCGTCTTTCCAGAGATGATAAGGCTCGATGCCGAGCAGGACATCTACATAGGGCAGGCATTCGGTGCAGAAGTCTCTCGCTTCTTCCCAGCTCCAGAGTTTGCTCCGGAAATTGCCGTCGAAGCTGACGGTAATGCCTTTTTCTTTTGCCACTTTCAGACAGTTCATGATAAGCTCACGACAGTTCGGTGAAAGCGCCGGGGTAATGCCGCTTAAATGGAGCCATGTAAAGCCGTCAAGAAGCTGATTCAGGTCGATGGTGCTGAAATCGAATTCCGTGATCGCGCTGTGTTTTCTGTCATAAGTCACTTTGCTGGCGCGGATGCCGTATCCGGTCTCCAGATAATAGCTTCCGAGGCGGTGCGTTGGGGTCTGTTCGGGCGTGCTCAAAATAACGGGAGTACAGTGAACGTCGTTGCTGCGCAGCATACGGATGGCGCTCTTGCCGATGCTGTTATTCGGTACGACGCTGAAAAAAGTGCTGTCAACGCCGAGATTTGCCAGTGCCAGTGCGATATTGGCCTCGCTTCCGCCATAGCTTGCCTCAAAGGTGGACGCCATGCGGATTTTTTCATAATTGGGCGGCGTCAGACGGAGCATGATCTCTCCGATGGTTATAAATTTGTCGATGCTGTTATTATTGGATAATAACGGGTTGGCGTGCTTCATTGAGGAACCTCCTTCTACGGATTTATTTATGTACATATACTCTTATCTTAAAGTACTTGAGCAGGTATTTCAACAAAATCTGTGTGGATTTTAAGCTTTTTTCATTAGCCGGGATTTGCCCCGGAAAGTGTTTTGGGTTATTTTCTATAAACTCTTGGGGTGATACCATATTTTTTCTTAAAAGCGTCCTTGAAGTAGTTGCCGTTCGAAAAACCACAGCGTAATGCAATTTCCGTGACGGAATCGTCGGTAGCAAGCAGTTCGAGCGCAGCATGCCGCAGACGGATAAAAAGAAGATACTCGTGCACGCCGATGCCGGCAGCTTCTCTGAATTTCCGACTTAAATAGTTCGGGCTGTAATCTGCAGCCCTGGCAATGTCCGCTGTTGTAATATGCTCCATATAATGGCTGCTGATAAACTGTGCGGCCTGAACGATCTGCCTGTCAGTCGTATGGATATTAGGGAGTATATCTTGTGGAAATATGCACTCCCGGCCGCAAAGCAGAAATAATTCCTGCAATAATGTCTGAAGCATGAGGGGAGATCGTTCATCACCAATCTTTTCTTCTTTCACCATTTGTAAAAGAAGCGTTGTAATCTGTTCCTGATATACTTCCGGAATCTGAAAAATCCGCATTTCGGAAAAAAAGTCCGTTTGCTCTGGGAGAAACTGCTTTACCGCCTCTGCAATATCTTCTTTTCGAAAAAAAACAACACTTCTTTTGCAGTCTCCGAAGAGATAGCGTGTATAGTGAAACATTTGCGGCGGAATCAGCATAAAATCACCGGTATGCATATCATACATATTATTCTTGATGAAGAAACGGCATACGCCGTTTTCGATATAAAAAAGTTCAAAGTAAGGGTGGCAGTGGGGAGAAGGCATGACATAACCAGACTCTTTTACTTCGCTTTCGGCATAGATTTTATCAATCATTTTTTCTGTTTTTCGCATGTTTCTGTTATTTTCCATAGCCGCTCCTAATATTGTTGAAAAAACAGTATTTTGAGGCAATTATATTCCATAATCAGTAGAAATACAAGAAAAATTATTGTACATTATTTTTAACAGAACAGTTTTTATAGTAGAGAGGAGGAACAGATTATGCCGCTTCCATTGAAACCCGGATACAACTTTCATTATAGTCATATCTACCGTCCGGCACGATTTGAAATGCCTGCAGCAGAGGCCTATACGAATTTTTATGGAATCTGCTATATGCTGAAGGGAGATAATCATGTTTACTCACCTGACGGTTCCAAAATCCTGCGTGCAGGAGATATTTTTTTTACACCTAAAAACATCTATTTCCGTTCGACCAGTATGTCCGACAAGCCGCGTGAAAGTATTCTGATAAAGTTTACGGACAGTATGGTCTCCGATTTGATTAAAGTCATGGAGGTTGAAGACTTTAATGAACTCATTATCGGTTGGCAGCAGGATTTTCACTTAAATGGGCATCTGCAGGAAAAAATACTTGCTCTTTTTGATGAAATGGAAAGAGAATGGAATTCCTATAATGAATATTCTGAAATTATTTTGAAAGGTTTGCTTCATAAGTTAATTCTAATGCTTTTAACGGAATGTTCTGTAAAAAATAAGCGCAGACTCCAGAGTGCCGCCCCCAAACGGGACGACTGCCTGATAAACGCTATAGAATATATTAAAGCGCATCTTGGAGAAAGCCCTTCGTTACAAAACACGGCCGAGCATATACATATTTCAGCATCATATCTGTCCAAAGTATTTATTAACCGGCTGCAGACACCGTATTCGGTATTTGTTTTAAATGAAAAAATATTATATGCCCAAAAACTGCTTGTTGATTCCGAAATGAGCATGGCAGAAATTGCCAGAGATGCCGGTTTTTCCAGTAACGCATACTTCAGTGATTGTTTTAAGAGAATTACCGGGATATCCCCATCACGATTTAGAAAAAAGTACTGGCAGGGAGAGTAAGGAAATGAAGCTTATAAAAAAAGAAAACAACAGGGACCTGATATTGAATGGGAATATGCTGCAGGCAGTATTTTCTATCGCTGTGCCCGTCGCATTAAATTCTTTTTTACAGACCATGTACAATCTTACAGATACATATTGGCTTGGGAAAATTGGTACGGAGCAGCTGGCGGCAATTAATCTGGTGACACCTGTTCAAAATATTATTCTTAATTTCGGTACTGGAATCACGGTGGCCGGTTCGGTACTCATAGCACAGTATATTGGGGCGAAAGATGATAGGAATGCAAAAAGTATGGCAAATCAGATCTTTGCCTGTGCAATGCTCTTTGCATTTGCCTGTGCCGCGGTCTGCTTTCTGACAACGCCTGCAATCGTAAACTGGCTTGGGGCCGATGGTAATATTTATGACTATGGGAATACCTATCTTCGGATTGTTGTTCTTGATATGCCTCTTTTGTATACAATCAATATATATAATGCGATTCATCAGGCACAAGGCGATACGGTGCGGCCGATGCTGCTTAATTTTCTGGGAATTGTTATCAATATGGTCCTGGATCCGCTTTTTATGATTACGTTGAATCTGAATATTACAGGGGCTGCACTTGCGACATTGTCTGCAAAACTCCCATCTGCCATAATAGCATTTTATGTACTGACAAGACCCACGCAGACAATAAACCTTGACTTGCGGCATTTGAAATTTGAAAAAGCCAAAATGCTTTCTATTTTGAGAGTCGGTCTTCCGACCGCAATTGGCGGCTCCACCATGCAGCTTGGTTTTCTGCTGATGAGTAAAAATGTCTATAAATACGGTACGGAGGCAATGGCTGCATATGGTATCGGTAACAAAATAAACAGCCTGATCACACTTCCCACAAATGGCGTCGGCTCTGCTGTCGCTACGATCGTCGGGCAGAATGTAGGTGCGAAACAGTATGACAGGGCGGAAAAGGGTTATAAGCTTGCCCGAAATATCAGTATTATTTTTCTGTTCGTGGGCGGGATGATCCTGTCCCTTGCTCCTGTTTCAAAAGGAATCGTAGGAATTTTTTCGGATGATACCGCCGTGGTCGGTATGGCGGCCGATTTTTTGAGCATTATGGCATTCTGGTGTTGGACCAATGGAATATACAATTCATCGACCGGACTTTTTCAGGGGACGGGTCACACGGAAGTTACGATGCTTGTGGATGCCACCCGCCTTTGGGTGTTCCGCTTTCTGACATTGTTCGTATGTGAATCTGTGTTAAATATGGGAGTACGCAGTATTTGGTACAGCGTGGTGGTAAGCAATGGTATATCCGCAATGATACTGTATATACTTTACCGTTTGAATATCTGGCGCAGGCCTGCTGTGAAGAAAAAGGAAAACTGATGCAATGCTGAAAGCATTTTATGCAATTTTTTGCAAAACGATAAAAAGGGATTGAGAATATTTCCAATTCAAATTATAATAAAAGGGAATAGTCTGAAAAATAAGTAAACGGAACAGGAGGAATTTTTTTCATGAATTTGGGTTTAAAGCAGGCAAGCGAATGTAAATTTGATGCAGTATCTCTGGGGGAAGTAATGCTGAGACTAGATCCCGGCGAGGGAAGAATCCGCACGGCCAGATCTTTCAGAGCATGGGAAGGCGGCGGCGAATATAATGTTATCCGCGGCCTGAAAAAATGCTTTAAGATGAATACGGCAGTTATCACGGCATTTGCAGACAACGAAGTAGGTATGCTGATGGAAGACTTCATCAATCAGGGCGGCGTGGATACTTCCCTGATCAAATGGATGAAGACGGATGGTATCGGACGTGTATGCCGTAACGGTATCAACTTTACGGAGCGTGGATTCGGAATCCGCGGAGCGGTAGGATGTTCCGACCGTGCTAATACGGCGATTTCCAAAGCGACTCCCGAAGATTTTGATTTCGAGTATATTTTCGGCGAACTGGGCGTACGCTGGTTACATACCGGCGGAATTTATGCGGCTTTGTCAGAGCAGTCATGCGAGACAGTGCTTGCGGCAATCAAGACAGCGAAAAAATATGGTACGATCGTATCTTATGACCTGAACTATCGTCCTTCCATGTGGAGCGCAATCGGCGGACAGGCTAAGGCGCAGGAAGTAAACAAAGAAATTGCGAAATATGTAGATGTTATGATCGGTAATGAAGAAGACTTTACGGCATGTCTCGGCTTTGAAATCGAAGGAAATGACGAGAACCTGAAAACGCTGAATCTGGACGGCTATAAGAAGATGATCAATGAAGCTGCTAAGACATATCCGAACTTCAAAGCAGTTGCAACGACGCTTCGCCAGGTTAAGACCGCTACGGTGAACGACTGGAGCGCGATCTGCTGGGCAGACGGAGAGATTTACAAGGCAAAAGATTACAACGGACTGGAGATCATGGACCGTGTCGGCGGCGGCGATTCCTTTGCATCCGGCCTTATCTATGGTCTGATGACGACAGAGGACGCGGAGATGGCAGTTAATTATGGTGCGGCGCACGGCGCATTGGCAATGACAACGCCGGGCGATACCACAATGGCGAGCAAGAAGGAAGTTGAAGCGATCATGGGCGGCGCAGGAGCGAGAGTCCAGCGTTAGAAGAAGATAGAATATATGGATTCAGGAGGAAATAAAATGAGCAGTATAACAGACAGCATGAAAAGTTCCATTATCGTGCCGGTAGTGGTCATTGAGGATGCGAAGGATGCGGTTCCTACAGCTAAGGCGTTACTGGCAGGCGGAATCAACGTGATGGAGATTACGCTTCGTACCGCAGCAGCGCTTGACAGCATCCGTAACGTTGCTGCAGAGTGTCCGGACATGATTGTTGGTGTCGGTACGGTATTAAATCTCGAACAGGCCAAAGATGCGGTAGAAGCAGGCGCTAAATTTATCGTGTCACCGGGATTTGACGAAGAGACCGTAAAATGGTGTGTGGAGAACAACATCGATGTAGCGCCCGGCTGTGTTACACCGACAGAGATCATGGCTGCACGCAAACTGGGATTAAGAGTCGTTAAATTCTTCCCGGCTAATGTATATGGCGGATTAAAGGCAATCACGAATCTTGCGGCACCGTTCACGGATATGCAGTTTATTCCTACCGGCGGCGTTAATACGGAGAATATCGCAGAATTTGTAGCGAATCCGGCAATTTTTGCAGTAGGCGGAAGCTGGATCTGTAAGAAAGCGGATATTTCCGCAGGTAATTTTGATAAGATTACGGAGCTTTGTAAAGAAGCGCGTAAACAGGCTGGAGCACAGTGAGACGGATTGATTAAAAATCTCTGCCACATTCTTAGAATGGGGCAGAGATTTTTTTAAGAAAGGCCGGGATTAGGGTAGTTTGCTTAAAAAGGTAAAATCTGTTTTCGTTGACTGGCCACAGAGATTTAGATATACTAACAAAAAAGCGTTCTCTTTTTACAGGGTATATTATTCTAAATGCATTTAAGGGAAGATTAAAATGGAGGGCTGGAATGGAACAGCTGTTTATCACAAATATAACAATTAATAAAGTCAGGCATTTAAAAGATATTTTGCTTCCTTTATCAGAAAACAAGATGAAGCATTTAATTTTGACGGGAAAAAATGGAAGCGGAAAGACGAGTGTCGTGGAGGCGTTAGCGGAGTACCTTAATGCTGTATTTACAGATGCAGTGCAAAATGGTGATGAAGAGGGAGAAATTTCAAGAATAGAAAAGTCAATCCATTATTATGAGCAGAGGATAAATCAGAATAAAAAAGGTCTTGATATAGAATTAAATAAAAAGTGCCGCAACATGGTTGAGCTAAAAGAAAAATATCATTATATATTAGCATATTACAGTGCTGACAGAATATTCAAAGCTGAGCAGCCTGTACATGTGGAAAAAATACAGTTAAAAAACGATTATGGAATATATGAATATCCAAGAGATGAATTTGTTAAGTACTTATTAGACCTGAAAATGACGGAGGCATTGGCAAGGAACAATAATAAGGTAGAAAAAGCAGATAAAATTAAAGCATGGTTTGAAGCTTTTGAGCAGCTTTTGAAAAAAATATTTTCAGATAAATCGATAGAATTGGCATTCGATGAGGAAAGTTTTGAATTTCATATCATGCAGCAGGGAAAAGAAGCTTTTGATTTTAATACGCTGTCCAGCGGATATCAGGCGGTACTGGATATTGTTGTGGATATTATAATGCGGATGCAGAATCAGGCAAAGCGTGTTTTTGATTTTAGATTTCCCGGAATTGTACTAATTGATGAGATAGAGACACATCTTCATTTGGAATTGCAGAAAAATATTATGCCATTGCTGACAACGATATTTCCGAATATTCAGTTTGTGGTGACAACACACTCGCCTTTTATATTAAACAGCATAGAGAATGTCGTGATTTATGACTTGGAAAGTAATCTATTGGTAGAAAATGGACTGAATAATGTACCGTACGATGGTATTGTGGAAGGATATTTTGGGGCGGATAGGCTTTCTGATACGCTGAAAGAAAAGTTTGAACAATATAGAAGCCTTGTAGAAAAAGAAAGCCTGTCAGATGATGAAATGAGTAAGATTGCAGAACTGGAACTATATTTAGATGAAATTCCAGGGTCGATTGCAATCCGAGGTTCCCGTTTTGTAAACGAGTTTCACATTTTGTAAG
>CAMWXB010000018.1 GCA_947178125.1 uncultured Lachnospiraceae bacterium | reverse complement strand
AGCGCGCCAGATTGTGGCTCTGGAGGCCGAGGGTTCGAGTCCCTCTATCCACCCTGTTTCCTGCTTTGTAGGAAAAGGCTGTAATCGTAGCGGACTTTAAGCAAGAATTTATGTAGTAAATTCTTGGAGCGCAAGCTGCGGGGCTTGCGTTTTTTACAGCAGTTGTACATGGGAATATGTAGGGGGCACAGCCTTGGTGTTATCCAAACAGCAGAAGATATGTTTCAGGAGCGATCTGTTGTCATGAATATTGGGCTATCGCCAAGCGGTAAGGCACAGGACTTTGACTCCTGCATTCGCTGGTTCGAATCCAGCTAGCCCAGTTATACGGGCCACTAGCTCAGGTGGTAGAGCACTTGACTTTTAATCAAGTTGTCTGGGGTTCGAATCCCCAGTGGCTCATTAAATATAGCCATAATGTGGATGAGGGGATTCGAACCCCTGTGCGACATCCCCAGTGGCTCATTAAATATAGCCGTAATGTGGATGAGGGGATTCGAACCCCTGTGCGACATCCCCAGTGGCTCATTGTGAATATGGAAATGCAAAAGTGAGTTCAGACTATCTGAACTTTCTTTTTTTGAAAGAAAGCAGAGTTACTATTCACGGGACAGGAATGCGCTGAACTGCTCATTCCGTGAGAACATGATACAGGGGAAAGTGTGGTCGTGAAAACGGTCCACAAGGATTGACAGAAAAAGGCTGGAATGTTATGATACATAACGGGGTTTTCAATAGCCCCGTTCGTGACAGGCGGATATGGCGGAATTGGCAGACGCGCCAGATTTAGGTTCTGGTGGGAGACCGTGCAGGTTCAAGTCCTGTTATCCGCAGTAGGGAATCGCTTATTTGGGCGGTTCTTTTATTTTGTGCTGTATTTCGCGCTGCGCCATTCCATGAAATGGAAAATCCGAATAGAGAGGGGAATCCGCAATGACTTTCTTTCAGATTACCGCCGTCAATATATGGAGTATGACAATCGATATCATTTTTCTGATCTGGATATCCGGCTTTTTGTTTGGCCGTATTCCGCGCCGTGGGATGAAACATGCAGTGGTCTGTTTTCTGACCGGAACCGGTATAGTGCTTTTGCTTTCCTTTACGGGAACGGTCTGCTATCTGACGGGCGTATGGCGTTGGAAATACAGTATTGGCGCTATATTGTGGCTGTATTTTATATTAGCCTGTAAGGTATTGTTCCTGTGGCTCCTGTATCGGGTTTCTTTATGGGATTGCTGTCTTGGGATAATGCTGGTCGAAATTCTGGGTAGTTATGGAAAGCTGCTGGCGGAACTGTATACATGTCTATTTGGAAAAGCTTTATACGACCTTGCAGTCCCGGAAGAACGCCGAAGTTATCAGTTCTGGCTGATGGTGGTGTGTCCGGCCTGTATTCTGTTCTGCGGCCTGGTAATCGACAGGAGCGGTATGGGAAAGATATACAGGAGGTGGCTGGAGCAGGAAGAGAAGCATAGGGGGATTGTATTGCTGCTGGCGTTTTATCCGATGATTTATCTTATATTTGAGAAAACGATCAGCGGCGCGCGGCCCAGAGCGGCATTTATACTGCTTCCACTGTCGATGCTTCTGGTAGTGCATATTATTTTCATTTATATGGGGCGGGACTGGCAGCAGAAACAGTATATTATGGCGCAGCAGACCAGCCTGCGGCAACAGACGATCTATCTTGAAAAAATGGAACAGATACAGTCCGATCTGCGAAAGTTCCGTCATGATTTCCAGAATATGATGGCGGGGATGTATCTTCAGGCAAAAGAAGGCGACCTGGCTGCCATACAGGATTTTATTCAGGAAGTGACAGGCGCTTTTGACAGGCAGGCGGGAGACCAGATTAAACTGATGACTCAGCTTGGCCACATTCATGTGATGGAGGTAAAGAGCATTCTGCTGGAGAAACTGATCGAAATGCAGCAGGAAGAAATTGTCTGTGTTTTGGAGGTGTTATCTCCATTTGAGAATACCCGGATGCGCAGCATCGACCTTTGCAGATGTCTGGGTATTTTGATGGATAATGCGATAGAAGAGGTGCGTGGGAAAAAGGATGGGCGGATTTATCTGATGATCAGCAGCCAGAACGGTTGTACGACCTTTCGGATAGAGAATACGCTGTATGGAACGGTGGATTTTCAGCGTCTTGGAAAGTCTGGCTATACCACGAAGGGGAGCGGCCGGGGAACAGGACTGGAAAGTTACCGGGAAATATTGGATAAATATGACTTTGTGTTTTCTTTTACGGCGATACAGGACGGATGTTTTGTACAGGAGATAAAAATAGAAGAGTCATGACAGGAGGAATCTATGCTGCCGATTTATATATGTGAGGATGATGAGCGGATTCGGAATGCGGAGCGGCTTTGGCTGGAAAAACAGATATTGATTGAAGGATTTGACATGAAAATCGCGCTGTGCACCGGGAATCCGGAAGAACTTTTAGAATATCTGGCGCATACGCAGCGGCAGGGAATTTATTTTCTGGATGTGGAGCTGAAAGGAGCGTCTATGGACGGTTTTCGGCTTGGTGAGGAAATCCGGAAAAAGGATGCGAGGGGATTTCTGATTTATGTTACGGCGTTTCAGGAGTTGGCATTTGAGACGTTCCGTTATCATCTCGAAGCGCTTGATTATATATGCAAGAAGGAGCCGGAGCAGATGTATGCCGGACTTTCCCGGTGTCTTACCGTGATTGCGGAGAGGGTGAGCAGGGAACAGGGAGGGCAGCAGGAATATTTTACGGTGAAAACGTTGGATGTGATCCGGCATATTCCGCTGGAGGAAGTTCTGTATTTTACGACTTCTGAACGTACCCACAGGATTGAACTCCATGCCAGACAGGAGCGGCTTGACTTTATCGGAAGTATGCAGGAACTGGAAGAACGTCTTGGGCCGCATTTTATCCGGGTGCACAGGGCCTATTTGGTCCGGGCCGACCAGATCGCGGGAATTGAGCGGAAAACAAAAGAAATCGTACTGAAGAACGGGGAGAGATGCCCTTATTCCAGAGCGATGCGAAATCATCTTGAGAGTTTTGAATACCCGAAAGTATAGAGAACCTCCGTAAGGAAAGAATGTACATGAGGAAAGTGCCAGATGAAGCGTAGATGAGGAACGTAGATGAGGAAAGTTTCTGACGTGCTTTCCGTTCAGGCAGTAAAATGACCGTTTGGGCAGATTCTGTTTCGATAAAAGCGGGAAGTGGTATAATGTGAAGAAAATTTCCTGATTGTTTATGCCGGAGTTATCGGCATGACTGGAAGGCTGGAATAATAAAAGAAGGGTGGTTTTGACAAATGACAGAAACGAATAATACAAAGAAACAGCTTATTATTTTTCTGCTCGTGGCTTATGGAGTGACTTATCTGATGGGAATCCTGATATGGTATGGGGCCACGGTATCGGCGGATCTGAGTGCGTTTGGAAATGCGCAGATGTTCTATCCGGCGGCGGGCGTGATGTTAGCTTATCTGCTGACGAAATGGGAAGACGGCATGATGCCCAGATGGTTCTATCTGTGCTTTCTGCTTATCACACTGCTGATGATATTGATTTCAGTGTTAGCGATTGTGATGCCGGGTCAGAATATGGACCTGAATGGGATGGAGATTTCCAGGTGGGCTATCCTTTCCCAGTATGCGGTGATTGGCGGAAGCATTCTTTGTTGGATTACTTTGCTGATTGCAGGAAAAAAACGAAGAGCGGCTTATGGACTCGGATGGAAGCATTTAAAAATGTCTCTGCTCTGCGTTCTTCTTTTCTTTGTGCTTTATTTTGGCCGGGCGGCCATTTCCTGTGCGGTCAGCGGTCAGATGAACATGATGTTTGATATCTTGAAAAGTATGGCGACCTGGAGCTATATCCTTTTTATGCCGGTTAACTTTCTGATTGTTTTTGCGCCGTTCTTTGGAGAAGAATACGGATGGAGATACTACTTACAGCCGATTCTGCAGAAGCGCTTCGGCATGCGGGCCGGTCTTCTGATTCTTGGCATAGCCTGGGGAGTATGGCATATTTTTCTGGACTTTTTCTACTATACGACGCCGGACATGGGATTGGCGATGACCATGATACAAATCATAACATGTATTACGCTTGGCATCTTTTTTGCCTGGGCTTATCAGAAAACCGACAATATATGGGTACCGGTCATCTTGCATTTTATGAACAATAATCTGGCGCCTGTGATGGCCAATAATTATTCGATGGATGTGTTGGAAAACCAGCAGGTGACCTGGGCAATGGTACCGCAGACATTGCTTTTGAACGGTGTGGTATTTGGCTTTTTCTTATTGTCAAAAGAATTTAGGGCAAAAGAAGAAGGAGATTCCAAATGATATTGGACTCAAATGACATGGGACTCATGATCGGAGCGCGGGCATTCAGGCCTGCGCTTTTGATGATTCCGGCAGCATGATCGTGAATATGCTTCCGCCACCGGGATTATCTTCAACGGTGATCCTGCCATGATGTGCGTTTACAATCTCATAGGCGATTGAAAGGCCAAGCCCGAAGTGCTCTTTTGCGCTTCGGGATTTTTCAGTCCGATAGAAGCGTTCGAAAATATGCTTTTTATCGGCGTCGGAAATACCGCTCCCGGTATCTGTGACAATAATTAAAAAACAGTTATTATTAAAATGCTGAAAAGCGCTTTCACGGTATTTCAGCATCAAAGTGATGTTTCCGCCCTCCGGGGTATAGCTGACGGCATTGTGGAGCAGAATGGAGAGTGTCTGTGCGATGCGTTCCGCGTCACAGAAACAGCGCGGCGGTATATTTTCGGGCAGTTCGAGCGATAACGACAGTTTTTTATTGCGGCACAGGGAGTCGAAGGCTTCATAGACATTGAGGCACAACGTATCTAACTGAGCGGGAGCTTTCTCGATGGGAAAGCGATTCGTACCGGCATGGGCGAGCGTAAGCATATCACCGAGAAGGCTGTTCATCCGCCGTCCTTCTTTGCGGATTGTCTGAAAAAAGCTTTTCTGTTCTTCGGCATCGGCTTTCTCGCAGCATTCGGCGCTGGCAAGCATTACGGAGAGCGGCGTGCGCAGTTCGTGGGAAGCGGCGGCAAAGAACTGCATCTGCGCTTCCTGATTATCGCGCAGCGGCTTCAGGATTCGGCCCGTAAAGAAGAATGAAAAGGCAAGAAGCATGGCTGCCGCTGCCAGGTCAATGAGCAGGAAACGGAGCCGCTGACGGAAAATCTGTGCATTCAGTGCTGTTAAAGCGTTAAGAATAACAATCTGCGTCCGGGCGGAGTCTTTTTCGATATCAATGATGGAGGCATAATAAGAACTTCCTGTGGTGGCAGAGCGGAACTGATATTCCTGATGCCGGATACCGTAGTAGGCAAAAGAGGTGGTCACAGTCACAATATAATTACAATTACGACTGTTATTAAAAGTGATGGAGTACATTTCCGCATTGTCAGCTTCGGGCAGAGAGGATTGAAGCATAGATTGATAGGCTTCAAGACTTTCTTCCAACAAGGATTGACCGGATGAGTCATAGGAATCGCGCAAAGAATTATAAAGAAAAGGTGTGCCATTGTCGATGACATAGATGGTAAAGCCGTTCTGCGCTTCGATTCGTTCCAGCCACTGTATGGAGATGGAGGAAGTATTTTCCAGGCTGGCAGCAATCGTACTGACATCATTCTGAAAAGAGCGGAACTGGTTTTCAGAGAGGCTGCTTTCGGAAACGTGCAGATAAAGCAGCGATATCAGAACGATGATTGCGATTGTTGTGCCGGAACACAGGATGGTAAAAAGAAAATGTGCTTTCTGAAACATAAAAATCTTTTAAATCCTTTCAGAGAAAAGGGGCATTCAGTCCGTATCCAACGCCCCAGACAGTCTTGATCTGCAAAGAGGAGCCGATTCCTTTGAGTCGTCTGCGCAAAAAATGAATATAGTTATCCAGATTTCCGTTTTCCACTTCACTGTCCGGCCCCCATACTTTTAACAGCAGCATTTCACGGGCAAGGGTCTGTCCCGGTGCATGAAGAAAACTTTCCAACAGGTCGCCTTCGCGCCGTGACAGTAAACAGTCGCCGGATGGCCCTGTCAGACACATCTCGCGGGGAGACCATGTGATATCGTGATAGGAGAGGATGCCTTCCGGCTGGGCGTTCAGAGAAAGGGAGCGTCTGGTGACACAGCGTATTCTGGCGAGCAGCTCTTCGAAATCAAAAGGTTTGACAAGGTAATCATCCGCGCCGAGATCCAATCCTGTGATCTTATCCTGCAAAAGACCAAGGGCAGTGATCAGGATGATCGGCGTGTTTACGGAGAGCTGCCGCAGCGCGGTCATGACTTCCGTTCCTTCTCTGTCGGGCAGCATCCGGTCGAGCAGAATGATATCATAAATGTTCTGTTTCCCATAATAGAGCGCTTCTTCTCCATTGCCGCAGGAATCGACATTATATCCCCGGGCGGTCAGCTGCCAGGTCAGCGCCTTATTTAAGTCTTTGTCATCTTCAGCGAGTAAAATACGCATAGGCGGACATCCTTTCAAATAATCTTGCCTTTTTTATCTTTATTTTACAACGATTTTATCATAAGATTCTTGAAAAATCCTCTAAGAAATTCTTAAAAATTATTAGAGAAAGTTTAGAGAAGTTTTTGGTATTTATTATACAACGATAGACGAAACCGCGCAGCCGCAGGGGAAGGGGCCGGGGGACGTGTAGTACCTGCGGTGGCCCTTGAAAAGCGCCGGTCCTTAGCGAAAATGCGGCTTGCCGCTTTTGAGCTTAGTACCGCTGCGTCTTTTCGCGGAGCGGAAGCGTGCCACCAAAGGTACTACACGTCCCCCGGCCTCTTCCCCTGCAGCTGCGCGGTTTCGGCAGATTGCAATAGGGAGGTTTTGGTATATGGTAAAAGGAAAAATGAAAAGCAGGCTTTTGAGCCTTATCCTTGCGGCGTCGATGGCAGTCGCTTTGACGGGCTGTGCCGGCGGCGGGGAAGGTGCGCAGGATGGCGGTATAAGTACGGACGAGGCGCCTGGTGGCGCTTCCGGCAGTACAAACGGGCAGACGGCGATGGGACGGTATGTGGAAGAAGAGATTGACTTGTCGGATGTCATGTTTTCGCCGAGAGGCATCTGCAGGCGGGAAGACGGAAATCTGGTCATTCTGGATATCTATAGGGGTTATTTTATATCGAAGGATGAGGGTCTGACCTGGGAAAATGAAGTGCCGGACTGGCTGTCGGAAATGATGGTACAGCAAACATATATTTCAGAAGTGGCAATGTCCCCGGATGGCACAGTTGGCATGATCTATGACACGGTTGCAAATGACGATGATTATACGCCGGCCATGAAACTGATACTGCCGGATGGGACGCAGGTGCCGGTGGAACTGGAGCTGACGGAAGAGGATAATAAGATTCGGTATGTGAAGATGACCGAAGATAACCGGATTTTCGTCATTACTTATGGACGGGGCATTTATGAAGTCTATAAGGATAGCAGCAGCGAAAAGATGCTCGATGCGCAGGAGCGGCCTTATCGGCTCTGGAAAAGGGAAAATCTGCTTTTTATGGATAATGATCATGGAAATGGAGCAGACCTGCCGCTCATTTACGATATGGAGGCCGGGGAATATATAGAAGATACCGAGCTGACGGATTTTGTCAGCGACAGTTACGGGGAACGCTACTATAATGGTTCGGATTACGGTTCAATGTGCCTTTTACCGGGAGAAGAGCAGACGGTCTATGTGATTGGGGAAAAGGGAATCCACCGTCATGTCATCGGCGGCAATATGATGGAGCAGGTCGTGGACGGTAATCTGTCGATGCTGAGCAATCCTTCCTATCATGTATGCGATGCCATGCAGTTGGAGGATGATGTTTTTCTTGTGCTCTTTGCTAACGGTAAGCTTCTGCGTTTTACCTACGACCCGGATGTGCCGGCGGTGCCGGAAAAGGTACTGACCGTATACAGTTTACAGGAGGACGATGACCTGCGCCAGGCGGTCTCTCTCTATCAGACAAAGCATCTTGATACCTTTGTGTCCTACGAAGTCGGTATGGAAGAAGGCGGCTCGGTAACGAGGGAAGATGCGGTCAAAAAGCTGAATACGGAAGTGGTGGCAGGGAATGGGCCCGATCTGATCGTGATGGACGGTCTGCCTTTTTCCTCTTATGTCAGCAAAGGGCTGCTGCTCGACGTGACCGATGTTCTGGAGCAGTATAGTGCGCAGGAGCCGCTTTTTGACAATGTCATTGATGCGCTGAAGGTGGACGGAAAGGCTTATGTGGCGCCTGCGACCTTCGGTGTTCCGAGACTGGTCTGCAAAGAAAGCTATGTATCAGGCATGACGGATCTGTCCGGCGTCGGAGAAGGCGTGGAAGCGCTCCGGAAGGAGTATCCGGGAGATGATATCATCGGCATATACGATGCGGATACACTGATGAAGCGGTTCGCGCTGACAAGCGCGCCTCTTTGGATTTCCGAAAACGGCGCTCTGAACAAGGATTTAATCGGGGTATTTCTGGAGCAGTGCAAACGCATCTATGATGCCCAGATGGACGGCATCCGGGAGGAAATCCTTCAGGCCTATGTGGAAGAGGGAAACGTAGGAAACTATCATACTGAAGGAACGCGTGTGGATTGGGATTTGGCCAACGATATCTTCAGCTATATCGATGGTTCCCAATATCTGATCAACGGCTGGGTGGATACGGCATATGGGTATATGGAAAGTATTTCCGTCGAGAAAACAAAAGGTTATGAGGACAGCAGCGTCGTACCGATGCAGGGAGAATGCAGCGGGCTCTTTCTGCCGAAGACGCTGCTTGGTATCAGCGCAACGTCTGCACAGGCCGAGGATGCCAAAGAGTTCATGCGCTTTTTCCTGTCGGCCGAGATGCAGGCGAATTATTACGGACTGCCGCTCAACCGGGAGGCATTTGATATGCAACTTACGCCGAATGAAAATAGTATGGGAGAGGATATGATAATTAGTTGTCTGGCGCTTTCGTCGGAGGATGGAATCAGCATTTATTTTAACATATACTGTCCAAAAGAGGAGCAGGTAGCGGCCTTTAAAGAAGAGCTGGCTTCGGTGAATACGGCTTATCTTCCCGATAACGTTCTGGAGGATGCGGTGTTTACGAGCGGCGCCGGCTATATACAGGGTGAAATGACATTGGATGAGGCGCTTTCTGAGATCGAGAGGCAGGTTGCGATTTATATGGCTGAATAGGGTGAGAAGAACTTCTAAAGACGTTTCACCAATGGGTGAAACGCCAAGAAGTTCTACGGTTCCGCGTTGCGGAACCTTTCTCACCCGGGAGAAGGGCTCTGGGGAGCCATTCTTCCCATTGATGGTTTGCATTATCAGGAGACGGCATGGTGGTTAGGTTGTGAGATATTGAAGAGGGGAATACTTCCGTAAAAGGGGGTATTCCTTTTTTGGTGAGAGACTGCAGCAGGATGAGGGAAAGCGGGATAGAGGCAAGGTGCAGGTTATCGAGGGAATGCGGGATGGAAGAGGTGCAGGTTATCGGGGGGAATGTGCAGGTTATCTGTGGAAGGGTTGTTTTTTGGGGAGAAAAGTTATATAAAGGAATCAGGAACGCAAAGGCTGTAAGTCTGCATTTTGGCAGTATGGGCGGCAGGCGGCGGAAAGGTATGGTATTTGTTTGAAAGTTACATTACAGCAGATAGAAAAGGGAAATGAGGAAGTCATCATCCGGTATCGCCGGATGACGGAGCGGCTGGAGCGCATCGTCGAATATCTGGAAGGGCAGAGCGAGAAACTTTCCGGGACAAAAGGCGGCCAGCAGTTCTTTATAAACATTCAGGATATTCTTTATCTGGAGAGTGTGGATGGTGTCACTTATTTTTATACGAAGAAGGAAGTTTACAGAGCGGCGCATACGTTGACGCTTCTGGAAGCGCTTTATGCGCAGGAAGGTTTTTTCCGGTGCAGCAAATCGATGATACTCAACATCTACCGGATTGAGCGGTTAAAAAGTATGCCGGGGAAGCGCATCGACGCGACAATGGATAACGGAGAGCATATCGTAATCTCCAGGCGTTATGCGGGGGAATTGAGAAATCGTTTGAGGGAGGAAGCATGATGGAGAAGTTCAAAAAATTTTTATCGCTGGAAATCGGCATTGAAATAAAAGCCTGCCTGTATTTTTCCATCATCCTGTTCTTTTATTTTCTATACTGCATGGTGCAGGGCAGTCTCGATGCCAGCATTCCGTTAATGGCTGAAATGGTTCTGGTGGTTTATGCCATGAATTATATACAGGTGTATCTGTTATGGAATTTCGATGAATCGGAGCAGTTTGATCTAAAAGTGACAATATTGTCGTTTGTTGGCGCGGCAGTGTATACGGCCGTCAGTTATTTGCTGAACTGGTTCGACAGGAATCAGACGGCGACGCTGTGCTTTTTCTTCTATATGATACTCTGTTATGTATGTGTGTTCCTGGTCCATAAGATCAAGCGCGATATAGACACGGTGCACCTGAACCGGGAACTGGAGCAGTTTAAGAGCCGGAGAGGATAGTCCGGGGAAAAGGAAGGGGTATAAGGGTGAATAAATTCTCTGAAAGGAAAGAATCAAAGGATGCAGTAGCCATTCAAAATCTGACGAAACGGTATGGAAAAAAGCGGGGCGTTAGCAATTTGTCCCTGTGTGTGGAAGAAGGGGATATCTATGGGTTCCTTGGTCCGAACGGCGCCGGGAAATCGACGACTATCCGCAGTATGCTGGGACTGCTTCGGTTTCAGGCGGGAAGCATCCGTATTTTCGGTATGGATGTGGAGAAGAACAGCAGAGAAATTTTGAGAAAGATTGGCTATATGCCTTCGGAAGCCATGTTCTATCCTTCCATGAGGGCGAAGGAAGTCATCCGCCTTGCTGCGGATATGCGGGGGCTGGACTGCCGGAGGGAAGCGGCGATGCTCTGTGAGCGGCTTATGGTGGAGCCGGAGAAGAGGATTGAAGAGCTGTCTTTGGGCAACCGGAAAAAGATCAGCATCGTCTGCGCCATGCAGCATAAGCCGCCGCTTTTTATTTTCGATGAGCCGACGAGCGGACTCGACCCGCTGATGCAGGCTGAGTTTTTCAAGCTGATTCTGGAATATAATAAACAGGGTACGACCTGTTTTCTCTCTTCCCATGTCCTGCCGGAAATTAAAAAATATTGCAGGCATGCCGCCATCATTAAGGAAGGAGAGCTGATTTGCAGCGATACGGTGGAGAACCTGACCAAAAGCAATGCGAAGCATATCCGTATGATACGGGACGGCGTGGAAGAGGATTTTATGTATCAGGGCAGTCTGAATGAGCTCTTTGCCGGGTTTGCCGGACATGACATAGAAGATATTACGATTGAAGAGCCGGGGCTCGAGGAAATTTTTATGAATTATTATGAGAAAGAATGCGTTTCTCAATTGTCTATTGAGAGAGGAAGGGAGAAGGAGGATAACAGATGATATTATATAAGCATGAAATGAAAATGAACCGAAAAAACCTTCTAATCTGGACTCTGAGTGTCGGGCTGATCTGCTTTGGCTGTATTTTGCTCTATACGAGTCTGGAAGATTCCATTCAGGGAATTGCGGACTCTTTTTCCGATATGGGGGCGATGTCCGCTGCGCTGGGCATGGATAAAATGAGCCTGGCGACGTTGAAAGGATATTATGCGACCGAAATCGCCATGATGCACAGTCTCGGCGGCGCCATGTTTGCGGCGATTCTGGGCACTGGCATTCTGGCCAAAGAGGAAAGCGGCCATACGGCGGAATTTTTGTGCGTGCTGCCTTTGAATAGGAGCCGCATTGTACTCGGAAAATATCTGGCGCTTGTCAGCAATATTATTGTGTTGAATCTCTGTTGTACTGTTCTTTATGTTTTAGGCTTTGTCATGATGGGGGAGACGGTAGAAGGAAAAGAAATGGCGCTCTATCACCTGGCGGCGTTCCTGATGCAGCTCGAAGTCGGGACGGTCTGCTTCCTTCTTTCCGCCTGTGTGAAAAAGAATATCATGGGAGCGGGGCTTGGCCTGACTCTTGTACTTTTTGCCGTCGATATGATGTGCCGCATCGTACCGGCGATTGATGATTTGAAATATATCACGCCGTTTTATTATGCCAATGCGGCCGATATTTTTACGGACGGAGCGATAAACGGCGTTATGGCAGTTGTTGGCGCGGGAGTGGTCGTTGTTTCTTACGCGGCGGCGACATGGGTTTATTGCAGAAAGGATATTGCCTAGGGAAAGGGAATGAAGAGGGAATGAAGAAATTCTAAGGCGCCAAAAAACGTCGCCTAAGAAATTCTATGTCATAGGGAATGAAGAATTTCTAAGGCGCCAGAAAACGTCGCCTAAGAAATTCTATGTCATTCCCGAAAGAATGCCCCATTTATGGGGGCATTCTTCCTGGTTCGTTTGTATATCTACATAATCAAGAATAAATAGCTATAGTTATTTATTGGTTTCTTCCTTTTTTACGACGAGATTTATATCGTCAAGGCCGGTGAGGTTTACGTTTCGGTTGACTTTCGCGTCATAGGTGTCGGCTTTGATGATTTCGGATAAGTCGATGCCGGTCGCTTCTTTCATGCTTTCAAAGAGTTTTGCCATGACGATTGGTACATTTCCGGCTACCTGGTTGATGCCGTTTCCGTCACCGTCACCGCCGATGATCGTAATTTTATCAATCTGTCCCAGCGGTTCGGCAATTTTTGCCGCGATGTCAGGCAGTACTTTGATCATCATTTCCGCTACGGCCGCTTTATTGTATTTGGCGTAAGCTTCGGCTTTCCGCTCCATTGCTTCGGCTTCTGCGATACCTTTTGCCTGAATGGCGGATGCTTCTGCTTCGCCGACAGCCCGAATACCTTCTGCTTCCTGTTCTTTCGAAAAGCGGTCGGCTTCGGCCTGTGCTTTTCTGGCTTCCGCTTCACGCTGTGCTTCGAACTGTTTGGCTTCGGCTTCTTTCTGGCGCTGGTAGAGTGCGGCATCTGCCTTCTGTTGTGCCGCATACTTGTCGGCTTCGGCCTGCTTCTTGACTTCCGCTTCCAGTGCCCGTTCTTTTACGGAGACCTGCTTCTGCTTCAACTCGATTTCACGTTCCTGCCTTGCGATATCGGCATTGGCGGTGGTAACTTCGATCGTCTTACGCTGTTCCTCTTTCTGGATTTCGTAAGCAGCATCGGCCATAGCTTTTTTCGTGTCGGATTCCTGCTGCAGTTCCGATCTCTTGATGGCCAGTTCATTCTGTTTCTTGGCGATTTCCGTCTGTGCCGCTACCGCCGCGTCATTGGATTCTTTATCTGCGGCAGCCTGTGCGACCTTGATATCTCTTTCGCTTTCTGCTCTTGCAATCGCAGCAGTCTTTTTGATCTTGACGATATTGTCGATACCGAGGTTTTCGATGACATCATTTCCGTCCACGAAGTTCTGTACATTGAAGCTGATGATATCGAGTCCCATTGCTGCAAGGTCGGGCTCGGCATTTTCCTTTACCAGATTGGCAAATTTCTGTCTGTCGGAGACCATTTCTTCCAATCGCATTTTGCCGACGATCTCACGCACGTTGCCTTCCAGAACCTCGCGTGCGACGCTTGCTATGTAGGCGGTATCTTTGTTCAGGAAATTTTCTGCGGCGAGACGGAGTTTATCCGGGTTGTTGCTGATTTTGATATTGACAGTTGCATCCACATTGATGTTGATGTAGTCGGCTGTCGGAACGGCGTTGCTCGTCTTAACGTCGATAGGAATCAGCCGCAGATTCAGCTTATCCAGACGCTCAAAGAACGGAATCCGAATGCTGGCCTTTCCGATGACGATTTTTGATTTTTTCTTAAAACCGGAAATGATGAATGCCATATCCGGCGGCGCTTTTACATAGCCGATTGCCATAAAAAGGATGAATAGGAGCAGTATGAAGGCAATGATGGTTGCTGGTATAAGAATGACTTTCAATGATTTTCCCTCCTGTTTTCTTTTGTTTTATCTCATTTTTATTCCCATCTGTCTGCTTCAGCAGACACTTAAATCAATTGTTGAAAATGTTTTTTTCAACCTTCCCGTCATGCCGCCTGCGGCGGCATAGACAATCCGTAAGAGGAATCGCTTCTCTTGCGATTCTTCAGGAAGTTTCTCCCAGAGGGCGTTCTCCGAGAGGATATTCTACCACATAAAAATCGTAAGCATTAATAACGGTTGTTTTCGCATAGGTATCCGTTCTTTTGAAATTCCGGCCATAGTTGGCGTGGACGTGTCCATGGAAGAAAAATTTCGGCTCATATTTTTCCATCAGCGTACGGAAAACGGAGAAACCTCGGTGGGGCAGGTCTTCCATGTCATTGACATGATAGGCCGGTGCATGGGTGACAAGAATATCGAAGCCCTTGTGTTTCCATAGTTTGAACCGCAGTCTGCTGACCCGCCTTCTCATCTGATGTTCTGTATACTGGCCGGAGGCGCCCGGAATGTATTCCATAGAACCGCCGAGTCCCATGATGCGGATGCCTTCATGGACATAAATGTCGTCTTCGATGCAGATACATCCTTCCGGTGGTTTTTCATCATATTTTTTGTCGTGGTTTCCCCTCACATACAGTAACGGTACGTTGCAGAGCGTTACAAAAAAAGACAGATATTCCGGCGGGAGATCTCCGCATGAAATAATGAGGTCGATGTCTTTTACGCGCTCCGGATCATAGTAGTCATATAGAAGCTTTGACTTATGGTCGGCAAGCACCAGTATATGCAAAATGTTATTCTCCTGTGGAGCTTCGTTTTCCTGTGAAGTACCGTTTGTTTGTATCGTATCATTTATCCGTGTTTTCATCTACTTTAATGCCCTGAAGCCGCACGAGCGCCTGAGCCTCCTCCGTAAGTTCTTCCAATTCGGGAATCCTTCCCATCACATTTTCTGCAAGCCAGTCCATTGTGATAATGTCATCCGGTTCCAGGCTTTCGCCTTCCTTGCATCGAAGGACGCCTTCCTGTGCGTAAATCGGTCCGTCAAAAGGATGAAAAGCGCCGGCGCGGATAGAATTTTTCAGAAACTCGATAAGCCGGTAGGTTCCATGAGGCATTGTTTTGGAACAGATTACATCGATAACATCCGCTGACATGCCCCACCAGTAATTGACTGCCTTTTTCCCTTTCTGGGCGCTTTCTTCGGTGTTTCCGCTGCAGATATTTTTGATGATCTGTTCGTAAAATTTTCCCCAGTGCCAGATGGGGGTCGCGAGATTGTCGAGGGTGCCGTCTTCCTTTTTGGCATAAAGACCGTAAGCTCTGGAAGCATGTTCCGGCGTGATCATATCGTTATCGGAAATGAAAACGATGCCTTCCTGTTGTAGACGTTCTCGTGCGTTCTGGCCTTTTATTTTGGACCATTCCAGATAGATTTCCACATAAGGATTGATCATTTTGGCACCGAGCGCAAAAGCATTGATATTTGCCATCGTCCCGTAAATCGGATAATCTGCAACATAGCCCAGTCGGTCGGTTCTGGATAAGGCGGCTGCAATGGCGCCCATCAGGAACTTCGATTCGTACATCCTTGCATAATAAGTACAGATGGATGAGTAGGACATCATGATGGAGCAGTTATAAATTTTTACTTTCGGATGCAGGATTGCGGAGCGGACGCTCTGATTGGCCATCTGCGTTGCCGTTGTAAAAATCAGGTTGCAGCCCTGTTCGATTGCCTGTTCAATGGCATCAGCAACAGCGTCATCGTTATCGGCCTTGTCGATTGCCAGTGTTTTTATTTTTCCCTCATAAATCTGTTCTATGTACATTCTTCCTAATTCATGTGCGTATGCCCAGCTGGAAGTATCTGTTGTTTTGGTATAGATAAATGCGATTTTCAGGGATTCCGGAGAAACGGTGCTGGTGGAAAGCAGTCGGTTTAACAGTGTGGATTTGGATTCCACTGGATTCTGAATCAGTTCTACCTGATTTCCTTTATCGGCGAGTGTGATCTCCGTCCACATTTTCTGCAGAGCCAGCAGCATTTCATGAGATGTTTCGCTTTTTACCTGTTCATATCCATAGATTTCCACATAGACCAGAAACGCGTCGGAGACCGGAAGATCCAGTTTTTCCCCATGAGCCATCCGAAAGGCTTCCGAGAAGCAGTAGCAGGCGGAATGAAAGGTGAGTTTGTCGTCATCATCCCATACTTCGTCCTCTTTTTTGCCCATAAGAGCCAATAATTTTTTATAACTTCCTTCTTTGGTAAACCAGACGTCATAACTTTGCGAGACTTCATAAAAATCCAGAAATTCATAGTATAAACGGTTTTCTTTATCATCTGTTTTACGGGGGACCAGACGGGTCACGGTACCCGGTATACTATAGGTCTTCAGATATTTCATAACGCTGACGCGTTTATTGCCTTCCTGCACATAGAACTGATTCATGAATTCGTAGGCGATGATAGGGTCTCTGATACCGTCGTTGACCTGATGGTCATAGAGGGATGCCCACTTTAAGGCGAATTCTGAGTCATCCGGAAGAAGCGGCATAAAATTGTTGGCAAAAGCATTGGTCCTTCCCTCGGTTTTGGTTCCTATAATTTTGGAAAGCGGAATATCGATCAGGCCAAGATTATCGATTGATGCGATCTCCGTATAAGATAAGATATCGTCAAGTACCGGGAGATAGGGATATTCGCCCTTTGTTAAGGCAGCCTGATAGCTTTTTCTTCCCTGTTTGTATGCCGATGTATAATCATATGATGTCATGAATTGACCTCCCTTTTTGTGAAAAATTCTCCTGTAAAAACCGGTTTGTTTCTTACTGATATCATAATATCATTTTACAGAGAAATTGAAAACCCGGTTTCTGGAAGTTTTCGGAAATCAGAAGAAAATAGCGGTTGACTTTATTGGGAGTGCACTGTATAATGTCAATAAATTATCAAAGAAAGGAGGAGGCACTTATGGCATTGACGAAGGAAGACCTGTTATCGATATCTTATCTGCTGGATGTAAAACTGGATGAGAAACTTGCGGCCAAATTACGCCCGGTGGAAGAGGGTATCAGCGACATCAAGTCAGGAATTGAACGTCTTGAAGTAAGAGTGGGCAGACTTGAAGAGAGAATGGACCGACTCGAGGTGAGAGTAGACAGACTTGAGGCAGAAGTCGGAACACTGAAAGTAAAAGTAGCGGAACTTGATACTAAAGTCACGAAACTGGACACCAAAGTAGCGGAACTTGATACTAAAGTCACGAAACTGGACACCAAAGTAGCGGAACTTGATACTAAAGTCACGAAACTGGAAACCAAAGTCACGGAACTGGATTTAAAAGTAGCCGAACTTGGCACAAAAGTAGTAGAACTCGACTTAAAAGTAGCCGAACTTGGCACAAAAGTAGTAGAACTCGACACAAAAGTAGCCGAACTCGACGAAAAGGTCGATACATTCGGCGCACAGGTCAGGCTTACCAGACTTGAAATGGAAAACATCATCGTTCCACAGATTCAATTATTGTCCGAGAATTATGTTCCGGCAGCAAAAAGGTATGAGAAGGCGTCCGGCCAAATCGACGAGATGCAGTCCGATATCGATATCATGAAACATACGATCACCAGACATTCTGAAGTTCTTCAAAGACTGGCATAGTCTGCATTTCTTTTGCATTTAAACGGGTATGGATCATACCATTTTCAGTTGTATAGTTTTTTATGTTTTTCATATAGATATACCCGGCGGCTTGTCTGACAGGAAAAAAGACGATATGATAAAGAAAAAGCAGGGGTATCGGTATGAAAAAAAAGTGGTTAAAGATTGTTATCTGCGTCACTGTTGTTTGCGCGGTGATGATGGGAATGATACTGACGAAAAAATGGCAGATTAATTTATGGTCTGTTTCAAAGTATGAAGTACAGGGTATCGATGTATCTCATTATCAGGGCATGATCGACTGGGCGCAGATACAAGATCAGGGGGTTGATTTTGCATTTATCAAAGCGACGGAAGGCAGCGGCTATGTGGATGAATGTTTCCATGATAACTGGCGGGCGGCTGAGCAGACGGATCTATTGATCGGAGCATATCATTTTTTCAGTTTCGACAGTGGTGCACGCTCACAGGCGGCGCTGTTCATCGATACGGTCGGGAATCTGAGTGGTAAAATAACACCCGTGATTGATATAGAGTTCTATGGAGATAAGTGGAATGAACCGCCGGGAAAAGAAGATGTCACGGAGCAGCTTGGAGAGATGCTGCTCATTTTGGAAGAGTATTATCATACAAAACCAATCATATATACAACATATAATGTCTACTACCAATATATTAAAGGTGGATTTAAAGAATATCCGTTATGGATCCGCAGCGTGTATTTTCCGCCTGACTGGCATATGAAAGGTGAATGGACATTCTGGCAGTACACGGATACTGCGGTCATGAGCGGCTATGCCGGGGAAGAGCAATACATTGACAGGAATGTATTCTGTGGAGCGACAGCGGAACTGGAAGCTTTGCTGGTGAAGTGATCTGATATAATGATAAAATGTTAAATCTAATTTTAATCAAAAATAATGGTGAATATTGTTGCCTTTTTTCTGTGATTGGAATATCATCGAATATTATCGGATGAAAATCCGGGGGACTATCATGACAGAACAGAGAAAAAAGGATTTTATAATGGAGCGGGACAATATGGAACAGGACAATCGGAAACAACAGCTGCGGGAATCATCTGAGGGGTTATCCAGAGAAGAAAGGATGGCGTCGTCATCTATCGGCAGTCTGGTGGTCAGCATGGCCTTCCCGGCGATTCTGGCGCAGCTTATTAATATTTTATACAGTATTATAGACCGCATTTACATCGGCCATATGAAAGGTGTGGGTGCAGCAGCATTGACTGGTGTAGGCGTGACTTTTTGCATTACGGTATTCATTTCAGCCTTTTCAGCGTTCATCAGCAACGGTGCCGCGCCTCTTGCGGCAATCTGGCTCGGGAAAAAGGACAGGGAGCATGCGGAAAAGATTCTGGGAAACAGCGTCAGTTTTCTGATCATATGTACGGTCGTTCTGATGGTCTTTTTCTATGCTTTTCAAAAACCACTGTTATATATGTTTGGTGCGAGCGATACAACGATTGGGTATGCAGTTGATTATATTTCGATTTATTTAGTTGGAACGATTTTTGTGGAACTTGCGCTCGGATTGAACTCTTTTATTATCTGTCAGAGTCAGTCGAGAATTGCCATGTTTTCGGTCCTGATCGGTGCGATTGCGAATATCATATTAGATCCGATTTTTATTTTTGCATTTGGCCTCGGTGTAAAAGGTGCGGCAATAGCGACTGTTATTTCACAGGCGCTCAGCGCCTTTTGGGTAGTTGGATTTTTGACGGGAAAGAAAACTTCTCTGAAGATCAGGCGAAGCTGCATGAAACTGGAGAAAGGGATTTTGTTCAGCATTTTTTCGCTTGGAATCTCTCCTTTTATTATGCGGGCAACGGAAAGCTTTATCAGTATTGTGTTAAATCACGGTTTACAGACTTACGGCGGCGATTTATATGTAGGCTCCATGACGATCATGCAGAGTGTCATGCAGATTTTTTCAGCGCCGATAGGAGGCTTTACACAAGGGATATCACCTGTTATTAGTTATAATTACGGGGCTGGAAATTTTGAAAGAGTGAAGGAAGTTTATCGGTGGATGATTGGGGCGTGCTTTGTTTTCATGCTGCTTGCTACGGCTTCTACAATCGCATTTCCGGAATGGTATGCGTCTTTCTTTACGGAAGATACCGAATTGATCGCATTAGTAGGAAAGACGATGCCGGTCTTCATGTTCGGTATGTCGATTTTTGGGCTGCAGAATGGAATACAGCCGACTTTCCTTGCACTTGGACAGGCGAAGATATCCCTTTTTATTGCGGTTTTTCGGAAAATCATTCTGTTGATACCGCTCGCAATCGTTCTGCCCCGCTTTTTCGGTGTCATGGGCGTATATTATTCAGAGCCGGTTTCGGATATGCTTTCCGCAACGACGGCAACGGTGCTTTTTGTATGCAATATCCGAAAGATGCTTTCTAAAGAAGCGCTTGCGAAGATACATTGAGGTCTATTTGTGTTTGGATTTGAGCCGCCGTCAGGTGTCAGCAAATGTTGCAGGCTGAGAGAAGAGTGTGGCTATGAAAATGGTTGAAACAGGAATGAAAGAGGAATAGAAGACAGATCAGGTATGAGAAAGGACAGATTAAGATTATGATGAAAAAAAGCGGTTTAGAGAAATGTAGGACAAAAAAGGGGATAAAGCTGTTGCTGTGCGGCATGCTCGTATTGCTTCTGATTGGGTGCGGCAGTACGAAAGCCGGCCCGGAGGAAGATACGGGGAATTATGCCGCAGGACTGGACAGTCTGAAACAGGCGGGACTGGGGGCTATGTCCCTGCTTTATGACGATTCCGTCTGGACTTATGCGGAGGCGGAGAGTACGGATGCGAGCCTTGTTTTCCGCGATACGGACGATTCTGTGTTGGGAGTATCCTGTTCCAGAGAATCTTATTATCAGCATCCGCTGGATATGCTCAATACGGCGAAACAGATTTATATGACTTTTGCCGGTTATAAGGAAATTGAAGCGCCGGAAGAGGTACAGGTACAGGGCGAAAGCTGGTATGAATGGTGTTGCAGCTATGAAGAAGACGGGGTCGAAACGGTGGTCTTACAGCGTTTTTACGGCAAAAATTATTATGCTTATGCCGTTTCTTATACGGCCGAAAAGGAAGCTTATGATGCCGGTAAGAATGAAGCGTTAAAGGTTATGAATTCTGCCGTTATGAGCGTTCCGGATAACGATGCTGCGGAAGAAAAGGCGAAAGAGTTTTTGGCAGGAGAGTGGGATCTGGGCGATGCGGGATATCTGGTCATGGGGCAGGATGGCACTTACGCATGGTATATGGACAGCAGCAAGGATGAAAAGAATATGCACAGAGGCACTTATGGATGTGATGTGGAAAATACAACAGTCGGATTTGCGGAGGGAGAAGGCATTTATTTTGTTTTGTTTCCAGAAGTGTTATATGCGGATGGGAAAGAAGGACAGACAGGCAGTCCAAAATATGATTATCTCGTCTCTTTGGAGCAGCAGCCGGACGGTTCCTACCAGATGCTGAATGGCGCTACCCTGGTACTGTATTATATGAAAAAACAGTAGCAGGCGGATGTTGTACAGGAGGAATGTGGCAAAACATCTGTTTGTTAAAGAATCGTTAAAAAAGAAAATGCTGTCATTTTTTAAAATTGGCATATTGACATGAATTTTCGGATATGATAATCTGGTGGCAAGTTAAGAGGGAGTAGTTATCATGTGTAAGCAACATACCCTGGCATAAGGCCATGTTTACGCATCTTTCAGATTTTTTGAGAGTACGAGACTTTTAGCACGGAAGTGCTGAAAGTCTTTTTTGCGGTGTGTCCGGCGCGCACGTTCTAATGGGAAATTGTCTTGAACGGTAATGGAAGTTAATGGAAAAAGGAAGAGGAAAAAGGAGGAAAAGAGGATGAATGTTGCGGTACAGTTGTTATTTTTGGTCATCGGTTTTGTCATGTTGGTAAAAGGTGCAGACTGGTTCGTGGAAGGTGCCAGTAAGGTCGCGGAAAAATTTGGTATTCCGCAGCTGGTCATAGGCCTGACGATCGTTGCAATCGGAACCAGTCTTCCGGAAGCTGCGGTCAGTACTTCTGCGGCGTTGAAGGGCAGCGCTGAAATTACAATCGGTAATGTGGTGGGGAGCAACATTATGAATATTCTGCTGATTCTTGGAATAACATCTGTTATATCCCCCCTGGCAGTGCAGAAATCTACGATTAAATACGAACTGCCGATGGTCATCGGTGCAACGGTACTGTTGGCGGCTCTGGGACTTTTTGACGGAACAGTCGGAAGAATCGACGGTGTTATCCTGTTGGCGGGGATGGTGCTTTATCTGCTGTATCTTCTGCGGATGGCCAGGAAAGGACAGGCTGTCACGGAAGAACAGGAAAAGGAACAGGCGGACAAAAGCGACAGCATGTTCAAACTAATCCTGCTCATTCTGATTGGTGGTGTGATGATCGTATGGGGAAGTGATATTACGGTCGATGCGGCAACGGAGCTTGCCAGAATCTTCGGTATGAGCGAGCGGCTTATCGGCCTGACGATCGTTGCATTCGGAACTTCTCTTCCGGAACTTGTGACTTCCGCTACGGCAGCAATCAAGGGCAAGGCGGATATTGCGGTCGGAAACATCGTGGGAAGCAATTTGTTCAACATTCTGTTCGTTGTCGGCATTGCCGCAACAATTACACCGGTTATTTATCAGGCGGCATTTCTGGTCGATACAATCGTATGTGTTGCTACGGCGGTGCTGTTATGGGTGTGCGTGCTGCGGAAGCAGAAGCTGGAACGCCACGGCGGCGCGATTCTTCTGGCCTGCTATGCGGGATACTTCTTCTATCTGATGCGTTAGAAGCACTTGCGGTTTTTGGTTATATCTGGTATAATTTTTAAGAGTCTGTCCGGGTGTCCACATTCGGCTGACGTGAGCAGAAAACAAAGAATATAAAGGAGATGTGACGATGAAAGGAAATATTGTTGTTGGTCAGTCCGGCGGCCCCACAGCCGTTATCAACTCTTCCGTAGCAGGTGTATATGCAGCTGCCAAGAAGCTTGGGGTAAAGAAAATTTATGGTATGGTGCATGGTATTGAGGGCTTTCTTCAGGATAGAATGATCGATTTGGGAGAATATCTCGATGATGAGACCGGTATCGAATTGTTAAAGAGAACTCCTTCTGCATTTTTAGGCTCCTGTCGTTTTAAGATGCCTAAGATTGAAGGTAACGAAGATGTTTACGAGAAAATTTTTGAAATCATGGAGAAACATGATATCGAATGCCTCTTCTATGCAGGCGGCAACGATTCGATGGATACAGTCAAGATGCTGTCCGACTATGCGGCCGCTCATAACAAACCGCAGCGTTTCATGGGCGTTCCCAAGACGATTGACAATGATCTTCCAATCACAGACCATTGCCCGGGTTATGGCTCCGCGGCAAAATATATTGCGACCAGCATGAAAGAGATCATCCGCGACAATGAATCTTTTGGCGCACAAAAGCCTACAATCTGTATCGTTGAGATCATGGGACGTAACGCAGGCTGGCTGACAGCGGCGGCGGCATTGTCAAAGGGCGATGACTGCAGTGGTCCGGATGCTATTTATCTGCCGGAGAAGGTATTCGACATGGACAAGTTCATGGAGGATATCAAGAAGCTGGCGGCAGAGAAGTCTTCCGTTGTCATTGCGGTATCGGAGGGCGTAAAGATTGCGGACGGACGTTATGTATGTGAACTTGGCAGAGAGGTAGCAGTCGATGCTTTTGGACATAAGCAGATGTCTGGTACGGCAGTGATGCTGGCAAATAAAGTGGCGGAAGAAACCGGTTTGAAGACCCGTGCGATTGAATTCTCGACTTTACAGCGTGCGGCAACACATCTTGCTTCCCTGACGGATATCAATGAAGCGTTCCAGGTCGGCTTTGATGCGGTCAAGGCGGCGGAAGAAGGCAAGACAGGCATGATGATCACGCTGGACAGAAACGGCGAAGAACCTTATCAGTGCGGCACGAGCGCATATGATATTCACGCGATTGCCAATGTGGAAAGAAAAGTTCCGGACGAGTGGATCACGGAGGACTGCAAGGGCCTGAACGATGGTTATGAGAAATATGCGAGACCGCTGATCATGGGCGAGTTACAGCCGTTGTATGTGAACGGCCTGCCCCGTCATCTGGTACGCAAGGGCTAAGTTCTTTTGGAAATCCGAACTATATAAAATGAAAAGGCTGAATCAATGGGGTTCAGCCTTTTTTGCAAAACAGATAATAATCCGGCCGTCAGGCGGGGCAGCGGAGCGCAGCGTATAGTTCCTTTGGATGCACGCTCTCGCTCCGCGAAAACTCGTAGCGGTACTAAGTTCAAAAGCCGCTAGCGACTTTTTCACTAAAGTACAAGACTACTTGCAGTAGTCGACGGTTTTCAAGGGCATCCGCAGGAACTATACGCTGCCCCGCCTGACGGCCGGATTGTGACAATAATAAATAACAGGGAGAAGGCGTATGGCACAGGAAGCAGGAATAAAAGAGATGGCAAAAATTCTGGTGGTGGATGATGTGGATACCAACCGGTTCGTTTTGCGGGACATTATTCAGGAGATGGGATATCAGCCTGTTTTGACGGAAAACGGTATGCAGGCGCTGAAGATGGTCAGCAGGATTCATCCGAGACTGATCATTCTTGATGTTGCGATGCCGGAAATGGATGGGTACGAAGTTTGCAAATTGTTGAAGGAGAATCCGGAAACGCGGGATATTCCGATTATTTTTATTTCCGCATTCGATGATCCTTCCGATATGGTAAAGGGTTTTGACTTGGGCGGAGAAGATTATATTACGAAGCCCTTTATTCCCAAAGTTGTAATGGCGCGGCTGCGGCTTCATCTGAAACTTTATGATACCAATAAGGAATTGGTGGAGATGAACAGGCGGTTACAGACTTCCGTCAGCGAACAGCTTCATCAGCTTGAACTGGAAAAGAAGAATGTGCTTTATGCGTTGACACGCGTGGCGAGAGAAAATGCCTGTTATGATGAGAATCATATGGAACGGCTCGGCCATAACTGTCGGATATTAGCGGAGGCGATGCAGCTTTCAGCGGATTACAGCCATTTGATTTCGGATGCCTATATCGACACGATAGAACTTGCGGCGCCGCTCTGCGATCTGGGTAATGTGGCGATACCGACTGAACTCTTACAGAAAAAGGAATCCCTTTCGCAGGAAGAAAGAGAAGTGATACGGACACATGCGGCGGTCGGGGCTAAAATTCTGCAGGATATCATGGATACGGGAGATTACAACGATTTTCTGCAGATGTCTTTGGATATTGCCCATTATCATCATGAGAACTGGGACGGAAGCGGCTACCCTTGCGGGAAGAGCGGGGAGGAGATTCCGCTTTCCGCACAGATCGTATCCGTCGTCAGCGCGTACTGCGCCATGACGGAGAACCGCGTTTACCGTGATTCCTATCATATCGAAGAGACGCTGACGATGATGGAGGCAGATGCCGGTAAAAAGTTCAATCCGAACATCTTCAGAATTTTGTGCAAAATCTACAGGCAGTTACATTAGCTGCTGCGTGAAGCCAACGTGGCAGACGGTAATTCAGACAAGTGATTTTTCGAAATAGGAACATGTCAGTACACTGGTACCAACGGATGAAGGAATGGGGGAAGCAGGGTGGAATTTTTCAATCAGAGCAGGCAGAACCAGCGGAAGCAGGAGAAGCTTGTCATCATTCTATACAGTATCTATACGCTGAATCTGTGTATTTCCGCAGTTCAGCGCGGGTGGGATGTGTGGATTCCGGGCATTATGCTGGTGGAACTGACAGCCGGCTGGAGTATTTTTCTCGCTAAATACAGAAATTATCGGGTAAGAGCGGTCATCGGTACCGTTATGATACAGCTGACCCTCATCCTGTATGCTTGTAATGTGGATGATATTTCCGTAGTCGTACCTTCTTTTATGGCAATGACAGTTCTGGTCGCCTTTTACGGTTTTTCAGAATTGTTAGGAATCACGCTTGTTTCTCTGTTTTTTATCCTTTTTTATCATGGCGTGATTCATAATACGCTCAGAATGCTGCCGAAGGAGGAACTTCGGGGCCTGTTCGCACAGGTCGGCAATATTTTCTGTGTGCTGTACATCCTTTATATCTGGCTGCGGAACCGCGTGGAGAGGAACGAGGAGGTACATAAGATCATCGAGGCATTGATGGATGCGGAGCAGAGTAAAGATGATTTTCTCTCCAATGTCAGCCATGAGATTCGGACCCCGGTCAACACAATCTGCGGCATGAGCGAAATGGCGCTGCGGGAGCACGATGTGGAGAAAATGCGTGAGGAAGTCTTTGATATCCGGGATGCTGGCCATGATCTGATGTCGCTTGTCAGCGACATTCTGGACTTTTCCCAGTTACAGCAGGGCAAAATGAATCTGGAAGAGGAAGCTTATAATATCACTTCTACCATCAATGACATCATCAACATGGCGATGGCACGGAAAGCGGATAAGCAGATAGAACTTATCGTGGATTGCGATGCGGGTATTCCGAGCGGGCTTTATGGAGACGAACAGAAGATACGGAGAGTCATTATGAATCTGGTGGACAATGCCGTCAAGTTCACAAATGAAGGCGGTGTGATCATTAAGATTTATACGAGAAAAGAGAATTACGGCGTCAATCTCTGCGTATCGGTCAGGGATACCGGCATCGGCATAGAAGAGGAAGGGTTGGAAAAACTGTTTGAAAGTTTCAGCCAGATTGATACAAGGAGAAGCCGGCAGGAAGGCGGCATCGGTCTGGGACTTGCGATTTCCAGGGCGCTAGTCCAGAAAATGGGCGGCACGATCACGGTGCGGAGCCGTATCGGCAAGGGTAGTCTTTTCCGTTTCGTAGTGCCGCAGAAGGTACTGGATGAAAAACCGATTGGACAGGTCGAGAATCGGGAAATGATGAATATCGCCGCATATTTCGATATGGAACAGTTCGATATGATGGCCATCCGGGATGAGTATACAGGAATTATCACGTCTATGATCAGGCAGCTTCATGTAAGATGCCATGTGTGCCGTAATCTGGCAGAATTGAAACGAAGGGAAGAGCACAGCGCGTTTACCCATGTTTTTATCAGCCTTGAGGAATATCAGGAGGATGAAGTTTACTTTGATGCGCTCGCCAAACGGGCCAGAGTCATTATGGTCATTGACCGGCCCAGGGAAAAATACATTACCAATCCCGATATCATACGGCTATATAAGCCTTTTTATATCCTGCCGGTCGTTTCCATTCTGAATGGAAGCAGAGGTTCGGTGGGCGGAAAGCAAATGGTGCGGCCAGGCAAATTTATTGCACCCGGGGCTCATGTACTGGTGGTGGATGACAACCGGATGAATATCCGCGTGGTCGAGGGATTGTTAAAAGAGTATCAGATCGGCGTCACTTATGCGACCAGCGGACAGGAAGCATTGCAGCTGATTGAGAATATGACCTATGATTTTGTTTTTATGGATCATATGATGCCGGAGATGGACGGTATCGAGGCGATGCACCACATCCGGGAAAAGGTAGGGCATTATTACCGGAAACTGCCGATCATCGCACTGACGGCCAATGCGGCACCGGGCAACCGGGAGATGTTCTTAGAAGAAGGGTTTGACGATTTTATCTCCAAACCGATTGAGGTTTCTGTGTTAGAGCGGGTATTGAAGCGGAATCTGCCTGCGGAAAAGCTGATTTTCCTGACGAAAACGGATGCGGAGGAAACGGCAGAACCACAGCGGGGAAAAGAAAAATTCGTCATTGGGAGCCTGGATGTGGAGAAAGGAATGCTCTACTGCGGCGGAAAGGAAGAGTATCTGAACATTCTGGAAGCCTATTATGAGGAACGGCATGAGAGCTGGCAGCTTTTGGAAGAGTTGTTTGAAAAGCATGACTGGAAGAACTATACGATCAAAGTCCATGCGTTAAAGAGCATGATGCAGAATATCGGTGCGCTTTCGCTTTCTGCCAGAGCCAAAGCGCTGGAACTTGCGGGAAAAAGGGACGATTTGGATTATATCCTGAAGAATCATGCTGATATGCTGGAAGAGTACCGGCGTGTGATGAAAGAATTGGAAGACTGCCCGCTTGTCAGGACGATGGAAACGGCTGGCGCTGCGACAAATGCGGGGGCAGCCAGCGGTACGAAAAATGCGGGGGCAGACGGTGCAATAAATGCAGCAGGCATCGGAGAACAGACTGCGGATGGAGGAAATGGCGAAGCGGTCTGTGAACTGCCGGAGCTTACGGAAGAGGATTTTGACAAGATACTGACGGAATTGGAAGATGCCATGTATGTGCTGGACGGCGCCCGGTTGTCGGAGCTCGTATCCAGGCTGCAGGGATACTGCTATTGCGGAACTTCTTTGACGGAAGCGTTGGAACCGTTACATAAAAAGATAAAAATGTCCGATTATATGTCCGCAGTGGATGCCGTATCGCGAATCCGGGAAAGACTGAAACAGAAAGGAGGCGGCAAAGCGTGAAGGCGTGGATTGAAAAGATTTATAAGATGATATACCGGCGGGATTACGAACTGCGGGAGCGGATTTTCAGGGTGATTATTCTCGTTGGTAGCGTGCTGGCGATCATGGGCATTCTGGAATGTATCAGCATTATGGATGTGAAGGTCATTGTCATTCCGCTGATCGTTCTTTTGACAGTGCTGGGTGTTGCGCTCCTTGCCACTTTTAAATTCAGAAAACTTGATTTTGCCGCTGTTGTGGTGGGTTTTCTGATTATTTTGTTCGTTTTTCCGTCGATGTTCTTTTTGAGCGGTGGTCTGGAAGGCGGCGCGACGCTTTGGTTTTCACTGGGACTGCTTTATATTTTTCTGATGTTTTCCGGAAAAAAGCTGTTTTTTTTCCTGATTTTGTCGCTGCTTGTCGATGTCGGCACTTATGGATTGGGCTATTTCCATCCCGAACTGATTACGCCGATGGATTCTAAGGCAGCAGCTTATATTGACTCTCTTTTTGCAATGCTGGCAGTGGGGCTTGCCGGCGGCATAATCTTAAAGATACAGATGAAGCTGTTCGGAATCGAGCGGGCGGTTGCTCAGAAACAGCAGGAAGAACTGGAGCAGATCAGTGAGTCCAAGAACAGCTTTTTTGCGAGTATGAGCCACGAAATCCGTACGCCTATCAATACGATCATCGGACTGAATGAGATGATCCTTCGGGAAAGCGGCGAAGAGATGACAAAAGAGTATGCCCGGAATATTCAGAGCGCGAGCAAAATGCTGTTGAGCCTCGTCAACGATATTCTGGACCTGTCTCAGATGGAAATGAAAAAAATGGAAATCATTCCGCTGGAATATCGAACGGTGGAGCTGTTCGGCAATCTGATCGATATGATTCAGGTGCGTCTGACGGAAAAGAAACTGGAGTTCCGGGTAGATATCGATGAGAATCTCCCTTCCGTATTTCTGGGCGATATGAAGCGGATCAATCAGATTGTTTTAAATATTCTGACCAACGCAGCCAAATATACAAAAGAGGGTTTTGTCACGCTGTCTGTGCATATGGATGCCATATCAGGGGAAGAAGGAATTTTGAAGATTGCCGTGTCGGATACGGGGATTGGTATCCGTAAAGAAGACCTGGAGAATATCTATGACTCTTTCCGGCGCGCGGATGTCCGGAAAAACCTGAAAGTGGAAGGAAGCGGGCTGGGGCTTTCGATTACAAAACAGCTCGTAGATCTGATGGACGGTGAGATTACCGTGGACAGTATCTATACAAAGGGCTCTGTTTTTACGGTGTCGCTGCCGCAGAGAATTGTGGACAGGACACCGATCGGCTATGTGAATTTTTTGTCAAGAAGCAGAGAAAAGAAAGCAGAGTACTGGAGAAGTTTTGAAGCGCCGGAGGCCCGTATTCTGCTGGTGGATGATAATTCGATGAATTCGCTTGTGGAAAGCAAATTGCTGAAAGAAACGAAGGTCAAGGTCGATATTGCCGAAAGCGGTGCACAGTGCCTGGAGATGACGAAAAGAAAATTTTATCATGTCATCCTGATGGATTATATGATGCCGGAAATGGACGGTGTTCAGACGCTGCGCCAGCTGCGCAGGCAGGAAAACGGATTGTGTCGGGATTCAGCCGTAATCGTTCTTTCGGCCAATACCGAAGCGGAATTTCACCGTCAGTGTCTGGAGGATGGTTTTGACGGATATCTGGAAAAGCCCATTCAGGGAACGACGCTGGAGTCCGCTGTTTTGAAATTTCTGCCGGAAGATATCATTGAGTACCGCTCAAATACCGTAGAAGAAGAGGGCGGGGAAATTCTGAGGCTTTCCCGGCATAAAAAGAGAAAAGTTTATATTACAACGGACTGTGTCAGCGATCTGCCGGATAAACTGACAGATCAGTATGATATCGGTATAATCTATCTTTATATTAAAACGGAGAACGGACGTTTTGCCGATATCCAGGAGATTTCCTCGGATAATCTGATTCAGTATATGACGGAAACATCGAGCAGCGCCGTTCTGGATGATATTTCCGTGAGCGAATATGAGAATTTCTATGCGGATGCGCTGACCCAGGCGGAACAGGTCATTCATATTTCCATGGCAGGACAGACGGGGAAAATATATGAAGTAGCAGTAGCAGCAGCAAAGGGATTCGATCATGTGAAAGTAATCGATTCTTCGCAGATATCCTGTGGGCAGGCATTGGTCGTCCTGTATGCGGGAAAACTCGCGGCAGAAGGGCATACGGCGGAGGAAATCTGTAAGCGGTTGGAAAAGATGAAAAAGAGAATCGAATCTCACTATATGCTGCCCTCTGTAGAAATCTTCTATCAGAGAGGATTTTTGAATGCAGCGGCGGCCGGTATGTGCAGACTGTTCGGGCTGCATCCGGAAATCAAAATGGAGCAGAGCAGGATGGTCATGGCCTGTGCGCGGTACGGGAGACTGGAAGGTGCATGGAAAAGGATGATACGCCGGCACTTACGGCATAAGGGAAGAATCAGCACGGATATCATTTATATTACCCATGCCGGATGCAGCGTGGAACAGCAGGAACTGCTCCGGCATGAGGTATTGCGCTATATTCCCTTTGAGAGGGTGATCATGCAGCGGACTTCCGTTTCCATTGCATGTAATTCCGGTATCGGGACTATTGGAATTGCTTATTATCTGTTATGAGATGCGCATTTCGAGTTCCGTTCCGGTAACATCGAGCAAAATCCGGTAAAGTTCGTGTTCCCACGCGGTTTGAAGCCGCGCATCGGTAATCGGGATGGCCTTTATCCGTGAAAGTCTGCCGCCTTTGACGCGCAGTGTGCCGACGGAACCAATGCGGAACGTAAGAATCCCATCCGGTCCTGTGAAATCAGAGCAACAGGAGGCATTTTTGTCGATGACAGGCTTTTCGTAAGTCATCAGGCTCATGATAACGGTTTTCGTGCTGCCATCGTGGAAGAAACAAGTATCTTTGATAATGATTTCCTCTCCTTTGACCAGGGCGGCGTTTCGCTTATATGAAATTAGTCCGGCCTCTGTGGGATAGGCGGCGGCAATATCCATATCAATATAACATTTATCGTCATGTAATTGATAGCTGACATTCCTTGCGCAGTAGGAAACGCCGTCCCTCTGCATATGACCGTTTATCGTTGGAAGATTGTGATAGGCGGACTGCATGGTCCAGATTTCGTAACGCTGTGGGGAAAAAGTTTTTTTTGTGTAACTCTCGACACCCACATCAATGAACAGCGGTTTTCCGTTTTTATAAATCGTGAAGCTTCCGGTGTCATTGTGGTTATGGCTGTCTCCGTTATCACCTGCTTTGACTGCGAGACAGAGGGAATCGTCTCTTGCAAGGAAGAGGCCGACACTTGGGTAGTAGATATCGGGGCGGCCGGGCGTAGTACCGGATATTTTTGCAGTGGTTGCGGCGTTTGCAGCTGTTACAGTTTCTGTAGCTGTTGTGGCTTCTGCCGCGGTTGCGGCAGCCGCAGTATCCGATGAAGCAGCCGCATAGTTTCTGATTTCCCGGACAGTAAAGGCATTCTGCAGCCGGTAGTAGAGATTATTCTCCGCAGGAAGCAGAAGGGTATCCGGCATTCCCGCGAGAAAATCGGAAGCGGCGAAAGCAGCCATGCCCGCATTGTCCGTTCGCAGCGCAAAGAGAAATTCACGGGCGCCGGCGCGTCCTGCGACCGGCGAACAGTCAGCAAAGTTTACATAATATCTGCCGTCGATATGTACATTATAAATATAGGAAGCAATGTTCCGAATCTTCGGCTCTTTGTACAACTCTGAAAAGGCGCCGTTTGTCACTGCGTTTAGAATTTCCATTGCGTTGAACAGGCACAGGCCGGCGTGGCGGTAGTATTGTGCGCCCTCGTCGCAGCAGCCGTCTTCCCCATATTCTGCAAGAAAATAGTCTACGCTCCGGCAGGCTTTGCGCAGAACGGCGGATTCTGAAATGCCGTTCTTTTCAGGAGATTCTTTCTGTGGAAAATTTTTTAATAAAAAGACAGATAAAAGCACATTCTGCGTACACCAGATCGTCCAGTTGTTCATTGGCTCTTTTCCGTTGCCCATCCACCAGAAATGAGAGTTGAGATAAGGAGTAAAAATACGCTGTTCCAGTTCATGCCGGATTCGTTTGGTGATAAAGGGGCTGATCACATCGAGCCTGCTTTCCAGAAGATAACCGGCAGTGGCAAGGACGGCGCCGCTCTCACAGGCGAACAGGTCCAGAACGGGCGCCGTGCTGTCGGGTAAAAGGAGCTGCGGCGTATCCCTTATGTAGCTGTTGTGGGGCGGAAGCTGCCAGGCGCTTTCCTCGCAGATGGAGAAAATGCCATTGATGATATCGTCCAGAAAACGTCCTTTATCTTCCACACATTCCGCCAGGACCAGTGCATTCAGGGCGTGCCGTTTGGAAAAGCATTTGTTTTCATAACGGACCCGGTTGCCTGTCTTCGTAAAATCCATAAAATCGGTCGCTGTCAGCGGCGGAAAGTCAAATTGCAGATAGCTTTCGCCGAGCGTCAGCGTTTCTTTTTTCCATTCTTCATCCAATCCTTCCCAGGCCGCCCTGTCGGTAATCGGCGGATAGAGGGTAAAGGGCCGGAAAGACTCCGGATAATTTACGGCAATTTCATAGAACATAATCGTGTTTCTCCTTTCACATACTTTTCGCCATTGTCAGACGCTCACTCTTTTATTGCGGATTCTGATTCATATAGTCCCTCGGAGATAAGCCCGTCACTTTTTTAAATACGCGACTGAAATAAAAGGCGCTCTCATAGCCAAGCCTGTCGGAAATTTCATAAATTTTGTAATCACCGTCGGTCATCATCTTTTTGGCGGCATCAATTTTGCTTTGATTGATATAATCGGAAAACCCGATATCGTTATTCTTGGAAAAAAGAACGCTCAGATAATTCGGACTGATATTAAATTCTCTGGCGACTTTATTTAAAGTAAGTTTTTCTTCAATATGTTCATTGATGTATTTCTTGACATTGACGACAATGTGGTTTTTGTAATCTTTGTTGTGCATGGTGAAGCTTCGGCACAGGCCGTCGCGCAGTAATTTCATCCATTCCAGAATCTGTTCGGTATTGGTCAGTTCATACAGGGAACGGTAGCCGTTGCTTTTTTCCCGGAAAATGTCTGATACGAGCTGCTCTCCGTTGCCGAGAAGGGAAAGGGAGAGATACAGAATATTGCTGGCAGCATCCAGCGCTTGCACATAGTGGGCTTTCTGGTTGTCGAACAACTCTATGATAGAAGTAAAAGTATCATAAAGCGCCTTTTCGTCATACTCTGCATAGGCTTTCAGAATGTCTTCCTTAAAAAGGGAGATGTTGAATACATTTTTTAACGGTTCATCCTCTGCGATATCTTCCAGAAAAAGAATGGGTGTTTCCTCACTTACCCGCGCAAAGGTCTGCCTGGCATCCTGATAGGAAGAGGACATCTGCAGCGGGGAATTTACAGGGGAACCGATACTGGCGTGAATGTTCACACTGTAATAATTGAATAACATGACAGAGACCTGCCGCAGTGTATTACGGATCAGATTTTTATAATCCTCCGCCATCTCATCTTTTAAGAAGAAAATGATGCAGAAATGCCGCATGTCCAGTGAAAGGACATGACAGGGAATATATCTGGAGATCAGTTCGCTCACCATTTGAAGACTGCTCGTGTAGAGATTGAGCTGTTTGCTGTTTGACATTTGTGTCAGTTTTTCACTTTTGATCTCTACATAGCCTACGGCAAAAGAGCCGTAAGAAAAATCAATATTCAGGTTCTGCGCCTGTGCCGTGAACTGCTTTTCTGATTCGAACAGGTTGAAGATCAGGCGGGTATAGAACTGTTCCCGAATGAGGTAAATGTTGTCCGGCGGCTGTGCGGCAGTCTGCGGGGGCTGCTGTTCGGGAATGCGTTCAATCGCTTTTTGGACTGTTTCGAGAAGTATCTCCGGCGTCAGTTCCAGCTTGATCAGATAGTCCACGACTTGATAGGTAATCGCTTCTTTTACGAAGTTAAATTCTTCATAGCTGGTCAGAATGATGAATAGAGGAAGCTTTCTGCCTTCTTCACGGCACTTTTTGGCAAGTTCCAGACCGCTCATCACCGGCATTTTGATATCGGTTATGGCAATTTCCGGCGAATGCTCCAGAATCAGTTCATAGGCGGCGGCGCCGTTTGACGCGGTTCCGACGATACTGATTCCGTGCTCTTCCCAGTTGATCATGGATTTGATGCCGGCCTGAACGAGCGGCTCATCATCAGCGATAATCAGTTTTATCATAAGTTTTCCCCTCTCTGAAAGGCAATAAGATAGATATGGTCGTAAAACTTCCTTTTTCACTTCGAATCGAAAGACCATACTGCTCTCCAAATTCATATTGTAATCGCTTGTGTACATTGCTGACGCCGATTTCCTTAAAGAAGGAAGAGGAAGCGGGCGTTTCCATATGCAGCAGGCGGGCGGTGAGTTCCGGCTCCATGCCGACACCGTCATCGGTCACATCGATGTGGATATCCCCGGCTTCATCCTGATAAATATGGATATCGATGCTTCCGGCTGTTCCTTTGGGTTCGATGCCGTGGAAGATGGCATTTTCCACGAGCGGTTGAAGTGTGAACTTCAGGATCTGGCAGGAAAGCAGCGCATCGTCCTCCACATGGAAGGTCAGTGTGATCGTGCCGCCATAGCGGTACTGCTGAATGATAAAGTAATCGTTGATCAGATCCAGCTCGTGTTTGATGGTGACGAGATTGGTCGCACCCTTGGAAATATCTTTGAGCAGGCGGGAGAGTGACGTTGTCATTTCTGCGATGCCCGGTGAATTTTGAATGGTAGCCATCCATTTGATGGAATTTAACGTATTATAAAGAAAATGTGGATTGATCTGGCTCTGCAGCATTTTGTATTCATATTCTCTTTTCTGTCGTTCATCCTCAATCCTTTGTTCCATCAAAAGCAGTACATTTTCCGAAAGGTCGTTAATGGTTTTCCCAATATCGCCGAGTTCGTGCGGCCATTCCGTTGACAGGTCCCGTGAAAAATCACCGTTTTCGATGCGCCGGATTCGTGCCTGCAGCTGCTTGACCGGTACATTGACGGTCCGGGACAGGAACCATGACAGAAAAACGCCGATACAGCTTGCGGCGGCAATGGTGATCAGCACAATGGAAAAAAGGACGCTGAATACGTCTTCAATAAGCTGGGATTCGTCAACACATTCCACAATATGCCAGCCTCTTGTGTCGAGAGGACGTGTGATGATGGTAAGGGTCTCCGGCTCGTCCAGTTCGTTACGGACGCGGACCGTCTGAATATGGGTGTCAGGATTCAGTGCGAGGCCTGACAGGTCTTCCACGATTTCAAAAGTATTCTCACAAGGAACAAGAGTTTCATTCTGGAATTGATATAAATGACCGTTCATATAGAAGAAAAAGCGGCTGTCCCTTTCCGATAGATAATTCCGCACGGGAGAAGTAATGACAGAGGTTGACATTTCCGTAAAAATATAGCCGATTTCTTCCGCTTTGTAAGGATGTTCGATCGGATAGAGAACGGGTATCATCGGTATTTCTTTAGTCGTGCAGAAGGAATCCGGCAAGATGCCGGTAGTGACTTCTTCCATATGCTCATGAAGTGATTCAAAATAAGGAAGCGAGCGAATCGCGTCGGCAGAAATCGCGATGGAAGAATAGGGCGGTTCCACGACCTGTACGATGTCTTTTCTTGATTTGCTGATGATGACCATACGGATCAGCTGAGAAGGCAGTGCGGCATTGGCGGTATAGTTCTCCATGACAAAATCGTGTGCCTCACGTTTTGTCTGATTGCCGGAAGGTTCTTTTTCTTTTGTAAAATTAATGACTTTTGTACTGATCTGGCATGCGCGGATGAAGCTGTTCACATTGCTCACATTGGCATCGATGGACTCGCATAGAAAAGAGAGCCGCGTTTCCGATGTCTGAATCAGATTCTGCCGCAGATTGTCCAGAACAAGAAAATAACTGATTGAAGTAATGATAACACAGATGAGGGCGATAAGAGAAAACGTACATAATAAAATGCGCGCGCGTATCGTACAGAAACATCTATGCAGTTTATTTTTCGTTATAATAAGCTTATTCACTAAGATTCTCCACTTCAGGAAGAATGTCTCGCAAGAGACATTCTTTCGGGAATAACTTAGATTTTCTTAGGTGTTGTATTCTAATGCCTTAGAAAATCCTTATTTCCTATTATTTTATCATAAGAGGATAATTGGGGGAAAGCAAATATAAGACAAAGAAAAAAGTGGAATAAATATTACATCTTTTTCAAAAAAAATATATTTTTTGGGAAAAAAGCATAAAAAGTTGAATATATATGGAATAAATATTGAATAAATTGTGAAGGAAATCAAAATAAATTCTATGTTCATTGTTAAAAAAAGACATTATACTGAATGACATAGTAATCCAAGGCGGTTCTTATCGCCGCGGTTTCTATCAAACTTTTAAAAGGGAGGATATAACAGATGAAGAAAAAAGTAATAAGTGTATTGCTTACAGCGACCATGCTGGCAGGTCTGCTTGCAGGATGCGGCTCTAACGGCGATACGGCACCGGCAGCGGACAACGCGGCCGACACAACACAGACAGCGGATACAGCACCGGCTGATAACGCACAGACAGATACAGCACCGGCTGATACGGCAGCAGAACCTGCGGCTGATGCAGGTACGGACGCTGGCGAGGCAGTTACCCTGAAGTGGGCGATCTGGGATAAGGATACGACACCTTACTGGCAGGCATTAAAAGACGCTTATGAGGCAGCAAATCCGAATGTGACACTTGAAATGGTAGACCTGGGTTCCGCTGATTACATGACAGTTCTTGCAACAGAATTATCCGGAAGCGGTTCCGATTTCGACGTTGTTACGATCAAAGATGTTCCGGGATATGCGACACTGGTATCCAAGAACACACTGGAGCCCCTTGACAGTTATATTTCAGCAGCAGGAATCGATTTGAGCCAGTACGGCGGCGTGGATGCGCAGATTACTGTAAACGGAAGTCTTTACGAACTTCCTTTCAGAAATGACTTCTGGGTAGTTTTCTATAACAAAGACATTTTTGATGCAGCAGGCGTTGATTATCCGACAAACGATATGACATTTGAGGAATATGACGCGTTGGCAAGACAGGTCGCTGACCCGACTTTCGGTTCTCAGATTTATGGTACACACTACCATACTTGGAGAAGTGCGGTACAGCTGTTCGGCGTATTGGATGGACAGCACTCCATTCTGGACGGCGAATATGATTACTTCAAACCTTATTATGAAATGGTATTGAATCAGGAGGCTGACCAGATCTGTAGAAATTATGCTGACCTGAGCGCAGAAGGCCTGCATTATTCAGCAGCATTCTCCGGCGGCGACGTAGCGATGATGAATATGGGTTCCTGGTTCATCTCCACACTGATCTCCAATATCGCGAACGGCGAATATGACGCATCACTCTGCGGCAACTGGGGTATGGTAAAATATCCTCATGCTGATGGTGTAGAAGCTGGTTCCACACTTGGTACGATTACAGGACTTTCCGTAACGAGCGTATCCGATAACAAAGACGAAGCATTCAAGTTCGTAGAGTGGGTATCCGGCGCAGAAGGTGCAAAGGTTATGGCTGAAACAGGTAACTTCCCGGCGCTCATGAACGATGAAGTTTCCGGCATCATCTCCGGCATGGAAGGATTCCCGACAGATGCTGAAAGCAAGGAAGCGCTGAACGTTTCCAATCTGTATCTGGAAGTTCCTTACGCTGAGAACGTATCTGAAATTAACGATATTCTCGATACCTATCATAAATCCATCATGAATCAGGAAATGACCATTGATGAAGGTATTGCAAAGATGAATGAAGAAGTAGGAAAAGTTTTGGGACAGTAAGATACTGTTTGAAAATCCATAAGATGACAGATGGGGCTGGTGTAATAACCAGCCCTAGCTATCAGCGGAAAGGGCGGGGGTTTATAGCATGGATGAAAAAAAAGCAGCTCAGGTAGAAAAGCTGGAACAGGAATCTGCTGTCTTGATGCAGAAGATTCGGGAAGAGACAGATATTAAGAAAAAAAGAAAACTCATTGCAGAAAGAGAGAAAAAACAGAGGAAGATAACCGCGATCAGAAATAACAGGATCATAAGCAGGGAAGCAAAGCGGGATCTCATAGCGTATTCCTTTATCGCGCCGAACTTCATTGGATTCGCCGTATTTACGCTGATTCCGATCGTATTTGCCTTTTTACTTGCTTTTATGGACTGGGACGGCAGTAATGCGATTACTTTTGTCGGTCTTAAAAATTTCATAAAGCTTCCTTCGGATACATTTTTTGTAGCAGCGTTAAAAAATACGATCATCTATGTTGTCGGTACCGTACCGCTGACGATGATCGCTTCTCTGGCGCTGGCTATCGTGCTGAATCAGAAAGTCAGAGCGAGAGGCTTTTTCCGAACGGTGGCTTTTTTCCCTTATGTAGCTTCTCTTGTGGCGATCACGGCAGTCTGGAGCATGATCTTCCACCCTTCAAAAGGACCGGTGAACTATCTGCTTCTGACGGTATTCGGTGTAGCGCAGGAAAATCTGCCGAAATGGTTCAGCGGGAATCTGGTATTGGTCACGTTGATCTTGTTCAGTGTATGGAAATACATGGGTTATTATATGGTAATCTATCTGGCTGGCTTACAGGGAATTTCGGCGGAATTGTATGAGGCCGGAAGCCTTGACGGCGCGAATACATGGCAGAAATTCAAATACATAACATGGCCGCAGCTCCGTTCCACGACCTTTTTTGTCGTTGTCATGCTGACGATCAACTGCTTTAAGGTATATGATATCGCAGTCATGCTCGCGGGAGGCGGAGACGGCAAGCTCAGTACATCGGCGACCGTTCTTGTATACTACATTTATCAGAATGCGTTCAACTATTGGGATTTGGGATATTCCAGCGCAATTGCAATGGTATTGTTCCTGATAGTGCTTGTTGTTACGTTGATTCAGTTCAGATATGAGAAAAATCTGGATGCGTAAAATGTAGGAGAAAGGAGAGTCGGGATGAGCGAAAAGACAGAAACGAAAAAATATAGTTCAAAAAGTAGAAACGCATTAATCGGGAAAATAATACTGTATGCTATTTTAATATTAATAACAATAGTTATGATAATTCCCTTTTTATGGATGTTGTCTGCCTCGATCAAATCGGACAGAGAAGTATTCCAGATGAATCCCTTCGTGTGGATTCCGGAAGTTCCCAAATGGGATAATTATATCAAAATATGGACAAAAATTCCGATGCTGAAGTTTGTGGAAAATACGGTATTTTTAACAATCGTTGTGACACTTTTGCAGCTTCTGACATCGAGTTTTGCAGCTTATTCTTTTGCAAAACTGGAGTTCAAACATAAAAATACCCTGTTTCTGGCATATATTGCAACAATTGCAATGCCATGGCAGGTATACATGGTTCCGCAGTTCATTATGATGCGTGCGATGGGTTTAAATGATAAACTGCTCGCGATGATCTGCCTTCAGGCGTTCTCTGCCTTCGGTGTGTTCATGATGAAACAGTTCTATGAAGGCATTCCGAGTGAATTGTGTGAGGCCGCGCGAATCGACGGCATGAGCGAATATAAGATTTACGCCAAGATCATGCTGCCGCTTTCCAAGCCGGCATTATCCACTCTGACAATCTTTACATTCGTCAGTACCTGGAATGACTATTTAGGACCACTTATTTATTTAAAGACCGAAAGCAAAAAGACGATTCAGTTAGGACTCAAAATGTTCATCGGACAGTATTCTTCCGAGTACGGACTGATCATGGCAGGCTCGGTGCTTTCTTTGATACCGGTTATCATTGTGTTCCTGTGTCTGCAGAAGTACTTTGTGGAAGGCGTGGCTTCTACGGGACTCAAAGGATAGGGCGGGAAGAAGTTCTAAAGACGATCCGCCAATGGACGGAACGTTAAGAACTTTTACGGCTCGCGTTGCGAGCCTTTCTCGCCCGGGAGAATGCCCGATTTTCGGACATTCTCCTTTGGTTATTTTAATAACTTATGTTACGGCATAATGAGCGTTCGTGAGAAGAGCATGCTTGCATGTTCGACGAACGGCGAATGTGGAAGGTTGAGTCAAAGCGAGAGGGCAGAGGAAGGGTGGGGGAGGAAAAAGATTTCCGCTGCAGTTTTTAATGGACCGGAAGCGTGCCGCGCGACGGAAACTTTTCCCCCCCACCCGTCCTCTGTCCTCTTGCACTCAAATCTAAGTCACTGGAAACCTGCAATACCCAGCCGCCCTCAAAAGGCGGCAGAACGGAGGAAACACATGAAAATATTATTTGAAGAAAGCCCTGTCATCTCTCCGGAAGAGATTAACGCAGCCCTCGACTTTTCCGAAAAGCAGGTCGTTCGGAATCTGCCGGAATTTACGGATAAGTTCCAGAAGGCATACAGCGAGGACGGCTTTTATCATCCGATTGAAAATAACTACTGGACAACGGGCTTCTGGACCGGGGAAATCTGGCTTGCATATGAATATGCGAAGGAGAAGGGCCTGCCGGACGCGGAAGCGCTGAAACAGGCGGCGGAAGTACAGGTAGAAAGCTTTTTACATAGAATTGACAATAAAATTGAGGTAGACCATCATGACATGGGATTCCTTTATTCGCCTTCCTGTGTGGCGGCTTATAAGCTGACAGGAAGTGAGAAGGGAAAAGAGGCTGCCATCAAGGCGGCTGACCAGCTGATCACGCGGTACCATCCCGTCGGGGAATTTATTCAGGCATGGGGACCGATGGATGCGCCGGAAAATTACAGGCTGATCATCGACTGCCTGCTGAATCTGCCTTTGCTGTACTGGGCATCGGAGGAGACAGGAGACGATAAGTACCGGAATATTGCGGAAAAACATATTCATACGGCGATTAAGAACGTGATTCGGGAAGATTATTCCACCTGGCACACCTTTTTCTTCAATATGGAGACCGGGGAACCGGACCACGGCGCGACCTGCCAGGGATACCGCGACGGTTCCGCCTGGGCAAGAGGACAGGCGTGGGGGATTTACGGTGCGGCGCTCGCCTATAAGTATACGAAGCGGAAAGAATATATCGATATATTCAAAAATGTGGCGCAGTATTATCTGGAACATCTGCCAAAAGACATGGTGCCTTTCTGGGATTTGGAATTTACGGATGGAGACGACCAGCCGCGGGATTCTTCTTCGGCATCGATCGCGGCCTGCGGTATGCTGGAGATGATCAAGTCATTGGAGCCGGAGGAAGCGGAAATCTACCGGAAGTATGCGAAGCAGATGATGAAATCCCTGTATGATAATTATGCGGTCAAAGACCCGGCCAAATCCAACGGGCTTGTGCTGCACAGCACTTACTCCAATCATTCACCATATAACACCTGTAATCATTACGGTGTTGACGAATGCAATTCCTGGGGAGATTATTTCTATATGGAGGCGCTGACGAGACTGCGGAAGGATTGGGAGTTATACTGGTAGAAGGCGAAAAGATTTTCTAAGTCTGCAAGAAACGCAGACTAAGAAAATCTACGATTTGCCAAGGCAAATCTTTTTCGCCTGACAGAATCGCCTTACATGCGATTCTGTCGGGTTGAGGGAGGATGCTGTATAGGGCACTGGGGTGATTCTGTCGGGGTGAGTGGATGTCGTATGAGGCGAAGGTGATTTTGAAGGGTTAAGAGATTCGGGTTGGGGGAACTGTGTTTTTGGAGTGAGTAAGTGAGGAGGGAGAAGGATGAGAACGGATTGGGAAGGGAAATTGAACAGTAAGGAAGATTTCAGGGAGCTTTTGCTTGAAATTATCAGGCCGCTGCTGCCTTATTATACGAAGGAAAAGGCTGGTATTGCGCTGGGCGTTACGGCGACGACTTATGAGCAGAGGACGATTCGGCTGGAAGCTTTTTCGAGGGTCCTGTGGGGGCTCGTGCCGTTCTGGGCGGGCGGCGGAAGCGACGCGGAATTTGAAGAAATCTATAGAAAAGGGCTGACGGCCGGGACAGACCCGGAAAATGAGGAATACTGGGGCGGTTTTCATACATTTGACCAGCGTTTCGTCGAGATGGCGGCGATGGCTTACGGGCTGATTCTGGCGCCGGATAAAGTGTGGGAGCCCTTGAGCGATAAAGAGAAAGACAATCTGGCAGAGTGGCTTTACGGCATCAACCAATATGAGCTGCCCGTCTGCAACTGGGTGCTTTTTGCGGTGCTTGTCAATATTGCGTTAAAGAAGCGCGGCAGGAAGTATGATGCTGAGAAACTGGAAAAATATCTGGATGGGGCAAATTCCTTTTATCTGGGAGACGGCTGGTATCAGGACGGCGATTCCGGACAGAAGGATTACTATGTATCGTTTGCCATCCATTTTTACAGCTTATTCTATGCGACGGTCATGGAAGAAGAGGATCCGGACAGATGCAGACTTTATAAAGAACGTGCCATGCTTTTTGCGCAGCAGTTTATTTACTGGTTCGATGAAAAAGGAAGGGCGCTGCCATTTGGCCGTTCACTGACGTACCGTTTTTCACAGGTGAGTTTTTTCTCGGCCTGTCTGATGGCGGGGATAGAGCCTTTCGACGTCGGGGTGATGAAGGGACTTATCGTAAGGCATTTCTGTGACTGGATGAAGCGGCCGATTTTTGACGGGAACGATATTCTGACCATCGGATACGGATACCCCAATCTCGTCATGGGTGAGCGGTACAACGGGCCTGGCTCTCCGTATTGGGCGCTAAAGACATTTGCCGTTCTGATGCTGCCCGATGACCATCCTTTCTGGAAAGCGGAGGCTAAGCCGCTTCCGGCGTTAGCGGAGCAGAAAGCGCTGCCCTATGCGGATATGCTGATTCACAGATACAATAATCATGTGACGGCCTTCGTGCCCGGCAAATACAGCCCGGCGGGGCACGGGCAGATACCGTCCAAGTATGGAAAATTTGCATACGATACGGAATTTGCGTTCAGCGTGGCGAAATCCACATGGGAAGTACATGAGACGGCACCGGATTCGATGCTTGCTTTTATGATTAACGGCTATGTCTATGTGCGGCGTATCTGCGAGGAGTTCCGTGTTTCGGAAACGGAAGTATATTCCCGCTGGATACCCTATGAGGGCATTCAGGTGGAATCCTATATCATTCCGACCAAAGAAGGACATATCCGAAAGCATGTCATTACGAGCGACAGGGAATGCGAAGCTTATGACTGCGGTTTTGCGGTGGAGATCGATGTGGCGGGAGAAAAGCAGATAAAGGACGGAAAAATGGCGCGGGTAGAGAATCATTACAGCAGATGCAGCGTTGAAACGGAATGCGCGGAGGGCGAGGGATTCATCATTCAGGCGGACCCGAACACCAACCTTTTACATCCGATGACGAGGATTCCGGCCGTTCACTATCCGATTCATCCGGGGAAATGTGAGTTGACTACATTAGTCAAGTGTGAACAAAGACGGATGCGTTGAAAAAGATCATAATGTTGAGGGAAAGGGAAGGTTATTGATATGGCAGTACTGGCATTAAAGGTTTTGGATAAAAACGGAAAAACGATCTGTGTGAGCAGCGGGGAAGATTATGTGAGCCTCGTATGCACCGCAGAATATCAGGAGGGAGACAGAATCGTTCTGGAGACTTCGGAAAAGAATATTCACGTCTTTTTGCAGGTGGACGATGCGATGGGAGCGGCTTTCTGTTATATTACGGACAATGTTTCCTATACTGTGCCTTTCGGAGAGAAGCGCATCTGCTATTCGCCAAAGGTGTTTGTCGGCAACAGGCATTATCTGTATGCGAGAGTGGCGAGGGAAGATGAGATATGCGCCTATCGGAATCTGGCGCTGAATGTGTGCGACCAGCACGGCGATACAAACTGCTTTCCGCACGCGACGGCCAATGTGGAGACGAGAGGCGAGTCTGTGTTCGCGGCCAGAAATGCGATTGACGGCGTGTGCGAGAATCGTTCTCATGGCGAATGGCCCTATGAGTCATGGGGCATCAATATGCAGGACGACGCGGAAATGACGGTGGACTTCGGCAGGGAAGTGGAGGCCGACAAGGTGGTGCTGTATACGCGTTCCGATTTTCCGCACGATAACTGGTGGAAACAGGTGACGCTGACGTTTTCCGACCAGTCGGAAATCGTCTGGGAGCTGGAAAAGAGCAGCCTTCCCCATGTGCTGACTTTTGAACCGAAGAAAATCCGGTGGGTGCGGCTCGGGCAACTGATCAAGGCGGATGATCCGTCGCCGTTTCCGGCGCTGAGCCAGATTGAGGTGTATGGGAAGGACACACTGGATTGATCAGGATTGTGGTACCAGTTGCAGAGGATTCGGGTGTTAAAGGGTGCTTATGATAGTTGAGAAGTGCCTTTTGGCACCCGAATTTTATCATGCCTGTTACAGATCAAGCGGTGTTCAAAGAGGAAGATTCCGCAAAATGATTTCGGCCAGTTTTTCCGGCGTTTCCAGACAGCCGCGGTGAATCCACTCACTGAGGACGGAGATGAAACCTGCTTTGAAAAAGGAAAAATGGTACCACATCTCTTCTTCGCTGATGGAGCCGTAGTGCTCCTGCATATAAGGTATTGAATATTTTGACAATTTTAATGCTATCTGTTGGTTTATGCTGTTCTTGTTTTTGGCAAATTAATTGTTCAAATTTTTCGATTTTTGAATTGCACGGGACCAGCCAATAGAGTCCGGTCTTACTGTCATTGAAGGCAAAATAATGAGGACGTTTCGTATCCTTATAATTCATTTTTAAATAGGGGTCTTGAATTTTATGAAAAAGGCATCTGAAATGAAGTAGAGGCCGCCTGCCAGAATTTCCATTAAGATTAGCTCCTGTAATAGATAAGCCTCCTGCTTTTGCACAAGAGGCTTAAAGACTTTTTCACGGCCTATTTATGATTCGCATGGCCGGGAGCGAACTACGTTTTCACGGCCTATTTATGATTCGCATGACCGGGAGCGAACTGTTTATAAGGTAGTTATCTACCTGTTATTAGTATTATATGTGTAATTTAGAAATATGTCAATATTTCGAAAAAAGTCTTTCTGAAAGCAGTTTTTGATTTTTCTGATTTTAGTAGGAAAGTGCTGTAATCGTAGTGGGATTTGGGCAAGAGTTGACGCGGTAAATTCTTAGAGCGCAGGCTGTATGCGTTTGTGTTTTTCAGTATATCACAGGCGGCAGGAAAAGTATAGTTTGTGGATAAGAAGGTCTAAACACAAAATCGGTCTAAACAAAAGATTCTGTAACCTGTTGACAAAAGCTAAAAAAACGCAGTATACTTTAAAACAAGTTAGTTACTGCTAACCACAAAAGGAAAGTGGTTGCTTTTTTAAAAATTATAAGTTAGCCGTAACTAACCAAAAGGGTTTGAAAGGAGATGATTTGAAACAGAAAAAATCGGTAGAGGACTACCTGAAAATAATCTATATCCTTTCCCAAAAGAAAGAAGTGCACGGTTCTGACATTGCAGGGGAACTGAAGGTTTCCAGACCTACTGTTTCCGTAGCGTTAAAAGCGCTGGCGGAAGAAGGATATGTTTTTTGTAGGCGAAACAAACGCATACTGTCCATCTGACAGAAAAAGGGCGGGATTTTCTGCGGTTGTTTTTATGTGAGGGGTGAGAATAGAAAAACGGACTGGTTCGTTGATAAAATTTACACGCCCAGAGGATTCTTTACGCCGCCTTATGAAACGGCGGACAGTCTGGAGCGGCAGCTGAAGGCCATGTACAGAAAAGCGGGCGTAAAGACCGTGGAGGGAATGGCGGCATTCCGGTGCAGGAAGTGAGGAATCAGGGAATATGTCCGTAACGCTGGTCTTATAGAGGAGAAAGGTCATGAAATGGGAAGTTTGATAAAAGTTGAAAACAGATCAAAAGAAGAAATCGTGGAAATCGGCAGGAAAGTCGGAGAAGCGTTTGCCGCTGAAAAAAGTGGAATCGTGACAATGGTGACAAAAGAGCAGGCGGTCAGGGCGTTTGAAATTATAACGGATTATTATTACAGGGCCGGTGTGCTGTATACTACATCGAAAAAAGGTGAAGGGTATCTTGTTTACTGGGGGAAAAAGACAAAGTCGGCGATGGGGCCGTCTTTACATATGCTAAAACGGTTTTTATGCGAACTGCCGCCTAAGGCATGGGCGGCCGCTGCGGGAAGCGGCGGGAATCAATATGCGAAGGTTTTTCGAAAAGAGCCGGATTATATCGTGGTATCCATGGTGGTAGTCCTGCGGGAATTTCAGGGAAAAGGGTTCATGCACAAGGTTTTGGAGCAGCCCTTTGCAGAGGCGGCATCAAAGGACATTCCCTGTGTTTTGGATACGGACACGCCGCTGAAGGTAAAAAAATATATCCGATGCGGTATGGAACTGTGCGGGGAGAAAAAGCTAAAGCGTGGGATTTCGCTGTATACGATGGCATACTGCAGGAAACCGGACGATGCAGAAAGGCAGAACTTATGATATTCATTTTGCAAATACTGATTTAACTGCCGATTGCGGCCATTATCGCATGGATAGCGGTTTTGATTCAGTAAGCCGTCCTGCATGACGGCATTTGACTGGAAAAACAGGGGAGGGTTTCGCAATGACAAGTGAAGAATACAAAAAGCTGTCGCTGAAGGAATTTGACCGGGCGGCGGAAAAATTTGATGATGACGACCCAAGCGTCTACAATATGTGCCGCAAGGATTATCCCGATGTGCTGGCGGAGGCGGTCAGGGAGCCGTTTTCCGATTTGCTGGATGCCGGCTGCGGCACAGGGGCAATGCTTGGCATGTTCAAGAGGGACTATCCGGATAAAAATTATACGGGTGTGGATTTCTCGGAAAAAATGATAGAGAGCGCAAAGAAAAAGCAGATGGAGGGGATATGTTTTGTCTCAGGTGACTGCGAAAATCTGCCTTTTGCAGACAACAGCTTCGATGTTGTCACCTGCTCCATGAGCTTTCATCATTATCCGAATCCGGAAAAGTTCTTTCTAAGCCTGCACAGAGTTCTGCGGCCGGGCGGGAGACTGATTTTAAGGGATATGGCATCAAACAGCAGGATACTGATGTGGTTTTTCAATCATATCGAAATCCCGGCAGCCAACAGATTCCTCAACAAAGGGGATGTCCGTGTCTATTCAAGGGATGCGATACAGCGGCTTTGCGATGCAGGCGGCCTGAAACTGGAACTGTATGAAGTGCGCAAAGGGTTCCGCCTGCATTGTGTGGTCAGGAAACCATGTACAGAAAAGCGGAAGTAGAGGCCGCTGTGGTCAGATTGCCGCAGGCAAATGACAAATAATGAATGGCGCAAAGACGAATCGCCGCGAAGAATTCTTGTACGAAACGAATGACCATGATAGAATGAAGGAGGTTAGAAGGAGGCCTTTTCATGTACCGGCTGGCAATATGTGACGATGAACAGGCAGATGTCGTTTATCTGCAGTCCCTTTTGGGGAAATGGGCAGAGAGCACCCGGACTGTCCTGAAAATAGAGCGTTATTCTTCGGCGGAAGCCTTTCTTTTTCAGTATGAAGAGGATAAGGCTTTCGACCTTTTGTTTCTGGATATCGAGATGGGAGAGATGAACGGTCTGGAGCTTGCGCGGAAAATCCGTCAGGAAAACCGTGCGGTGCAGATCATTTTTATCACGGGCTATATGGAGTATATTGCGGAAGGTTATGATGTGGAGGCGCTCCATTACCTGTTAAAGCCGGTGACGGCAGAAAAACTCTTCGCGGTGCTCGACCGTGCGGTGGAGCGGCTGAAATCGAAGGAGAAGGAACTTTGTCTGGCTTTGCCGGGAACGGTGGTGCGGGTTCCTTTTCATGAGATACGTTATCTGGAAGTGCAGAGAAACTATGTGACGGTCCACGGAGCGGAAGCTTATACGGTGAAGAAGACGCTGAATGAACTGGAGGAAGAGCTGGACGAGAGCTTCTGCCGGACAGGGCGGTCGTATATTGTGAATCTGCATTTTGTGAAAAAAATAACAAGGACACAGGTGGTCTTAAAGGATGGAAAGGAGATTCCCCTTTCGCGGAATTTTTATGAGAAGATGAACCGGGCGATGATACAGTATTTTTAAAATTATTTCATGAGCCGGAGGCAGTATTACAGAGAGGCGGTGCGGTATGATGAAAGGTGACTATCTGGTCAGTAAATGGGCTTTGATACGCCGTAATGAACTGGTAGATATTCCGGATAAGCTGGAAATACATCCTGATTTTTTGAAGCGGCTTTCCCATGAAGAGTTTGAAAGTGCATTCAGGGAAGTCGGAGAGATGTTTTATCGAATGTATTCCGATATGGCGGACTCTCCGCAAAAGTTCGGATTACCTTTATATAAAACCGATGAATATGATTATTTTTCAAAGCAGGCGAGAGAGGCAAGGAGAGTGCCGTGGAATCCGTTTTATTTTATGCTCTGCCTGTTTGCCTGCGGCGATTTTAAGGGAGATGTCTTTATTGCAGATACGGCGGAAGTCAGAAAAATGAATAAGGCCGGAAAGACCAATCTGTTATTAGAAGCATTGTGCGGCCAGGGCTTTGTGTTTGACGGGATTAAAAAGTACAGTTTGTCTTCGGGAGATTTTCTGGAAATCGATTATCCGGACAATCGAAATATTCTGGAAGTTCTGTCCGTTGTTGCAAAAAAGGTAAAAAGTACACAGCTGAAAGACGTGAAAAATTATTATTCGAATTCAACAGCATTCGGCAACGCATTTATCGGATGGAATTATAAAGTATTAACGGAAAATCTGCATACATGTACGCTGGCGGAAGGCTGTGATTATGTCGCGGACAAGATTCATGATGAGGCGGACAGAGAAGTGATATTCATTTTGGATAAAATACTGACAGAGAGCGGATATACGAGGAAGAAAGGCGATTTTAACGAAGGCCCGTCTGTCCGATATTATTGCGGAAAATCGTCCGTATACGATTATGCACTGAATTCCGATACCGGAAATCTGTATCTGGAATTGAGAATCCGGAATGCGGAAAAATGTCTGGCGTATTTAAGGGAATGTCCTGAAAGCATCGTAGAGGTATTCCGCCATAGCGATATCGGATGTCAGAACCGTATGAACGGGACCTGCAGATGCGGGGTAAAATATGAATTTGAAAAGGAAGAAAAATGGCATTGCGGTTGCTGCAGCGCACCATTTAAGCTGCATCCCATCAAAGAAGACATTCCTCATTATTTGAAGTTATTGGAGTTGGGGCGCGCAAGATGAAACTGTGAAGCAGGGGAGATGAAGAATGGATGAAGAAAAAAGAGATTATGATTTCAGCCATTGCCGGAATGCTCGTTTTGGGGCTGTGTGCGAAGTTTGCTGCCGGCAGCAGGGAAAAGGCCACAGTTGACAGCGCCGCTTTGGCAGAGGGCATCGTTTCTGCGGAGGGAATATGGCCGGAAGAACTGCTGTCAGGGAAGGAATCGGGACAACAGGAGAAAACAGAAGAACAGGCGGAATTGGAAGAACCGAAAGAGTCCGTGATTCCTGAAAAGATATTCCTTGAAAAACCGGTTGTGGAATTAAACGGTGAAGAAGGGGAACTGCGGTATGACTGGAATCAGCACGTTATCAGGGTCGATGATGATACCCTTCTTTTTGTCAGCGATGGTTATTTTTCTGCAGAAAGGCGGCAGCAGCGGATTTTTTATCTGGCGAAAGCCCCGGATTTTGTGCCGCAGGAGGTTTTCAGGCAGGATTCCAGAGTTTATGAGGAAGCGCCGGATGTGCTGGAACTTCTGGAAAGGCGGATGCCCTCCCCGAAGCTTGTAGAAGAGGGCTTTGTATTTGAGGCAGATGGGATGCTGTACTTTCTGGATGATGAGTTTCAGGAGACCGTTCTGCTTTGTGATCTTAGGGAACTTATGGGAGAAAACTATCTGTTTTCACCATGGCTGGCGGATGAAAATAAGTGTGATGTGACCGCTGACGCTTCAAAACTGCTTGCCTGCACGGATGAGGGGCTGTATGAATATGATCTGGAAAATAACGGGCGGAAACTGCTGGAACCGGCGGTTTTTACACCCCATGAGATCATTCATGTGGAAGGTGACTGCGACTGTGGTGAGACAGGGTTTACATTTAACGGTCCCGTAGAAGCGGAATATGTACCTGGCGGACAGGGCTATGTTTTTTTGACGGGAACGGAGTACGGGGATCCTATGAAAATCACACTGCGCTCGGCGGAAGGGGAAACGCTGTATCAGAAAGAAGTAAAGGAAGATATAGATGGTTTCATGTGGGTAGAGGCAGAAGATACCGTTTATCTGATGGTCTTTTATCAGGAAGGCGATTGTGCGTGGCTGGAGCGGGTAGACGCATATACCGGAGAAAAAGAGGTCTTTGCGATACCGGAGAAAGTTTTCTTTGACGGATACCTTTACACGGGTTTTCTGGATGCGGACCATCTGATTTATTGCAGTGAACAGACACCGGAAATATGGGATATGAGGGAGAACAGTGGTATACGGAAAGATGACTACAAGATTTATCAATTATCCGATGAAGAAGTCATAGAGCCGGAAGACGCAGGAGATATAAACGGGAAATTTGTCATACTCGACCTGATAGGCCGCAAGACGATCATCCGGTATTCGGATTCTTCTTCCCGTATTTATGAGGACTTTTTGAACGGTGAGATTGTGGTGGAGCTGGAGGAACAGTATTTCTATATTGATGAACTGTTCTGGGATAACGATATCGAATACTGTTTTCTGGATATTGACGGAGACGGCAGCGGGGAACTGCAGATCAGGGATAGCAGAATCTATTATGTGGTAAAAGTACAGGAAGGAGCGATTCGGGTCATTTGGGAGGGCTGGTGGAACTATGAACCGGTCCTTGCGGATGGGCGATGCGGAATTCTGCATTATGCGGACGGATACGGCTCTGAATGGATTGAATTTAGTACGATGAGTGCTGACGGAAGCATGGAAAAGGAGGATTCCATATGCTGGTCTGACGAGAATAAGAACGGAAAGTTGGACGAGGGAGATTTTTTTTACGATTCCGGGGATATCGACAGGGAGCAGTATCTGACAAAACGGGAAGAATATGCCGCAATGCGGTCAGAAAATGAACTGGAATGGACGGGCAGACGATTAAAGGATTTTGCGACGTGGCAGGATGCATATATTGATTTTATCCTGAAAATCCATGTTACGGAATGGGAACCCGATGTTGGGTTTCTCTATTCACTCCTTTATGTGGATGCCGATGACGTTCCGGAGCTTTGCATTGATACAAGGGCTGCGGTAAGCGGAGAGCTCATCGTTTCCTTTTATGATGGAAAAGTCAGATGCGTGAATCGTGAAAGAGGCGGAATGAGGTATATCGAACGCGGCGGGCTGCTGTATAATGACTATGGCGCAATGGGATTTTATCCGTGTAATATTTATCTGCTGGAAAAGGGAGAGTTTTTGGAAATCGGAACGGGATGGTATTCTGATTATGCGGATGAGCAGGGGAATATATACTATGATTATTTCTGGGAGGAGAAACCGGTAACAGAGGCAGCTTTCGAGGCTTGCATTGATGCACTGATTGACAGGACAAAATGCGTGGAACCTTCTTTGTGGTATTCGGAAGCGGAAATTCTGGAAATATTGGTGGAGTTATTGGTGGAGTAGGATATTTTGAAAGGAAAGCGGGGTATCCCCGGATGAATATGTGAAGCATGCCGAACATTGGGGACTTCTTCTATGATGATCATGAACCGAGGAGCAAAGATTACTTTGCCATATGGGAATGCTATGAGGAACAGAGAAATGCCATTGAAACTATCTTTCCGTGAAAAAAGAATCAACAGACAGATTGCGGCATGTCAGAGCGAGCTTCTTGCCACGCATTATGCGGAGGTAGAGAATATGTACCGCCAAATGCGGGGATGGCGCCATGACTACCGGAATCATATTCAGGTATTAAAAAGTTATCTGGCGATGGGCGATATGGAGGCGGCTTCCCGCTATCTGGATGCGTTGGATGAGGATTTGAACACGGTAGACCTGGCGTTAAAAACAGGGAATAAAATGACAGATGTTATTTTGAATAGCAAGATTTCCCTTGCCAGATCAAAGGGCATTCGGGTGACGGCGGATGCGCATGTTCCGGTAGTGCTTTCAACTGCGGAGATAGACCTGTGCATTATCATCGGCAATCTTTTTGACAATGCGATTGAGGGGTGTATGGCGCTCCCGGAAGAAGAACGGTTGATACGGGTGTATATGGAGATGAAAAATACGCAGCTATATCTTTCTTTCACCAACAGCACCGCTTTGAAAAAGCAGAAGAAGGTAAACGGGCGTTTTACCTCCACGAAAGGCGCGGGACACGGTTACGGGCTGGTGCGCATCGACACCATTATAGACAGATATCAGGGTTACATCAGCAGGAACAGTGAGGACGGGGCGTTTACGACGGAGATTTTGCTGCCGCAATGAAAGTGTATGTCCTGGCGGCCATTCTGCATGAATTGTTTATGATGCCGCCTGAGAGCATGTTTGGAAGTATAGCAAATTTCATCCCCCCAGCGAGGCATTTCGTCCCCGGAATGTATCGCTGGGGGATTCTTGTGCTAACATAGTGTGAGAAGAACTTCTAACACTCGTAGCAATGGCTACTTCGTGAAGAAGTTCTACGATTTGCCAGAGGCAAATCTTTCTCACACGAAAGAACGCCTGAAATACGGCGTTCTTCCTGACAAGCTTTGTCTTGGGATATGAGATGCGGTATAGCCGCGGCATGGGGGCATAAAGATGAAATCCAAAAAACTCAAAAAAACAAAAACAACCGCAAAATACGGGATGTTGAGCAATTCGCTGTTCATGGTGAGGGAAGCGCTGGAGATAAGGCCGAGGGTGCTCGTGCTGACGCTCCTGCAGGCTCTGTTCGTTGTGGCGGGTTCGCTGCTGGAACTGTATGTGACGCCGACAATCCTGGGGAGTCTGGAACGGCATGATGCGCTGGGAGAACTTCTTGGCATCATCAGTTTCTTTGCGCTGGGAATCATGGCTGTTTATGCCCTTTCTGGTTATCTGGAAAAAAATCAGATGTTTGCCAGAACGCCGGTGCGCTTTCTGATTACCTGCAAAATGTGGAAAAAAGCGGGAAGCTGCTCCTATCCGGTGCGGGAGAGTCAGGATTTTATCCGTTCTTATGCGAAGTCAATGGATGCTTCTCATGGCAATATATCACCGACGGAGGATATCTGGAATACCTTTGCCAAAATCATACAGAATCTTCTGGGATTTGCAATTTATTTGTACCTTCTGACGCATGTGGATTTGGTAATCGTGGCCGTGACTGTGGTATTGGCAGCAGCCGGTTATCTGGTCAACAGTTATTTGAACGGCTGGGGCTACCGGCACAGGCAGGAGGAGGCCGATATCAAGAACCGTTTTTTCTACTTCCGGGGAAAAGCGAGAGACCGCCTGCTGGCAAAGGATGTCCGTATCTTCGGTATGGGGGAATGGCTGGGAGAACTGATGGACAAATGTATCGGAATGCTGCAGGATTTTTACCTGCGGCGGGAGCGAATCTATCTGATGGCGGACTTGACGGATATTGTCCTTTCTTTTCTGCGAAACGGGGTTGCCTATGCCTGGCTGCTTTATCTGACGCTTCAGGGAAATTTGAGCGCTTCGGAGTTCTTGCTCTATTTTACGGCGGTTAGCGGTTTTACCACATGGATCGGCGGTATCATGCAGAGTTTTTCAACCCTGCATAAGCAGAGCATTGAGATTTCCGGTATCCGGGAGCTTGCGGATTATGAGGAGCCGTTCCTTTTTGAGGGTGGAAAAGCGCTGAAGGCGGATAAGGAAGCTTCCTATACCATTGAGCTTAGGGATGTGACTTTTCGTTATCCGGGCTCGGAGCGGGAAATCTTTTCCCATTTGAATCTCATCCTTCATCCTGGGGAAAAGCTGGCGGTGGTAGGAGCAAACGGCGCGGGTAAGACGACGCTCATAAAGCTTCTGTGCGGCTTTTATGACCCTGACGAGGGAGAAGTGCTGTTAAATGGGGTAAACATCAAAGAATATGACCGCAGAGATTATTACCAGCTTTTTGCGGCGGTGTTCCAGGACTTTTCTCTGCTGGCGGGGGAGGTGGCGGAGAATGTCGCTTCTTTTGACCAGAAAATGGATATGGACAGAGTGCGGGACTGCATCGGGAAGGTCGGCCTTGGGAGGAAGATGGAAGAGCTGCCTGCGGGGTATCATACCCATCTGGTAAAGGAAGTGTATGAGGATGCGGTCGAATTTTCCGGCGGGGAACTGCAGCGGCTGATGATGGCGCGGCTTTTGTATAAGGACAGTCCGGTCATGATACTGGATGAGCCTACCGCGGCGCTGGATGCCATTGCGGAGAGCGACATTTATCAGAAATATCAGGAACTGGCAAGGGGCAAGTCGTCCGTGTTCATTTCCCACAGGCTGGCTTCCACCCGTTTCTGTGACCGCATTATCCTGTTAGAAGACGGGAAAATCGCGGAAGAGGGAACGCATGAGGAACTGCTCGCACAGGGAAAAACTTATGCGCAGCTTTTTGAAATACAGAGTAAATACTATGTGGCAGACCCGGAAGAAAAAGGAGCACAGGAAGATGAAAAAGAAGAGAGATGAAGTATCTCATGAGAAATTTTCCAAGGAAAAAATTTCGTGGAAGGAAACATATGCGTTGAACAGGAGAGCGCTCGGTCTCTGGTGCCGGGAATGCCCCATGTTATTCGTGTCCTCCGGTCTTCATTCGATGATCGCTGCGCTGATTCCCTATCTGACGCTTTATTTTTCCGCCCGGCTCTTAGACGAGCTTGCCGGGACGCGGATGCCGGAGAGATTGACCAAATGGGTCATTCTTCTGCTTTCGTTTGATGCTGCGGCTTATTTTGTAAAAGCCTTGGCTTTCCGGTGGAAGGAAGCGCTCAGAGCCACGCTTCATTACCGGGGAGAGGAGATACTTTCCCAGAAAATGCTGGACATGGATTTTGCGGCGGCAGATGATGTGGCCACGCATAATCTGTTGAGCCAGATTCTGCAGAGAGAGCGCTGGAGCGGCTGGGGAATCGACAGAATATACCGGCATTTTGAAAGCCTGATGGAAGAATTGTTCCGGATGCTCGGCGCAGCGGCGCTTACAGTTTCTCTTTTCCGGCTGCCGGTCCGGCAGGAGGCGGGATGGCTTACACTGTTGAATAATCCGCTCTGTATCCTGCTGCTGCTCCTTGTGATGCTCGTGATCACGGTGCTTTCACCTTATTTGGCCACCAAAGGGGAGATGTGTGTGCTGGACCATGATGAGACCATGAAGTTCGGAAACCGGATTTATTTTTTCTGCGTGGCGATGTTTCAGGACGAAAAAAGAGCGCTGGATATGCGGATGTACAGGCAGGATGTATTTGGCGTCAATCGGATGAAGGAGACATTGGATCCCGGGACCGGCGTTCTTCATACGATGGAACGGGATGCCAGAGGGAGAATGGGAGGTCTTTTTGCACTGTCGATTGCTGTTTCCAGAAGCTTTACATGGGTGGTCTATCTGTTCGTGTGCCTGAAAGCATGGGGAGGTGCTTTCGGAGTTGGCTCCGTGACGCAGTATATCGGCGCGATCATGGCCTTTTCCAAAGGGCTTTCCGGAATGTTAAAAGCGCTGGGGGAAATGAAGGTCAACAGCGATACCCTGAAAAAGATTTTTGCCTTTCTGGATATCCCCAACGAGATGTATCAGGGTTCCCTGACGGTGGAAAAGCGTTCCGACAGAAAATACGAGATAGAATTCCGGAACGTGAGCTTTCGGTATCCCAATACGGAAAGTTATGTTCTGAAAAATATTTCCATGAAATTCAAAGTGGGAGAACGGTTGGCGGTGGTGGGGCAGAACGGTTCCGGCAAGACTACTTTTATCAAGCTTCTGTGCCGCCTTTATGACCCGACGGAGGGAGAAATTCTGTTAAACGGCATCGACATCCGCAAATATAATTACCTGGAGTACCTGAAAGTGTTTTCCGTGGTCTTTCAGGATTTCCAGCTGCTTTCCATGAGCCTTGGGGAGAATGTTGCCGCCGGGAGCGGACGGGAGAGTTGGAAAGCATCGTCGGTAAACGGACAGGAGAGTCGGAAAGCATTGGCAGGAAACGGACAGGAAGGTACGGGGCGCTATGACCGGGAAAGGGCCGTACAGTGCCTTCAGAAAGCCGGGCTTTCGGCGTGGCTCGCTGCGCAGCCCAAGGGGCTTGATACGATTCTTTATAAAGATTTGGAAGAAGAAGGTGTACAGATATCCGGCGGAGAGGCGCAGAAGATTGCCATCGCCCGGAGCCTGTATCACGATGCGCCTTTTATCATTCTGGATGAGCCCACCGCGGCGCTCGACCCGGTGGCGGAGTATGAGATTTATACAAGATTCAATGAGATTGTGGGAGACCGGACTGCCATTTATATCAGTCACCGGCTTTCCTCCTGCCGTTTCTGTGACGAAATCCTTGTCTTTCATGAAGGGCATATTGTGCAGCAGGGCGGCCATGAAGCGTTGCTGGCCGATGGAGATGGAAAGTACAGCGCGTTGTGGAATGCGCAGGCGCAGTATTATGTGGAGGGATGACCCTTATATTATATATTTGATTTCACTAAAAATCTTCGGCTCAGCACCGTGAATTGCAAACCGAGATTCCCGTCCAAGGGGGAAAGTGGAATACAAACTGA
>CAMWXB010000017.1 GCA_947178125.1 uncultured Lachnospiraceae bacterium | reverse complement strand
TAGAAGAATCGTATGAGGAATACGAGGCTGAAGAAATAGAAGAATCGTATGAGGAATATGAGGCTGAAGAAATAGAAGAATCGTATGAGGAATATGAGGCTGAGGAAGTAGAAGAACCATATGAGGAATACGGGAAAAGTGAAAATGAGCCACATAAATATGAAGCGGGCGAAACACCTGTAAGGCATTTTCAAACTTTTGACTTGAAATCTGTGGAGGCGGAAAAAGGGCATAGAGGCGAAAACAGTGAACAGAAAAAAATGCCGCAACAGTCATGGAAGGGAATTGATGTGGAATCAGAGAACGATGGATATTGTGATGAAGATGACTGGATAGAGGATGATGAATGGCAGGAGCCGGAATCTGATGCCAGGTATTCCCAGAGCGCTTCCAAGAAAACTTCTACGGAGGACGAATGGCTTGACGATGAAGAAAATGCGGAAGACGATTGGATAGAGGATGATGAATGGGTGGAATAAAACGGGAAGAGAGGCAGGCTTATAAAGCTGCTTACACATGATTCGCAGCGTCCATATTATGGAGAGGATTGTGTGATAAGTATATAATGGACAACGGGCAGGCCAGCGTGTGATAGCTGGTCTGCCTGTTTTTGATTCGTGTGCAGTACGCACGGTGGTGTAAAGGCTGGCATGGTATCTGTTTATTTCCGGATTCCGTGAACCGATTGAAAAGATATGACAATATATAAGTGTAGGGCAAAACTTACCTGCCTTATATGTTATCAGCAATCTGGAGGTACCGAAATGACGCGTCAGGAATTTATCGATTTATTGGAAAGGGATGGACAGAGTGTATATTCTTTCTGTCGTATGTTGACAGGGAGCCGGGAGGAAGCGGAAGAATTGTATCAGGAAACAATGCTCATGGCAACGGAACGCCGCAGGAATATTAACAGTGCGGACAATCCGAAAAGCTATTTGATAGCGGTAAGTCTGGGAATCCATAAGAACCGCCGTAAAAAGGCTGCGCGCCGACAGCGGATTGCGCCGATTGGCGAATTGACAGACGAATTGTCGGCCGTTATAGCCGATCAGGCGGATACTCCTGAAGAAACGTTTCTTCACCATGAAATGCTGGAATTGATACGAACAGAAACGCAAAAACTTCCCGAACATTTAAGGCTGCCGGTTTACCTGTATTATACGGCTCAGCTTTCCGTCGAAGAGATTGCAGAAACAATGCACATACCAAAAGGTACGGTAAAAAGCAGACTACATAAAGCGAGATTGATCATCAAGAAAAAAATGGAGGATTATGGCTATGAAGAAAGATAACAAAATCGACCTGCTCATGCGGGAAGCGCTTACTTCAGATATAGCGCCGGACAAAAGGCTGAATGAACGCATTATCCGTGAATGGGACTGCCGAAATTCCAATGTTCCGGCAGATAATCCGAGATTTGGAAAAGGGGTATATAATATGAAAAAAAGAAAAATGATATCTTTCGCAGCGATGGCAGCAGTTTGTATTCTGGCGATTTCTACGACGGCCGTGGCCGCAATAAAATATTTATCAAAGGACGAAATCGTTTCAGAAGCAGGAAATGAAGGAACTGAAGAGGCTTTTGGCGGGGACGAAGTGATGGAACTGAACGAAACATTGGAGGCCGGCGGGTATTGTTTTAAACTGTATGCAGCGGCGACAAGGGAAGGTCTTATCAAAAGCGGTCTGGAAGATTCTGTATCGGAAGAGGGCGGTACTTATGTGGTTCTTTCGATAGAGCGGACGGATGGTGTGCCCATGCCGGAAATGAGCAGTAATGAATATGCGGATCTTCATTTTTTTGTATCGCCGCTCATTCAGGGACTGGAACCGTGGCGCTATAATATCGCATCCATGGGCGGTGCATTCTCTACAATAGTAAAAAACGGTGTTCTTTATCGTATTATAGAGTGTGATGATATTGCGCTGTTTGCGGATAGACAGGTCTATCTTTGCATTACGGATACGGATTTTTATCCGGCAGAGGCATATGATTATCATGAAACGGATGGTACAATCACCCGAAAAGAAGGATATCAGGGAATTAATCTGCTTATGAATCTGCCAATTGATTCCGGACGGGCTGATGAAGCGGCGGCCCTCACATACCTTCGGGAATTGGAGGCATCATGGGAAGCGGAACCGGAAGCGCCTGTTGTGGGTGCGAATGGCATTATTTCTACCGGGAACCCGAAACTGGATGAGATTATTTTAAAAGAACGGGAAAAGGATGTAAATGTTACGTCACTGGATGATATTCCTATCGAAAATCTACTGAACTATGCTCTTCTGGAAGAAAATTTTACAAAAGAAGTAACGGTAGGAGAGGACAGAACAGTAGAGTATAGCTATAGTCATGCAGATGGCTCAGGAGGGAACGGTGTGGGTTTTGTTAGTGAAGACTTTTTTAACGGGAAAACCGATGTAACTTTGCTTGGGTATGGCTATTCTGATAGTGAAGCGGAATTTCAGGTCTGCAGAAGAGATGCGGGTGGAACGGTCAGGTTCATGGTGTATGTCATTCGATAGCGGGAAAAATAACTCAGGAATGGAGAAAACGGCTTTTGGGCCGTTTTTTCTTTATGATATAAAGCACTGACATAAGATAGAACAAATGTTTGATTTTGGTATGTACAAACATAAAAATTCATGGTATAATCAAGTTCGATTTGTTGACTGTAATCCATATGATCGTTACATACATTTATGGAGGTGATTTAAGCATATGAACTTTAAATTACACAGTGAATACCAGCCTACGGGCGACCAGCCCCAGGCGATAGAAGCGCTTGTAAAAGGTTTCAAAGAAGGCAACCAGTTCCAGACCCTTCTGGGTGTCACGGGCTCAGGCAAGACCTTTACAATGGCGAATATCATAGCGGCGTTGAATAAACCGACTCTCGTCATTGCGCACAATAAGACATTGGCGGGACAGCTTTATGGAGAATTTAAGGAATTTTTTCCGGAGAATGCCGTAGAATATTTTGTGTCCTATTATGATTATTACCAGCCGGAGGCTTATGTCCCTTCTTCGGACACTTATATTGCAAAAGACTCCTCCATTAACGATGAAATTGAGAAGTTGAGACTGTCGGCGACAGCTTCGCTTTCAGAGCGGAGAGATGTTGTCGTCATCGCCAGCGTTTCCTGTATTTATGGTCTGGGAAGCCCGGATGATTATGAGAATATGATCGTTTCCCTGCGGCCCGGCATGATCAAGGACAGAGACCAGGTCATCCGGGAACTGATTGATATACAATATACCAGAAATGATATGGAGATGGAACATGGCTGTTTCCGCGTGCGCGGTGATGTGTTGGAAGTATATCCGGCGGAAGGCGGAGATTATCTGGTCCGCATTGAATTTTTTGGCGATGAGATAGACAGGATTGTGCAGACAGACCCGCTCACCGGCCAGGTGCATGCAGCGCTGGAACATATTGCGATTTTCCCGGCATCCCATTATGTGGTGCCGCAGGAGAAAATTCGTGAGGCATGCAGAAATATAGAGAAAGAATTGGAAGACCGGGTCAGATATTTTAAAGGCGAAGATAAATTATTAGAGGCGCAGCGGATTGCGGAGCGGACGAACTTCGATATCGAAATGCTGCGCGAAACCGGATTTTGTTCGGGTATCGAGAACTATTCCAGGCATCTGAACGGTTTAGAACCGGGCGTAGCGCCCTTTACGCTGATGGATTATTTCAAGGATGATTATCTGATTATCATCGATGAATCGCATATGACAGTGCCGCAGATACGCGGTATGTATGCGGGTGACCGCTCGCGGAAAACAACGCTGGTGGATTATGGTTTCAGACTGCCTTCGGCATTGGATAACCGACCGCTTAATTTTGAAGAATTTGAACAGCATATTGACCAGCTGCTTTTTGTATCGGCAACGCCTTCTGATTATGAGGCGGCGCATGAACTGCTGCGAACGGAACAGATTATCAGGCCGACAGGGCTGCTCGATCCGGAAGTCGATGTGCGGCCTGTCGAAGGACAGATTGACGATCTCGTATCCGAGGTGAACAAAGAGGTTGAGAAAAAGCATAAAGTATTGGTCACGACATTGACAAAGCGTATGGCGGAGGACCTGACGGACTATATGAAGGATGTGGGAATCCGCGTAAAGTATCTGCATTCCGATATCGATACGCTGGAGCGTGCCGAAATCATCCGCGATATGCGGCTGGATGTATTTGATGTGCTGGTGGGAATCAATCTGCTGCGGGAAGGTCTGGATATTCCGGAAATCTCACTCGTGGCGATTCTGGATGCGGACAAGGAAGGATTTCTGCGTTCAGAGACATCGCTGATTCAGACGATCGGACGTGCGGCAAGAAATGTGGACGGCCATGTCATCATGTATGCTGACCAGATGACGGATTCCATGAAAACAGCTATAGAGGAGACGAACAGGAGACGTGCGATTCAGCAGAAATATAACGAAGAACATGGCATTACGCCGCAGACGATTCGCAAGGCGGTCAGGGATTTGATCAGTATTTCCAAAGTAATCGATAAGGAAGAACTGAAGTTTGAGAAAGATCCTGAATCCATGAACAGGCAGGAGTTAGAAAAACTGATTAAAGATGTAGAAAAGAAGATGAAGAAAGCGGCTGCGGACCTGAACTTTGAGGCTGCTGCGGAACTGCGCGACCAGATGGCAGATTTAAAGAAACTTTTGCATGATATGGAACATTAAGGTAAAAATGAAAGAGAGCAACCGATTGTGATAAAGGACAGAAGGGAGTACGTTACTGAAATGGCAGATACGGTAAAAATGAGACCAAGAGAATTTATTAAAATTCGGGGTGCGAGCGAGCACAACCTGAAGCATATTGATCTGAATATTCCGCGAAACGAATTTGTCGTTTTAACGGGACTATCGGGTTCCGGGAAGTCTTCACTGGCCTTTGATACGATTTATGCGGAGGGACAGAGAAGATATATGGAGTCTCTTTCTTCGTATGCCAGACAGTTTTTGGGACAGATGGAGAAACCCAACGTGGAGAAGATCGAAGGACTTTCTCCGGCGATTTCCATTGACCAGAAATCAACGAACCGGAATCCCCGTTCCACGGTAGGGACGGTAACGGAAATCTATGATTATTTCCGTCTGCTTTATGCCAGAATCGGCATTCCACACTGCCCGGCCTGCGGCAGGGAAATCAAAAGGCAGAGCGTAGACCAGATGGTAGACCAGATTCTCGCTATGCCGGAAGGAACGAGGATTCAGCTTCTTGCGCCGGTTGTCAGGGGAAGAAAGGGCGAGCATGCCAAAGTATTTGACCGGGCGAAAAAGAGCGGCTATGTGAGGGTCCGGGTAGACGGCAGTTTGTATGAATTGTCGGAAGAAATCAAGCTGGATAAAAATATCAAGCATAATATAGAAATCATTGTGGACAGGCTGGTCGTGAAAGAAGGTATCGAGAGGCGGCTGACGGATTCCATGGAAAATGTACTGGCGCTGGCCGATGGTCTCATGATCGTGGATGTCATAGACGGCGAACCGATTACGTTTAGCGAGAATTTTGCCTGTCCGGACTGCGGAGTCAGTGTGGGAGAAATCGAACCGAGGAGTTTTTCCTTTAATAATCCCTTTGGTGCCTGCCCGGAATGCTTCGGACTCGGTTATAAAATGGAGTTCGACGTGAATCTGATGATTCCGGATAAGAGCATGAGCATCCGTGATGGGGCGATTGCCGTTATGGGCTGGCAGTCCAGCGGCAGTGAAGGAAGTTTTACGAATGCTGTACTACAGGCGCTTGCCAGAGAGTATCAGTTCAGTCTCGACACGCCTTATGAAGAACTGCCTGCTTCCATACAGCAGATGCTCATTTATGGAACGAACGGCAGAAAGGTAGAGGTACATTATAAGGGACAGCGCGGAGAAGGCGTGTATCCGGTTGCTTTTGAAGGACTGATCAAAAATGTGGAGCGTAAATACAGAGAGACCGGCTCCGATATCATAAAGCAGGAATATGAGACTTATATGCGCATTACACCCTGTCGGGAATGTAAGGGAATGCGTCTGAAGAAAGAGTCATTGGCGGTAACGGTATGCGATAAAAATATTTATGAAATTACTTCCATGTCGATCAAAGACCTGCATGAGTTTGTGGGAAATATGAATCTGACGAAACAGCAGGAACTGATTGGGAAACAGATTTTGAAAGAGATTCGGGCGAGAGTCGGATTCTTGATAGAAGTAGGTCTGGAATATCTCGCATTATCGAGAGCGACAGCGAGTTTGTCAGGCGGTGAGGCGCAGAGGATACGGCTGGCGACGCAGATCGGTTCCGGACTTGTTGGTGTCTGCTATATTCTGGATGAGCCGAGTATCGGCCTGCATCAGCGGGATAACGATAAACTGCTTGCGGCGTTGAAGAACCTGAAAGATATGGGAAATACACTGCTCGTAGTGGAGCATGATGAGGATACGATGCTGGCTGCGGACCATATTGTCGATATCGGGCCAGGAGCCGGTTCTCATGGCGGAGAAGTGGTCGCGGAAGGCACGGCCGAAGAAATCATGCAGGTGGAAGATTCCATCACCGGACAGTATTTGAGCGGGAAATTGCAGATTCCTGTGCCGGAGAGCAGAAAAAAACCGCAGGGATACATTACGATCAAAGGTGCTGAAGAAAATAACCTGAAGAAAGTGAACGTTAAGATTCCGCTGAGCGTTATGACCTGCGTTACAGGGGTATCCGGTTCCGGGAAAAGCAGTTTGATCAATGAGATTCTTTATAAGCGGCTGGCAAGGGATTTAAACAGAGCGAGAACGATACCCGGAAAACACCAGAACATTCTCGGCATTGAACAACTCGATAAAGTGATTGCGATCGATCAGTCACCGATTGGAAGAACGCCGCGTTCCAACCCGGCGACCTATACGGGTGTGTTCGATCAGATACGGGATTTGTTCGCATCGACGACGGATGCCAAAGCAAAGGGCTACAGCAAGGGCAGGTTCAGTTTTAATGTGAAGGGCGGCCGCTGCGAGGCATGCAGCGGAGATGGCATTATTAAGATTGAAATGCACTTTCTTCCCGATGTTTATGTGCCCTGTGAAGTCTGCGGCGGTAAGCGTTACAATCGGGAGACGCTGGAAGTAAAATATAAAGGAAAAAGCATTTACGATGTGCTGGATATGACGGTGGAAGAAGCGGTTCCTTTCTTTGAGAACGTACCTTCCATCCGTAGAAAGATAGAGACGCTGTATGATGTGGGTCTTTCCTATGTGAAACTGGGACAGCCTTCCACGACCTTATCAGGCGGTGAGGCGCAGCGTATCAAACTGGCGACGGAATTGAGCCGGCGGAGTACCGGAAAGACCATTTATATTCTGGATGAACCGACGACGGGGCTTCATTTTGCAGATGTTCATAAACTGGTCGATATTCTTCATAAACTGACGGAAGGCGGCAATACGGTGGTGGTCATTGAGCATAATCTGGATGTGATCAAGACGGCGGATCACATTATTGACCTGGGGCCGGAAGGCGGTGCCGGCGGCGGAACGATCATTGCAGAAGGGACGCCGGAGAAGATAGCCGGCAATCCTGATTCCTATACGGGAATTTATGTAAAAAGAATGCTTGAGCGGGCAAAAAATGAAATAGAAGATAAAAAGAAATAGAAGAAAATATGATCAGGAAACGGCCGATCATAAAGTGAAAGGTGAATCATAATGATTAATCGCGGCAAACAGGCGGTAAAGGACAAAAAGGAACCCGGTCAGCATTGGGCCGAACTGCCACAGGAAATTACATTTATCTATGTGTTCTTAATGCTGGCCGTCTATCCTTTTTATTTCCGAAATAAATATTATGATATCGGAAACGCGAAATGGCAGTTCTTTTTCTTTCTGACAGCCGGCGTGGGAGCGGTCCTGACCGGCCTGCTCCTTTTCCGGCTCCTGGAAGAATGGAAGACTCGTGAATTTGAGAAAACGATACGGAATATCCGGCTGTCAGTCATTGACCGGCTTGTATTCGCATATGCAGTTGCCGTACTGCTCTCAGCCCTGTTTTCACCGTACAAAGAACAGGTGATCTGGGGATATGACGGATGGTATATGGGGTTAGTTGCACAAATGTGCTTTGTGTTGATTTATTTTGGGGTGTCGCGTTACTGGCGATGGAACCTTTTGACAATCTTTTGCTGCCTTGCAGCGGCATTTCTGGTATTTTTACTTGCCATTTTAATGCGTTTTGGAATTGACCCTCTTTCTATGTACAAAGGGTTAGAGAAACAATACATAATTAATTTTCTATCGACAATTGGGCAGGCAACATGGTATTCGAGTTATATGGCGGTCATGTTTCCTCTTGGCCTGTTCGCCTTTTGGTTTTATGATCATAAATACGTCCGTATTTTTGGCGGAATTTTTACAGCAGCAGGTTTCATGACGATGGTAACGCAGAACTCAGACAGTTCGTTCATTGCATTTGGCCTGTTAATCTTTGCTCTTTTCTGGATTTCCACGGAATCTAACCGGTCATTCAGACGCTTTCTCGAAGTCATGATGATGTGTTTTTCCTGCTTTAAATTCATTGGAATCTGTCAACGGCTTTTTCCGGAAAAAGCTGTGCCACTGGATGCAATCTCTCTATTCTGTTCCCAAAGCAGTGCGGCCTGGATCCTTTTGATTGTTACTGTCATATGTTATTCCTGTTTTTGTTGGCTGGAAAAATATGAAAAGATTGATATTTCTAAAATGAAAAATATCCGTATCCTCTTTCCTGGGATTTTTTTGCTGGGGATAGGGGGAATCATCATTTACATCTATTTGAATACAACGAAGAAACTTCCGATGCATCTGCAAAGCGGCAATTCGTATCTTCTGTTTGATGAATATTGGGGAAATAACCGCGGCTCATCCTGGATGATTGCAGTAAAGTCTTTTCTGAAAGGCGATTTTGTCCGTAAGATTTTTGGATGCGGTCCGGATGGATTTTCTTCTTTTGTCCAAAGTTTTTTCCGTAAGGAACTGGAAATGAAATGGGGTAGCAGCGGAATCCTTGCCTGTGCGCATAATGAGTGGCTGAATGCTCTTGTTAATTTGGGTATGGCGGGTGCGATACCCTATATTGGAATTTTCCTTTCTGCTGCTTGTCGTTTCTATAGAAAAGCGAAAGAATATCCGGAATTGACGGCAATCATGCTTTCTGTTATTTGCTATATGGGACATAATTTTTTCTGTTATCAACAGATTATCTGTACTCCGATTATATTTATCCTGATAGGCGCCGGAGAATCACTTATTCGATATGGAAAAAAAGAAAAATGATTTATAAAAAAGCGGACTGTTCAAAATGAACAATCCGCGATACCCACACTTGTCATCGGAATAATATTTTACGACTATTATATCTGGATAAATGCCAATACGCCTAAAGACGTCATGTCTACGACAACATGGTCATCTCTTACTTCTGAAACATTAACGCTGATCCACTGTCCATTTGCATATTGATAAACCTGAATATTCTGTCCTGTTGTAACGCCAGGCATATAGAAGTTCACCGATGCCGTTTCGAAAGAAACATTAGCCTGAATATTTACAACATTCAGGACCTTTCCGCCTAAAGCAGCAGCCTGTGCTTTTGCTGAACTTACATGCGCAGGAAGGGGTTTCTGTACAGAGAAGCTGACATTGCTGGCCTGACCGTCCAGAATGACTTTTCCACCTTGTCCGACCGGTGTAACGGAATCAAGTCCTGGAACATCCATAACGGAATTGCTGATATATTCACTGATTGTTTTTCCTTCTTCCAATGCTGCAATGAAAACCTGTGTAGAAACACCGGTCGCCTGTATCTCAAGCGCATAAGCCTCAGAGTCTGCATCATATTCGAAATCACTGCCGCCGGCACTGTTTCCGGATATCGAATTTCCGGATACCGAGTCGCCGGGTGCTGCGGATACTACCAGACACGCACCGCATACCATGATGCCGGCTGCAATTAATGCTAAAAATCTTTTCATTTTCAAAATTCCTCCTTCAAAATTCGTTTGATATAGATTCTAAGTGTGGTTTTTGCTTATATTAGCACCTTTAGGTGATAATACCCTTATTTTGCTCTCTTATACAAACAGTTCATACAGGGCATTGTCTGTATAAGTATTTTTTACTTGCAGAGATTATTCTAGCATATTTGCTTCAATATTACAATTAGAATATAAAAATATTTACACAGACAAAACGGGGGTGTATCTTTGCAGCAGGAAATTAATTATGCGGGGCTGGGGATAAAAATAAAAGATATTCGCCAAAACAGAGGGTTGACACAGGACAGCCTTGCGGAACTTGTCGGTTGTAATACCTCGCATATTTCTAATATTGAAAATAATCATACAAAAGTTTCGCTCAATGTTCTTCTGGCGATTGCCAATGCGCTCGATACATCGATTGATTATCTTTTATCCGAACAGTATGGAAATCCTGCGCTTGCGTTGGACAACGAGATATTACGGGCACTGAAGAACTGTGATAATCAGAAGAAGGAAAAAATACTCAGAATCATTGAGATAATATAGGTCTTCTGACAGCCAAAGAATCATAAATTGTTATGAAATGGCTCTTACCGGGCATGAGAGGCAGTAAAAAAAACAACAGAACTTCCGATATATATTATATATGATACGGAGGGAATTTTTATGAATATAAAATTGCAGGGCGCGATAAATTCATTCTTTGGCGGTTATTCTGTTTTTTCGCATAAGGGGCTGAAAAGTACGGAAGAGAAGTTAGAACGTCAGGAAAAACGGGACAGTCAGGTTGCCTTTTATGAAAAGCAGAAGGAAAACCTGAAAAACAGGAAATGTAATACCGTAGAGGAAATTGCAGAGAAGCTGGATGCGTTGAAATCTTATGACGATCAGATTGCGGGCATTAAAGCGGCATATAATAATGAACAGATGTGGCATATTCTCGATGAAGCAAGAGAAATCGGTGAGAAGATTGCCGAAGCTGTGGAAAAGATGGAGCCGAAGACACCGGAAGAGCGGTTGGAAGAAATCGTCGAAGAAGCGATGGGAACAGAAGATTCCGGAGGCCTTCTGGAAGAAATCATGGAAGATGCGGCACAGACACAGGAGGAACTGCAGGAAGCGGTTCAGGAAGAGGTGTTGGAGCAGCTGGACGAAGAACTGCCGGAGGATTTGCAGGAACAGTTAAAGGAAGAACTTTCAGTGGACCTGCAGGAACGGCCGGACGAAGAACTTTCGGAGGATTTGCAGGAGCAGCTGGGGGAAGAACTTCCGAAAGACCTGCAGGAGCAGCTGGCAGAAAAAATTCCGTATAGACCGTTTGATATTTTGGTTTAAAAAAGGGTTAAGGAAAAGAAAATAAATGCCGATAAATATATAAGCATGGATGCTGAAGACCAGAACGGATGGAACCGTTCTGGTTTTTGTCCCATTAATTATAAAAAAATTATGAAATCCCTTTGAAAAACTCTTTCTTTAGGTTATAATGTATGAAGCAAACTGCGCAATTTAATCTGATTGGCCGGTTTGGACGTTTAGATTGATGGCAAATGGAGATTATGTAATATAGATACCGTAAGAAAGGGGATCGCAAAAATGCAGTACACAGATATAGGGATTGATTTGGGAACGGCCAGCATTTTAGTTTATATCAGAGGGAAAGGTGTTGTTCTAAAAGAACCTTCCGTCGTTGCTTTTGATAGAGATACCAATAAAATAAAAGCGATTGGTGAAGATGCCAGACTGATGCTCGGAAGAACGCCGGGCAACATTGTGGCTGTAAGGCCGTTGCGCCAGGGTGTTATTTCCGATTATCAGGTAACGGAAAAAATGATGAAATACTTTATCCAGAAAGCGCTCGGCAAGAAAACTTTCCGGAAACCCCGCATCGCGGTATGCGTACCGAGCGGCGTTACGGAAGTAGAGAAGAAAGCGGTAGAGGATGCTACTTATCAGGCAGGAGCCAGAGAAGTGTCTATTATAGAAGAACCGATTGCGGCGGCAATCGGCGCAGGAATCGATATTTCGAAACCCTGTGGGAATATGATCGTGGATATAGGCGGCGGTACCTCCGATATTGCGGTCATATCATTGGGCGGCACGGTCGTCAGCGCGTCCATTAAGATCGCAGGAGATGATTTTGATGAGGCAATTGTGCGTTATATGCGTAAAAAGCACAATCTGCTGATTGGTGAAAGAACGGCGGAGGATTTGAAGATTAAAATTGGCTCTGCCTACAAACGGCCGGAAGTAGATTATATGGATGTCAGAGGCCGTAACCTTGTGACGGGCCTTCCGAGAACCGTTAAAGTGTCTTCGGAAGAAACGGAAGAAGCCCTGCATGAGACGACGGTGCAGATTGTCGAAACAATTCACAGCGTGTTGGAGAAAACACCGCCGGAACTGGCGGCCGATATTGCGGACCGGGGAATTGTACTGACCGGCGGCGGAAGTCTGCTCCGCGGGCTTGAGGATTTGATTGCGGCGAAAACAGGAATCAATACGATGACGGCGGAAGATCCTATGACAGCGGTAGCGATCGGAACCGGCAAATATGTAGAGTTCCTTGCAGGATACAGAGAAGATTAGGAAGATTAAGCAGAAACGGGGGAGTAAAATGCTTAAAGGTTTATACACTGCCTATACAGGCATGATTCATGAACAGCACAGAATGGACGTCATGACGAACAATCTGGCAAATGCGAATACGAACGGGTTTAAAAAGGAAGGTACGACGAGTCAGTCATTTGACAGCGTACTTGCCTACAAGATAAAGGATACTTCACAGGCGGGAAATCTGCCTAAGCGGCTCGGCAATATGTCGCTCGGCGTAAAAACGGGTGAAAATTATGTGGATTATTCCGAGGGACCGATCAAGGAGACCGGAAATCCTCTGGATCTCGCCTTGTCATCAAACGGATTTTTTACGATAGAGTATACGAATAAAGCGGGAGAAACTTCCACAATGTATACGCGGGACGGTAACTTCACGATGACGGCACAGGGCTATCTCGTTACGCAGGATGGAGATTTTGTTCTGGGAGAGAGAGGAAGACGGATTCGTCTGGACCCTACGCAGTCTGTCAGCATAGACCGGGCAGGCAATATATATCAGGATGGCGCTTCCGTTGCGTCGATTCAGATTACGGATTTTGAGGATTATAACTATCTTGAACGTTATGGTGAGAACTTTTTCTATCCGGTGGAAGGGGCAACAACGATAGAGGCAGACACGGAGGTGCATTCGGGATATCTGGAGCTGGCGAATATGTCCGTTGTTACGGAAATGGTAAATATGATCGCGATTCAGAGACACTATGATGCAAATCAGAAAGTCATTACAACTTACGATGATACATTGGATAAAGCCGTAAATCAGACGGGTAGAATTGGATAGTGTGAGAAGAACGCATTGAATGGTAAAAGGGAGGAATAACAAAATGGTCAGAAGTTTATGGTCGGCAGCAACAGGTATGAATGCACAGCAGACGAATGTGGATACGATTGCAAATAATCTTGCAAACGTCAATTCGGCTGGTTATAAAGCGCAGAAAGCACAGTTCAAATCACTGCTTTATCAAACATTGCAGAGCACGACAACGACAGCGAACGGGGAACCGAAGCCGACTACCTCACAGGTGGGCCTTGGTGTAAGGACCTCTTCCATTAATAATATTTATACACAGGGAAGTTTGCTGGAATCTCAGAGCGATACGTCTTTCGCGATTGAAGGAGACGGTTTCTTTGCAGTCAGGGGCGATGACGGTACAACTTTCTATACAAGAAACGGTGATTTCACATGGGCGATCGGAACGAACGGCGGTATGACACTGACGAATCAGGACGGCCTTCCGGTACTCAGTTCTGCAGGAAGAGCAATTACTTTGAATCGTACATACATCGCAAACAGAATTACGATTTCTCAGGAAGGTGAAGTATGTTATCCTGACGGTGATAATAATCCACAACCTATCGGCGTAAAGATTGGTGTATATCAGTTCAGCAACGCGGGCGGTCTGGAAAGATACGGTGATACGCTTCTGATGGCGACCGAAGCGAGCGGAAATGCAATTAATGAAGATACGAACAACAATGTCCGCAAGAGCAGGATTTTACAGGGATATCTGGAAGGCTCCAACGTATCTGTGGCAGATGAAATGGTAAATCTGATCGTGGCGCAGCGTGCGTACGAGATGAACTCCAAGGCGATCACAACATCGGATTCTATGATGGAAACGGCTAACAGCCTGAAGCGCTGATAGATTAGACTGAAAAATACTGATTTTTCAGCTGCGGGTTTGCCAGCAGACTCGCAGAGCGAGAAAGGGAAAGGAGTATCATTATGGATTTGGGTATGTCGGGAATTGGTGATTATCTGATAACCTCTAATAAAGGTTCAACGGATGCGCTTCAAAATAAATTAAATTCGGTGGCAACGAAAGATGCCGCTGAAACACAGGAAGCAGCGGAGACGGAGTTATTAGAAGCATGTAAGCAGTTCGAAGCATATCTCTGGGAACAGGTCATCAAGGGAATGGAAAAAACTGCGAAAATGTTCAGCGACGATGACGATGAAGAAGGCTATGCGGGCAACATGGTAAATGTGTTCCAGGACACTTTTGTTCAGGAAATGGCCAAACAGGTCACTTCGGAGGGACAGGGCGCCAATTCTCTTGCACAGACTTTGTTTGAGCAGATGAAGAGAACTTACAGCGCAGAGAACTATTAATGAGTGGATAGATTGTTGCAATAAGAAAAGGATAAGATGGGCTGCTGTTTCCGGCAGCCCATTTGTGCATGAAAAGATTGGAGAATCAGAAATTTTCCAATCGCGAATTTGGGTTCCAAGACCCAGATACCGCAAGCTGAGAGGAAGACATGGAAACTGATATGGAAAAGATAAAGGGCTATGTCGAGCATATCATCTATCGAAATGCGGACAACGGTTATACGGTACTTAATTTGATTTCTGATGAGGAAGAAATAACCTGCGTCGGAATCTTTCGGGCAATCGACCAGGGAGAAACCATAGAGGCGGAAGGGGCATACACGGCACATCCCGTTTATGGGGAGCAGTTCAAAATAGAACAGTATCAGATCACAGCGCCGGACGATGTGCTGAGCATGGAGCGATACCTTGGTTCAGGCGCCATAAAGGGCGTTGGAGAAGCGCTGGCGGCCAGAATCGTTAAACGGTTCGGGAAAGATACTTTCCGAATTATTGAGGAAGAACCGGAGCGGCTTGCGGAAGTAAAAGGAATCAGCGAGCGGAAGGCAAAGGAGATTGCCGTTCAGGTTTATGAAAAAAGGGATGCCAGGGAAGCGATGACTTTTCTGCAAAAATACGGTATTTCCAATACACTTGCCATCCGCATCTATGAAGCATACGGAATGAATCTGTATGGTGTTATGAAAGAAAACCCCTATCGTCTGGCGGAAGATATTGACGGCATCGGCTTTCGGATTGCCGATGGAATTGCGTCAAGAATCGGTATTCATACGGATTCCGACTATCGAATCAGGAGCGGCCTGCTGTTCACGTTAATGCAGGCGGGAGCGGAAGGACATTGTTATCTTCCGGAGAGCCTTTTGCTGCGAAAAGCCGGGGAACTGCTGGGATTGGAGCCTTCTCTGATGGAACCGCAGCTTCAGAATTTGATGATGGATAAAAAAATCGTGATCAAGATGCCGGGTGCGGAAGGCGGCGAACGGAAAATTTATGGAATGACCTACTATTATGCGGAACTGAATTGTGCCAAAATGCTGCACGACCTGAATATATCTGTACGGGAAGAAGACTGTCTGCCTTCAGAAGAACGTAAGATTCTGGAAAAGATAGAAGCATTGGAAAAAGAACTTCAAATAGAACTCGACGAGCTTCAGAAGAGAGCAGTCCTGGAGAGTATCAAAAATGGTATCCTGATTATATCCGGAGGGCCGGGGACCGGAAAAACAACAACGATTAATACGATAATCCGATATTTTCTTTCGGAAGAGATGGATATTTTTCTGGCAGCGCCTACGGGGCGGGCGGCCAAGAGAATGACAGAAACAACGGGATATGAGGCGCGTACGATTCACCGGCTGCTGGAATTGAACGGGGCCGTTTCGGGAGAAGCCAAATCCGCCCGTTTTGAAAAAAATGAAGAAAACCCGCTGGAAGCGGATGTGGTCATCATCGATGAAATGTCGATGGTAGATATTTTTCTGTTTCAGTCGCTGTTGCGGGCGGTGTCTATCGGGACGCGTCTGATCATGGTCGGGGATGTGAACCAGCTGCCTTCGGTGGGAGCCGGACAGGTCTTACATGATTTGTTGAAAAGCGGATGTTTTCCGGTCGTAATGCTGGAGAAAATTTTCAGACAGGCGCAGGAGAGCGATATTATCTTAAATGCCCACCGCATTCATGCCGGTGAGGATATCGTACTGGATAATAAGAGCCGGGATTTCTTTTTTCTGGAAAGAAATGACGCAAATGTCATCTATAAACACATGATTCAGTTGATTTTGGAAAAACTGCCGCCTTATGTGGGGGCACAGCCTTATGATATACAGGTGCTTACGCCGATGCGCAAAGGGAAACTTGGCGTTGAGACGCTGAACGGCATTTTGCAGAAATATCTGAACCCGCCTTCGGAGCAGAAGAAAGAATATGCGGGCAGCAATACGTTGTTCCGGGAAAAAGATAAAGTCATGCAGATTAAGAACAATTATCAGTTAGAATGGGAAGTCGTCAGTAAGTACGGCATACCGATCGACAAAGGGATGGGTGTTTTTAACGGAGATATTGGCATGATTTTGGAAATCAGCGAATATACTCGCAGTATGGTCATCGAATATGATGAGCACAGGAGAGTGACCTATTCTTTTGACCAGCTTGATGAGATAGAACTTGCCTATGCGGTCACGATACACAAATCTCAGGGGAGCGAGTATCCGGCGGTCGTCATGCCGCTGCTTACCGGACCGCGGATGCTTTTTAACAGAAATCTGCTCTACACGGGGGTAACGCGGGCACGGAACTGCGTGACGATTCTGGGGAGCAGCGAAACGCTGCGTGAAATGGTCGATAATAATTACGAGAATCGACGCTATACAGGTCTGTCAGACCGCATAAAGGAAACGAACGAAATACGTTTGGCTGAATAAATACAGAGGATTCATATGAAAAACTTTTCTTTCTTCAGGTCGCTTCTGGATTTTATCTATCCAAGAAGATGTCCTGTCTGTGACAAGGCGGTGAAGCCTTTCGGAAGCCTCATCTGTGAGGAATGTGTGCCGAAAATTGAATATGTGAAAGCACCGTACTGTCAGAAATGCGGCAAAGAACTGAAAGATAGGAGAGCGGTCTTCTGCCATGACTGCGCGCACAGAGCGCATAGCTATGACCGTGGAATGGCGCTTTTTGCTTATCGGAGCGTGGCAGATTCCATTTATCGGTTCAAATACCGGGGGAGGCAGGAATATGCGGCCTATTATGGGGAAAGAATGGCCCGCATTCTCGGCAGAAGAATTTTGGCGCTGCATCCGGATGCGCTCGTGCCGGTTCCGATTCATGTTGCAAAGAAGAGGCAGCGGGGATATGATCAGGCGGAAGCGCTTGCGAACGAGGTCGGCAGGCTTCTCCATATTCCGGTGGAAACAAAATTGATCAAAAGAGTGCGTAAAACGAAGCCCATGAAAGACCTGTCGGCGCAGGAAAGACAAAATAATTTGAAAAGGGCTTTTAAAATCTGTTATAATGATGTAAAATTAGATACGATTATAATTATCGATGATATTTATACGACAGGAAGTACGGTCGATGCGATGGCGCAGGAACTGCGCCGGGCAGGAATTCAGAATATTTATTTTGCAGCGCTTGCAATTGGAAATGGAATGTAACAGGCTGCGCAAGAATGGAGGACTATAATATGAATGTACGAAACTGTAAGAAATGTGGAAAGATTTTCAATTATGTATCCGGACCGCCGATTTGTCCGCAGTGTAAGGATGCGTTGGAAGAGAAATTCCAGGAAGTAAAAAAATATATTCAGGATAACCGCCATGCGTCAATCCCGCAGGTATCGGAGGCATGCGAAGTTTCCACGAATCAGATTCAGCAATGGCTGCGTGAAGAGCGTCTGGAACTGGCGGAAGGTTCTGGCATTACACTGTTTTGCGAGAACTGCGAGACGCCGATCCTTTCAGGACGTTTCTGCGAGAAATGCAAGAATTCTATGGCGAACAAGTTGAGTGACAGTATTAGAAAACCGGAAGCACCGAAACCGAAACCGAAGAAGGATCCGAAAGAGAATCCGAAGATGCGCTTCCTGAATTAAACGGGACAGGAGAACGTCATGTTAAATGAAGAACGCGTAATTCTGATGACAAAGCTGGCATCGTATGAAGCGAATGACGGCAGGCGGAATGTAGCGATTGGAAGCTATTTTCGTAGTGATTATATCGGATGGCAGGTATTGAAATCCATTATAAGTGCAACGATTGCATTTATAGTGGTATTTGCTATGTATATTTTTTATGATTTTGAAATCTTTATGATGGATATTTACAAAATGGATTTGCTGGAATTTGGCATGAACGTTCTGAAAAAATACGCCTGGGTGGTAGGCGGTTATGCCGTATTATCCTATTTTGTCTATTCCTATCGATATGCGAAAGCGCGGAAAAGCTTGAGATTATATTACATGAATTTGAGAAAATTATCCGGTATGTACAGCAATAACCATACATTATGAGAGGATGAATGATGACAACGTTACTTGTTGCAAAACAGTATATCAAACTGTTTTACAGTAAATTTGAAATTTATATTATTCCTTTTTTAAAATTTTTATTGGCATTTATCGCTTTGCAGCAGATCAACTCCCATTTGGGATATATGGCGGCGATTGACAGAATGCCTGTTATTCTTGTCGTGGCACTGATGTGTTCCTTTATGCCGGCGAATTTCACCGTGATCATGTCGGCATTATTTGTGTTACTGCATCTGTATGCTTTTAGTCTGGAATGTACGATTGTTATAGGGGCAGCTTTTATACTCATGTTCTTACTGTATTTCAGATTTTCACCAAAGGACACGGCGGTTGTTGTGCTGATGCCGATCTGCTTCTTGTTAAAAATACCCTATGTGATTCCGATGTCAATGGGGCTTATCGGGACACCGGCATCTGCGGTATCTGTTGCATGCGGGGTCATTGTATACTACATGATTCATTTCGTGACTGAGAATGCGACGGTATTGAGCGGCATGGCGGAAGAGGAACTGGCGGCCAGATTTAAGATCGTTGTTGACGGCGTTCTGAACAACAAAGAGATGGTCGTAACAATTGTGGCTTTTGCAGTCACGCTCATTTTAGTTTATCTGATCCGCAGGCTGAGTATCGATTATGCGTGGACAATTGCAATGGTAGCGGGGGCGTTTGTCAATATTATGGTCATCCTGATCGGTGATCTGATGTTCGATACCAATGTGTCTTTGTTCGGCGTCATTGTAGGAACGATTTTTGCATTTCTGCTTACGGCAGTACTGCAGTTCTTTGTGTTCCATGTGGATTACAGCCGGACGGAAAAAGTACAATTTGAGGACGATGAATATTATTATTATGTAAAAGCGGTCCCAAAGGTGACGCTTGCCAGACCCGAGAAAAAAGTAAAACAGATTGCCGGACAGAAAAAGAGCAGGACGACGCATTAGGTGTTCGTTCGCTATGACAGAAAATGATTTGATGGAAATAAGGAAAAGTTATTATGCAGCTGGTCAATGACTTAGTAGAAAAATATTTATCCAAATTGCATATACCTTCGATTATCTGGACGGATGTCGTAGAAATATTTATTATTGCGTTTCTGCTGTATCACATCATGCTGTGGATTAAAAATACGCGGGCATGGGCGCTGCTGAAGGGACTTCTTGTTATAGGTGCCTTTGTGCTGATTGCGGTTTTTTTCAAAATGAACACGATTCTGTGGATTGTCACGAATCTGTTCAGCATTGCGGCAATCGCAATTGTTGTCGTATTACAGCCGGAACTGCGGAAGGCGTTAGAGGAACTGGGACGGAAAAATCTGTTTTCTTCTATACTGACCTTTGATTCTTCCAAACCGGATCAGGGGCGTTTGTCGGACCGTACTATCAATGAAATTGTAAAAGCCTGCGTGGAAATGGGTAAAGTAAAAACGGGAGCATTGATCGTCATACAGAATGAACAGCCTTTGAATGAGTATGAGAGAACCGGAATTGATGTTGACGGCATTGTTTCCAGTCAGCTTTTGATCAACATTTTTGAACACAATACACCTTTGCATGACGGAGCGGTCATTGTTAGGGAAAACCGTGTTACCGCGGCAACCTGCTACCTGCCTTTATCGGATAATATGGCCCTCAGCAAAGATTTGGGCACAAGGCACCGGGCGGGCGTAGGCATTTCAGAGGCGACCGATTCCATGACGGTGATTGTTTCCGAAGAGACCGGGAAGATCAGTGTCGCGTATCATGGCGAACTGTCCCGCGGACTGGATGCGGAGCGGCTGAAAGAAATGCTGCGCAGTATTCAGAATAAGGCGCCGGAGGAGAAAAAGCGGAAGCTATGGAAAGGCAGGTCCAGAAATGAAGAATAAATTATTGCGTAACTGGGGACTGAAGCTTTGTTCTTTCCTGATTGCCGCGGTGCTGTGGCTCATTGTAACAAATATCAACGATCCGGTCGGAACATTCCGGGTCTATAATGTACCGGTCGTCCTTCAGAATACCGATTTGATCACGAACAGCGGCCAGGTCTATGAAGTGTTGGATCATACGGATGTCATCGATGTCGTCACCATACAGGCGAAGCGTTCGATCATCGATTCCCTGGATGAGAGCAATATCATTGCGGTTGCCGATGTGAATGAACTGACCAATCTGAATACGGTCGCGATCAAGCTTTCAACGAACAAATATAATGATAAGCTGGAAAGTATCCGGGGGAATATTGATAACGTCAAACTGAATATTGAAGCTGAAAAGACAAAGACACTTCCGCTTCGTGCCGTAACGATCGGTACGGTGAAGGAGGGCTATATGGTCGGTGATATTTCGACGGAGCAGAACCTGATCGAGATAACCGGACCTGAGTCTGTTATTTCGCAGGTAAAGAGGGCGACAGTAACGGTAAATGTTTCCGGTTTTACCAATAATATCGGAACGGATTCACCGATTCGCCTGTATGATGAAAATGACAAGATTATCGATGTGGACAGCATCGTGAAGAATATCAATAAAGTACGGGTCACTGTTGAAATTCTTGAGTTGAAAACGGTAGACATCAACTGGAAGTCTACGGGTATACCGGGACGGGGATATATGGCGACGGGAGAAATCCAGGCAGGCCGGAACAGCGTTACTATCGCGGGCCGCTCAAAGGCGATTGCAAATATCAATTCCATTGATATTCCGGAATCGGTTCTGGATATTACCGGTGCTACGGAAAATCTGGAGACGCTTGTAGATTTGACGGATTATCTGCCTGACGGCGTGATTTTGGCAGAAGAAGACTTCAAAGGAAGAGTAAATGTGACTGTTGTTGTGGAGCCGGTCGTTGAAAGAGTCGCATCGATTGCTCTGAACCGGATTCAGATCATCAATGTTCCGGAAGGTTTTCGCGTTGAAATTGATATGGAAGACGATGCGCATGACATTACGCTTGTTGGTCTGGAAAGCGACCTGAACGAACTGGATTTAAGCACGATTCAGGCAACTGTGGATATTGCGGCACTGATGGAGGAAGAAGGTTTGCTATCCATGAGCGCCGGACATTATACAGCAGACTTGACTTACAGTCTGGAAAATAATGCTGTGACAGTGCGTGACACTTCCGGCATAAGTCTAATTATAACGGAGGCAGAATAATGGGTAGATTGTTTGGTACAGATGGTGTCAGAGGTATTGCAAATGAGGAGCTGACGCCGCAGTTAGCGATGCAGCTTGGGCAGGCGGGGGCTTATGTGCTTTCCAAAGAAAACCAGCACAAGCCGACGATTATGGTGGGCTGTGATACGAGAATATCGGGCGATATGCTGGCTAACGCCCTGATGGCGGGAGCATGTTCCGTCGGCGCAAATGCGGTTTTCGTAGGAGTCGTTCCTACACCGGCAGTTGCTTATCTGACAAGAAAGTATAAAGTGGATGCTGGCGTTGTGATTTCCGCATCCCATAATCCGGTAGAATTTAACGGTATCAAGTTCTTCGATGGAAACGGCTATAAACTTCCCGATTCTCTGGAAGACGAAATCGAAGCGCTCATCCGTAACGGTATGCAGGGCATTAAATTCCCGATCGGCGCTGGGGTTGGCAAAGTTAAATATCGTACCGATGCCAGAGAAGAATATATCAATCATGCGATTCAGGCGGTCAAAGTAGAATTGTCAGGCATGAAAATTGTCGTAGACTGTGCAGAAGGCGCTGCTTTTTATACATCCATAGAAGCCCTGAAAGAACTGGGTGGAGACATTGTTGCGATTCACACGAATCCGGATGGTTCGAATATCAATGCGAACTGTGGTTCGACGCATATGGAAGAACTGCAGGCGAGAGTCGTTTATGAAAAAGCCAACCTCGGTCTTGCCTTTGACGGCGATGCGGACCGGCTCCTGGCGGTAGATGAAAACGGAAAAATCGTAGATGGTGATCAGATCATGGCGATTGTCGGCAATCACATGAAAGGTCAGGGCAAATTAAAGAAGGATACGATCGTGGCGACGGTCATGAGCAACCTCGGCTTTTTCCTGATGGGCGATAAGAACGGAATCCATATGGAGCAGACGAAGGTCGGAGACAGATATGTACTGGAAAGAATGCGTGAAATGGGTGCGAGCCTGGGCGGTGAGCAGTCAGGACATATTATTTTCCTCGATGAGAATACGACGGGAGATGGCCTTCTCAGTGCACTGCATCTGCTGCAGGTCGTAGTGGAGACGCAGAAACCGCTCTCTGAGCTGGCGCAGGTCATGGAAGTCATGCCGCAGGCGCTTGTAAATGCTAAAGTACCGAATCATAAGAAAGAGCATTATATGGATTATCCGGAAATTGCGGATGCGATTAATGCACTGAATCAAAAGTTTGCAGGCGAGGGACGCGTTCTGATCAGGCCTTCTGGAACCGAGCCGCTCGTACGCGTCATGATTGAAGGAAAAGATCAGAAAATGATCGAGGCGGAAGCCCGTAAACTGGCAGAGTTGATACAGAATATTATGTTGTAATAATATTCTGGAAATGGTATAGTAGAGGGTAAAGAGAACGTATTTTGGGTGATTTGGGTAAAAAATATCTGCAAGGCAGACGGAACGATATAAAATGAATTGGAGGGATTAGGGTATGGTAAGTCAAAAAGTAGTCATCAAGAATCCTACCGGGCTACATCTGAGACCAGCAGGCATCCTATGTAAAGAGGCAATGAAATTTAAGTCTTTGATTACATTTTCGTTTAAGGAAAATACAGCGAATGCCAAGAGCGTATTAAGCGTGTTGGGAGCATGTGTGAAGTGCGGTGATGAGATTGAGTTTGTTTGTGATGGCGAAGATGAAGAGGAAGCATTAAAATCTCTTATCAATGCCATCGAAAGTGGTCTCGGAGAATAATGCTTTAGCAGCTTTAAGCCCGTTGTATTGACGGGCTTTTTTATGTACAAATATAAATTTTTATCGAGGAATAAAAAAATGGAGGAGAAATTATGTTAAATTATCAGAGATATCAGAAAAATCCGATTGTCGATTATCCGGAGAGAGAATGGCCGAATAAAGAGATTACGAAAGCGCCCATCTGGTGCAGTGTAGATTTGCGCGACGGCAATCAGGCACTCATCGATCCGATGATCGTACAGGAAAAGATTGAATTTTTTAATTATCTGATCAAGCTGGGCTTTAAGGAAATTGAAATCGGATTCCCGGCGGCGAGCCAGATAGAGTTTGATTTCCTGCGGCAGCTGGTAGACCGCAAAATGATACCGGATGATGTGGTGGTACAGGTGCTGACACAGTGCCGTGAAGAGTTGATTGACAGAACATTTGAAGCGATTGAAGGCTGTAAACAGGCAATCGTTCATATTTATAATTCGACTTCTACTTTACAGAGAGATGTTGTTTTTAATATGAACAGAGAGCAGATCATCAACATTGCCGTAGAGGGCACAAAAATGGTAAAAGAGCGGGCGGAGAACTTCCCGGGAAAAATTATTCTGGAATATTCACCGGAAAGCTTTACCGGTACAGAACTGGATTTTGCACTGGAAATCTGTACCGCGGTTCAGGAAACGTGGGGGGCGACCAAAGAAGACCCCATTATCATTAACCTTCCTTCTACCGTAGAGATGAACACGCCGAATGTTTATGCGGACCAGATTGAGTGGATGAATAAACATTTCAAGAACAGAGAGAGTATTATTTTGAGTGTACATCCTCATAATGACAGAGGCACCGGCGTGGCGAGCGCGGAACTTTCGCTGCTTGCCGGGGCGGAACGCGTAGAGGGCACGCTTTTTGGAAACGGCGAGCGTACCGGCAACGTGGATATTTTGAATATCGCATATAATATGTTTTCGCAGGGCTTGAATCCTGAGCTGAATATTGAGAACATTAATGAGAGCATCGAAATTTATGAGAGATGCTGTAAGATTCCGATTCATCCCAGACATCCCTATGCCGGTAAGCTGGTATTTACTGCATTTTCCGGTTCTCACCAGGATGCGATCAATAAGGGGGTCAAAGCGCTGAAAGAGCGGGATGGCAAGATTTGGCAGGTTCCTTATCTGCCCATTGATCCGGCGGATATCGGAAAAGAATATGAACCGATTGTCAGGATTAATTCCCAGTCAGGAAAAGGTGGCGTCGCATTCATTATGGATACTTATTTTGGCTTTAAGCTGCCCAAAGCGATGCACAAGGAATTTGCCAATGTCATTCAGGAAATTTCCGAAAAACAGGGCGAAGTTTCGCCTGATCAGATTATGGACTGTTTCCGCAGAGAGTATCTTGACCAGAAAGAGCCGATTCATTTCCGTAAACTGCGCATGGACGATTTAAGTGACCATACAAAGACGGAATTTGATACAAGGGTTGCGGTTACTTATACGGACCATGGCGTTGAAAAAGTATTTGAGGCCGTCGGCAACGGCCCCATCGATGCGGCCAAGAGAGGTTTACAGCAGGAACTTTCTGCGGATATCAAGATTCTGGATTACGAAGAGCATGCACTGCAGAGCGGCTCCAATTCACAGGCGGCAGCTTATATTCATCTGCTGGATGTGAACAGCGGAAGCGTTACCTACGGTGTCGGGGTCAGCTCCAACATTACGAGGGCATCGATCCGGGCAATTTTTTCGGCGGTCAATCGACTGGGGCTTGGAGAGAAATAATATGATGATTGGAAGAGAAGGGATTTCAGGAACAGGAGGAATACTATGGGGCGTGAAATAGAACAGCTGGATGAGATTATAAAAGGCAGTAGTAACATTGTTTTTTTCGGCGGCGCGGGGGTTTCTACCGAGAGCGGCATTCCGGATTTCCGGAGTGTGGACGGCTTGTATAACCAGAAATATGACTATCCGCCGGAAACAATTCTGAGCCACACTTTTTACCGGAGAAACACGGCGGAATTTTACCGCTTTTATCGGGATAAGATGCTGTGCCTTGATGCGAAGCCAAATGCGGCACATTCAAAGCTTGCCGAATGGGAGCGGCAGGGCAGACTGAAAGCGGTCATCACCCAGAACATCGACGGACTTCATCAGGCGGCTGGAAGCAGGGTTGTTTTGGAACTGCACGGTTCCGTGCTCCGCAATTATTGTGAGGACTGCGGGAAATCCTATGACGCAGAATATATCCTGCATTCTGAAGGCGTGCCGAAATGCTCCTGCGGCGGCAGCATCAAGCCGGACGTCGTATTATATGAAGAAGGGCTGAATCAGGAAACACTGGAGGATGCGGTTCGTTACATCAGTGAAGCGGATGTTCTGATCATCGGCGGAACTTCTCTCGCGGTCTATCCGGCGGCGGGACTGATTGATTACTATCGGGGAAACAAACTTGTGCTGATCAACAAAACACCGACACCCCGCGACAGGATGGCAGATTTGGTCGTACAGGGGAGCATCGGAGAGATTTTCAGCAGTTTGTCTTAAATCTTCAGAAGACAGAGGGAAGGGCATAAAAATGGATATTCAGGTAGGTGATATCGTAAAATTGAAGAAACAGCATCCCTGTGGTTCGAAAGAGTGGGAAGTGCTGCGGATTGGAGCGGATTTCCGCTTGAAATGCAAAGGCTGCGGGCATCAGATCATGATCGCCCGCAGGCTGGTGGAGAAGAATGTGAGGGAGATTGTACATGAGAATTGAAATCCTTTGTAAAATTTCTGCAAAAATTTTTCCTCGAAAAGATTGAAAATCCCCAAATACTATGGTATTATAATAGTCCGTGATGTTATAATTTAACAAACAGTCAAATTATCCTTGCTCCTTCCGTAAAAGGAGGGGCCAGAGACCAAAAGGAGGTAACAAGCATGAACAAATATGAATTAGCCGTTGTTGTTAGTGCGAAGATCGAAGATGACGCAAGAGCTGCTACAGTAGAAAAATGTAAAGCTCTGATCGAAAGATTCGGTGGACAAGTTACGAACGTTGATGACTGGGGTAAGAGAAGATTAGCTTACGAAGTACAGAAAATGAAAGAAGCATTCTACTACTTTATCCAGTTCGACGCTGAGAGCACTGTCCCGGCAGAAATCGAAAGCCGAGTTCGTATTATGGACAATGTGATCAGGTACTTGTGCGTGAGACAAGACGAGAAAAAGTAGAAAGAGGTACTTATGAATAGAGTTATCCTTATAGGGCGTTTGACCAGAGATCCCGAAGTAAGATATTCTCAGGGAGAAAACGCTACGGCAGTTGCCAGATATACATTAGCCGTTGACCGCAGATTCACTCGTAACGGAGATGAGAATACCGCAGATTTTATTGGTTGTGTTGCCTTTGGCAGAGCGGGTGAATTTGCTGAGAGATATCTCCGCAAAGGAGTTAAGATCGCAGTCACGGGGCGTATCCAGACGGGCAGCTACACCAACAAGGACGGTGTCAAGGTGTATACGACCGATGTTGTAGTGGAAGATCATGAATTTGTCGAGAGTAAGAACAGTAGTTCCGCAGGCGACGGAGGATTCTCTACCGGCAGCAGCAGACCGGCACCGGCAGCAGCAGGCGACGGCTTCATGAATATTCCTGACGGAATCGATGAGGAACTGCCATTTAACTAATTTTTGATAGGAGGTAAATGATATGGCTTATAATAAAACTGAAAAGCCCGATTTCCCTGCAAAGAGAAAAGGCGGAATCCGCAGAAGAAAAAAAGTCTGTGTATTTTGTGGCAAAGATAATTTAATTGATTACAAAGATGTCAATAAATTAAAGAGATATGTTTCTGAACGGGGCAAGATTCTGCCCAGAAGAATTACCGGAAACTGTGCAAAGCACCAGAGAGCGCTGACAGTAGCGATCAAACGTGCAAGACATGTGGCATTGATGCCTTATGTTCAGGATTAAGTTACGGTATTTGAAAAGAATCTTATAAACCGATTGCTTTAAAGGCGGAGCGGATAGAAGCTCCGCCTTTTCTATATGATGTCAAAAAAAGGGGAAATGAAACTACATATTGATGTGGCATGAATTGGCAAAAAATGTTATACTTATGATGTTATGTAATCAAAACTGGGAAAGTATGTATAGAGATAAAGAATATACGAATAAGAGGCTATTATGAAAAATAGTGTAAAATTAAAGGGAAGAATGAAATCTTATTTGCAATCTTCTTTGTATTTAGGTTTTTTGCTGATTGCAGTAGATGTATTGATTTATTTTATAGATATTCGGGCAGGTCTGGTATTGAGCTGCTTTATCCTTTTTTATCTCGCCATCGTTCTCTCTTTGATGTTTTACAATAAGCCCATTATTATCAACGAACTGATCAGCTTTGCGACGCAGTACGGACAGATACAGCGGAGGCTGCTTCGGGATTTGGATCTTCCTCATGCGCTGCTCGATGAAAACGGTAAGATCATCTGGACGAACATTGCTTTTGAAAAGGCTGTTGATAAGGAAAAAGGATATCGAAAATCGATTACCTCTCTTTTTCCTTCGATTACGAAGGACAGGCTTCCGGGCAATATCGAGGAAGATGAGGTCGAATTCGACGTGGATTATGAGGGATATAATTATATTGCCAGGCTCAAGAAGATTTCTTTAAAAGAAATGGCAGAGAACAGCGATATCATCGAGGCGAAAGGATATGACGGATATCTGATCGCGCTGTATCTGTTCGATGAGACTGCTTTAAAGATTGCCTTGCAGGAAGTGGATGACCAGAGTCTTGCGGTCGGTCTGATCTATCTGGATAATTACGAAGAAGCGCTGGAAAGCATCGAAGAAGTCAGAAGGTCACTTTTGATCGCTTTGATCGATAGAAAAGTAAATAAATATATAGCGGCACTGGACGGTATATGTCGAAAGATGGAAAAAGACAAATATCTGGTCATTATGAAAAAGAAGTCCGTTTCCGTGCTGCAGGAGAACCGTTTTGACTTATTAGAGGATGTCAAGACCGTCAATATTGGCAATGAGATGGCCGTTACGCTTAGTATTGGTGTGGGCCTGAGCGGTCTGACTTATGCACAGAACTATGAATTTGCCCGGAATGCGATTGATTTGGCTCTGGGGCGCGGCGGCGACCAGGCGGTCATGAAAATGCCGGAGAATGTCATTTATTACGGCGGTAAGAGTCAGCAGATTGAAAAGAGCACGCGCGTTAAGGCAAGAGTCAAGGCACAGGCCCTGAAAGAAATCATTTCCATCAAAGATGAAATCTATGTGATGGGGCATCGGCTTGGCGATACGGATAGTTTCGGAGCTTCGGTCGGTATTTACAGAATCGCGAAGACGTTGGGAAAACAGGCACATATTGTTCTGAACGACGTTACGGCTTCCATGCAGCCCATGGTCGATATGTTCAGAGATAACAGCGAATACGAAGACAATATGATCATAAGCGGAACACAGGCGTTGGAGATGCTCGGCAGCAATGCGGTGCTCGTTGTCGTCGATGTCAATAAACCGAGTATTACGGAATGTCCCGATTTGCTGAAACATTGTAACTCTATCGTGGTATTCGATCACCACAGGCAGGGGTCGGAAGTGATTGAGAATGCAACGCTGTCTTATATTGAAGCATATGCCTCCTCTACCTGTGAAATGGTTTCCGAAATCCTGCAGTATACAAGCGATACGCTGCGGCTCAGGCCGGAAGAGGCGGACTGCCTGTATGCGGGAATTATGATCGATACGGATAATTTTATGGCAAAAGCAGGTGTCAGAACGTTTGAAGCGGTCGCTTTTCTGCGGCGTAACGGCGCGGATGTGACGCGCGTTCGTAAATTGTTCCGCGATGATGCTATCGAGTATAAGACCAAAGCGGATGCGGTCAGTCAGGCAGAAATTTACAGGAAGTCCTATGCGATCACGATATGTCGTGGAGAACATGTGCAGAGTCCTACCGTCGTAGGCGCACAGGCAGCCAATGAACTTTTGAATATTAAGGGAATCAAGGCGAGTTTCGTGCTGACGGAATATAATGGAAAGATTTATATTTCGGCGCGTTCGATCGATGAAGCGAATGTACAGGTGGTCATGGAAAGAATGGGCGGCGGCGGTCATATGAACGTGGCAGGCTGCCAGTTAGAATGCGATATATCGGATGGTATTGCAATCATCAAGAGAACACTGGATACGATGATAGAAGAAGGAGAACTCAGTTAGGGGTGAAAAGAACTTCTATGGGAAGGTTGAAAGAAAAGCATTTTCAACGATTAAATTTGAGTGCCTGCTAAAGCAGACAGATGGGAGCGAATATGAAAATTATTTTATTACAGGATGTGAAATCTCTGGGGAAAAAAGGTGAAATAGTAGAGGTCAGCGACGGTTATGCAAGGAATTTTGTGCTGCCGAAAAAGTTGGGGGCAGAGGCGAATTCTAAGAATATGAACGATTTGAAACTGCAGAAAGCAAATGCGGACAAGATTGCAAAGGAACAGTTGGAAGCGGCACAGGAACTGGCAAAAGTGTTGGAGACGAAAGAAGTTGTTGTGAAGATGAAATCCGGCGAGGGCGGCAGGACATTCGGCTCCATTTCTTCTAAAGAAATTGCAGAAGAAGCAAAAAAACAGTGTGGACTGGAACTGGATAAGAAGAAGATTCAGCTTCCAGAGGCGATCAAGTCTCTGGGCGTTTATGAAGTTGGTGTAAAACTTCACACAAAGGTAACTGGCAGGCTGAGAGTAAAAGTAGTTGAAGAATAAAATATTGCGCATTATGGCATAGACGTCAGGAGCAGTTAGAGATGGCTATATTCACTGAAGATAAAGAACGGATATGGAAGAAAGTCATGCGGAAAATGAAGGAAGTGGGCTTTAAAAATGTAGTCAGAGGAGGTCTGAAGAAAGTAAAATACAGGACTCTGATCGAAAAGTACCATTTTGATACATGGCATCTCAATCCGTATGAATGGAAAGAATATGCACAGGCCTGCGTTCGCTGTATAAATTCGCGCAGCTGTGGGACGGTAGTGGATATTGGATGTGGATTAGGTGAAATTCTGCAGCATATCAAAGCAGATAAAAGAATTGGTTTGGACTTGCAGGAAGAGGTGGTAATGGCTGCGCGTGAGTTGAACCGTGGAGAGATTCGTTTTGAAACAGGAAGTTTTGGAGACCTTACGGAAAGGCCAGTTGATTATCTGATCACACTGAATTTTATGCATGGCGGAACAGAATCTGACTGGGCAGAAATCTATCATGTGGCAGCGTTACGGAATGATGTCAAGCATTTTGTGGTTGACACTGTTCCGGAAAAGGCATTTGGCCCGACGACCCACTTTTTGGATTGGAGAAAGATTCTGCCGGAAAATTATAAGAGGGTGGAAAGGCTGGGGCCATTCCTTATCGGGAGGTATATCGAAGTATGGGAAAAGCAGTAAAGATGGAAGTCAGGGACAGGATAGAACTTAAAGGTTATGATAGAAAAAGGGATGGGAACTGAAATGCCACAGATGGAAGAGGCATTACTGAAAAGAATATTGCCGCACAGTATCGAAGCGGAACAGTCAGTCATCGGTTCGATGATCATGGACCGGGAAGCGATTGTCGTTGCTTCGGAAATTATTACGGGAGATGATTTTTACAGTAAGCAGTATGGCATCCTTTTTGAGACGATGGTGGAACTCAATGATGAAGGGAAACCAGTCGATTTGGTGACGCTGCAGGACAGGCTGAAGGAGAAAGATGTGCCGCCTGAAGTCAGCAGTCTGGAATTTGTCAGGGATTTGATCACAGCGGTGCCGACTTCCGCCAACATAAAGTATTATGCCAATATCGTAGCGGAAAAATCTACGCTCCGTCGTTTGATCAAATTAAATGAAGAAATAGCCAATACCTGTTATGTCGGCAAGGAAAGTCTGGAAGTGATTCTGGAAGATACGGAGAAAAGAATATTTGACCTGGTACAACGCAGGAATATGGAAGATTTTGTGCCGATCAGGCAGGTCGTCATGAACGCAATGGACAGAATTGAAAAGGCCTCTCATAATAAAGGTAATGTGACGGGTGTCGCGACAGGCTTTATCGATTTGGATTATAAGACTGCCGGGATGCAGCCTTCGGACCTGATTTTGATCGCGGCGAGGCCGTCTATGGGGAAGACTGCTTTTGTCCTGAATATAGCGGAATACGTCGCATTCAGGCAGAACCAGACGGTGGCAATTTTCAGTCTGGAAATGTCCAAAGAACAGCTTGTAAACAGACTTTTTTCGATGGAGTCCAAAGTGGATTCCCAGCATTTGCGGACAGGAAATCTGTCGGATGATGAATGGGAGAAGTTAATTGAAAGTGCGGGCGTGATCGGCAAGTCGAATCTGATCATCGATGATACACCCGGTATCAGCATTTCGGAGCTTCGCTCCAAGTGCCGTAAATATAAGCTGGAACATCATCTGGATATGATCATTATTGATTACCTGCAGTTGATGACGGGGAGCGGCCGCAGTACCGATTCCAGACAGCAGGAAATATCCGATATTTCCCGGTCTTTGAAAGCGTTGGCCAGAGAGCTGAATGTTCCGGTCATGGCCTTATCACAGCTAAGCCGTGCGGTGGAACAGAGGCCGGACCACAGACCGATGCTTTCGGATTTGCGTGAATCAGGGGCAATCGAACAGGATGCCGATGTGGTGATGTTTATTTACCGCGATGATTATTACAATAAAGATACGGAGAGAAAGAATATTTCGGAAATTATTATAGCGAAGCAGAGAAATGGTCCTATCGGTACGGTAGAACTGGTGTGGCTGCCGGATTTTACCAAATTTGGAAATCTGCAGCGATAAAATCGGGAATGACATGGATTTTTCAGGCGGCGTTCTTTGCCGCCATGGAAAATCTTCATTCCCTTTACGAAAGAGACAAGCCTGGTCAGGCTTGTCTTTTCGCGCTTATATGGCAGAAAGGGGAAGAGAAATGAAACAGGAGACATTATTGATTTCAGAGGCAGCAAAACAGGTTCAGGTGGAGAGTCACGTTCTGCGGTATTGGGAAGAGGAACTGCAGCTCCCGATCAAGAGAAACGATATGGGACACCGCTATTATACAATGGAGGATGTCAGACAGTTCAAAGAAATTAAAATGCTGAAGGAGCAGGGACTGCAGCTTAAAGCGATCAAAACAATTTTGCAAAAGGAAAATGGTGAAATGAATGTGACGGACAAATCGGAAGAGGGAGCCGGGCTTTCCGCAGAGGAACTGACCGCGGAGGAAAAGGCGATGGATTATATCATCGGCAGAAAACAAAAGTACATTGTTTCCTTATCGGAAGAAGCAAGCAGGGAAGAAAAAGCAAATCGATTACAGTATCTGCTTCAGCATATGATGGTGGAGACGGTCAAAAATGCCAATAAAGAACTGTTTACGGAAATAAAGGAGAGCATTTTGAAAGAACTGGATTATCAGTTCCGCGCAAGAGAAGAACGGGAAGAAGAACACTGGAAAAAAGAAGAAGAACATTACCGGAAAGTCGATGAAATGTTGCGGCAGCATTATAAGCTCAAGGAGAAGCTGCCAAAGCCCAAAAGAGAGAGAAAGAAAAACAAATTCCTGAAACATTAATATTGGATTTTCGGTGTTTTTAATATGGAGAATGCCCGTATTTGGGCATTCTCCCATGTGAGAAAGATTTGCCGAAGGCAAATCGTAGAACTTCTTAGCGAAGCGTCTATGGCGCGAGCCTTAGAAGTTCTTCTCAAATTAACTTTGAGAAATAGCGCCGGTCGGGCAGGTTCCTGCACAAGAACCGCAATCGATACACTTGTCAGCGTCAATTTCAAATTTGCCGTCTCCCATGCTGATAGCGCCTACCGGGCACTGTGCTTCACAAGCGCCGCAAGCTACACAAGCATCACCAATTACATAAGCCATAGTCATTATCCTCCTTTTATCAACCAAAACATTGTGATATAAAATTATCAACTATCATTATAATCGTAAAGCCGAGATTATACAAGTACATCTTCATGGAGATGTACAAAAAATTTCAAAGCGGAAATTTAAGCCTGTTCGGTCTGTCCAGCCAGTTCCTCACGGCGTTTGCGGATGCCCTGAAGGATGACTTCTTTTTTCTCAAGAAGCTCCTTTTTCTCCATGGCGGGAACACCCTTCAATTTGTATTCCATGCCCAGCTTTTCATATTTGCTTTCTCCCATTGTATGATAGGGGAGTGCATCTAATGCTTTCAAATTCTTAAATTCGCCGATAAAGTAGCCGAGTTGATATAAGTATTTATCATCATCGGTAAGACCCGGTACGATGACGTGGCGAATCCACATATCTACGTTTTTCTCATTCAGATATCTGGCAAAAGCGAGGATGCCTTCATTCGGCTGAGAAGTCAGTTCTTTGTGCTTTTCAGGGTCGATATGTTTGATATCCAGCATAACAAGGTCTGTCAGCGTCATCAGTTTATCCAGTTTAGCGAGCCATTCCGGATTGGCATTCGGTTTATAAGCAATACCGGAGGAATCAATACAGGTATGGATATTTTTCTTTTTGGCGAGTGTAAAGAGGTCGAGCAGGAAATCGACCTGCATCAGTGGCTCTCCGCCTGTTACGGTAATACCGCCGCCATTATAGAAACTGATGTTTCGCTCATATTGCTCGATAATGTAGGCAGGTTCCATCAAAGTACCGCCATTCATATCCCAGGTATCGGGATTGTGGCAATACGCGCATCTCATCGGACAACCTTGCACAAAAACAACGAATCTGACACCGGGGCCGTCTACGGTTCCAAAACTTTCTAAAGAGTGTATTCTTCCCTGCATAATAACGCCTTCCTTCTATTTCAGAACAAAATTTTCATTCTGAAATTTTTATTTTAGATTTCTGCAAAGTTTTTGATTACTATATCTATGGATAGATATAGTATAACCTTTGTTGGTTAAAAAAACCAGCCTTTTGTATAGAATTAAACAGAGCCCTGAAATTTCAGGGCTCTGCATGGTGGCTCATGTTTTATCCGGTTTCCAGAGATTAAATGCTCTCATGGAAAGTACGGGAAATAACATCAGCCTGCTGTTCCGGTGTTAATTTGATGAAATTAACTGCGTATCCGGAAACACGGATTGTCAACTGAGGATAGTTCTCAGGATGTTTCTGAGCATCCAGTAAAGTATCTCTGTTTAATACGTTGACATTGAGGTGATGACCACCCTTTGTTGCATAACCATCTAATAAAGATACCAGGTTATCTACCTGAGCTGTATTTTCTGCCATAGCTGTTGCCTCCTTGATATTTTGTATTTGTGTTTAGTGGAAGTCATCCAACCCCTGCTCCAAAGTCGGTACACTGCATGCCAACGGGGTTCTGGAGCAATCCGTACAACCCATCGTCTGTACTTCTTTGGAATTATTGGACTCTTCGTCAACATTGACATTCACATGGCCAACGCCCTGTGCCATACCGGAATCCAACATTTTAACAAAATCTTCAATCATTTGCTTATCGTCCATAACATCCACCTTACTTTTTGTTCATTTCGTTTTGCTGGAAGAATCGCGAAAGCGATTCTTTCTGCCGAAGAAGATTTGCTACGCAAATCGTAGAAATTCTTAGGCTGCGTCATTCAGCAGCCTTAGAATTTCTCTTCGGCATATTATTTGTTCAAATCTACCTCGATATCTCCTGCAAATACCTGATCTTCTTTTCCAAGTGCGCCAGGGATAATGGTAAATGTGTTGGAAATACCATCCTGTGCATCTTTGAACGGAAGCTTGGATACGGAAGAAAGGGAAGCTACTGCACCGTGAGTATCACGTCCGTGCATCGGGTTAGCGCCAGGTGCAAACGGCTGTCCTTTTCTACGTCCGTCAGGTGTATTACCGGTAGCCTTACCATACGTTACGTTGGAAGTAATCGTAAGGATAGAGGTTGTCGGAATACCATTGCGGTAGGTATGATGTCTTCTAATCGCTGTCATGAATCTGTGAACAACTTCCTGTGCGATCATATCAACGCGGTCGTCATCATTACCATATTTCGGGAAGTCACCTGTTGTCTTAAAGTCAACGATGATGCCGTCTTCATCTCTGATCGGCTCAACCTTGGCATATTTGATTGCTGATAAAGAGTCAGCAACGATAGACAGACCAGCAACACCCGTAGCGAAGTAACGCTTAACGTCTCTGTCATGAAGAGCCATCTCTGCTCTTTCATAGCAGTATTTATCGTGCATATAGTGGATGATGTTCAATGTGTTTACATATACATCTGCCTGCCACTCCATCATATCCATGAATTTGCTGTATACATCATCAAAGTCGAGAACATCGCCAACAACGGGACGATATTTCGGTCCGACCTGTTTCTTGGTAACTTCATCAACACCGCCGTTCAACGCGTAGAGCAGACATTTTGCAAGGTTTGCACGAGCGCCGAAGAACTGCATTTCTTTACCGATAACCATGGAAGATACGCAACATGCGATACCGTAATCATCACCGTGTGTTACTCTCATCAGGTCGTCGTTCTCATACTGGATGGAAGAAGTCTGGATGGACATCTTCGCACAGTATTTCTTCCAGTTCTCAGGAAGTCTTGTAGACCAGAGAACTGTTAAGTTCGGCTCCGGAGAAGGTCCTAAGTTCGTCAATGTGTGCAGATAACGGAAGCTCATCTTGCTTACTAACGGACGTCCGTCAACACCAACACCGCCGAGGGATTCTGTTACCCATACCGGATCGCCTGCGAAAATCTGGTTGTATTCAGGTGTACGCGCAAATTTGATCAGACGCAGCTTCATGATGAAGTGGTCAACAAATTCCTGAATTTCTTCTTCTGTAAAGGTTCCATTAGCCAAGTCTCTTTCTGCATAGCAGTCAAGGAATGTAGAAGTACGTCCAAGAGACATAGCAGCGCCGTTCTGCTCTTTAACGGCACACAGATAACCGAAGTAAGTTGCCTGAATTGCTTCCTGCACGTTGGTAGCAGGTTTGGAAATGTCACAGCCATAAGAAGCAGCCATTTCTTTCATCAGCTTCAGAGCTACCATCTGCTCGGAGAGTTCTTCACGAAGACGGATAATGTCATCTGTCATAACACGGCCTGTAGAATCTTTCTGAGCCTGTTTGTCTTCGATCAGGTAATCGATACCATACAGAGCGACACGTCTGTAGTCACCGATGATACGTCCACGTCCATACGCATCCGGAAGACCTGTGATGATATGGGAAGAACGGCATGCTCTCATTTCAGCGTTGTAAGCGTCAAAGCAGCCTGCATTGTGTGTTTTTCTGTGTGTTGAGAAGAATTCGCTGATCTCAGGATCAACTTCATATCCGTTATCGGAGCAAGCTTTCTCAGCCATTCTGATACCGCCGTAAGGCTGTAAGGAACGTTTGAAAGGTTTGTCTGTCTGGAAACCAACAATTTTCTCTTTGCTCTTGTCCAGATATCCAGGACCATGTGAAGTAATGGTAGAGATAACTTTCGTATCCATATCCAATACACCGCCTGCTTCACGCTCCTGCTTCTGCAGATCAAGAACCTGTGCCCACAAATCTTTTGTGTTCTGTGTAGGAGCAGCTAAGAAGGACTCGTCGCCTTCATAGAGATGATAGTTCTTCTGAATGAAGTCGCGTACATTTACTTCATTCTCCCATTTGCCGCCTACAAAATCTTTCCATTCTGGTCTCATTTTGAAATAGCCTCCTGTTTTTATTATTTTGTTTGATATATTCAGCATATTTTTATGGGGAAATATGCCTGAAAATATGCTTATCCTGTAAAGTTATTATATGTTAAGAACGGAAGATACGTCAAGTCGGCGAGTGTACTTTTTTGCATACAAACTGTAAATTTTCAAGTAAATTTTTGTGAAATTTGCATGTATTTTACAGATGCGGAATCACTATTCAGAAAGCTGTTCGGAAAAGTGATTGTTCATTGCAGACATAATCGTTGGGAAAAGAAAAATTTAATGGTGGCAAATCCTTATATTTCGGGAGATTTACTACTGCCGTATCCGAACTGTCTGAAGCCGGAGCCTATAGGTGTATATTTTACAAAACCGGGACATTATGATAAAATATAGTAATTTTTGAAACAGGCCATATGAAACAGGCCATGCAGAAATTGAGAGGCAGGAGAAAATCTGTGAAAGAATTGGAATATCCTTTTCAGGCGGAATATATTTTAAAAAAAAGAAAATCGATCAAAAAGAGCCTTCTCGGGCAGGAAGGGCAGCGCCGGATCAGTAAGCGCATAGCGGTTCTGGGCGGTTCGACAACGCATGACTTGAAGGAAATGCTGGAATTGTTTCTGTTAAATGCCGGAATCGAGCCGGTCTTCTATGAATCGGAATATAATCAGTACTGGCAGGATGTGATGTTCGATAATCCGGAACTTACGGCGTTTGGTCCGGATATCATTTTTATCCATACGAGTTCCAGAAATATCAAAGATTTTCCGGTGATAAGGGATTCGGAAGAAGAGATTGCGGAACTGGTGGAAAAGGTTTATGCTCCCTTTGAACAGATGTGGAATAAAATTGCGGATGTTTATCAGTGCCCGGTCATTCAGAATAATTTTGAACCGCCCTATTACCGTCTTTTGGGGAACGCTGATTTTGCGGAGCCGCATGGACGCCTCAATTTTATTAACCGGCTGAATGAGAAATTTGCGGCATATGCGAGAGCGCATAAAAACTTTTTTATCAATGATATCAATTATATGGCTTCCTGTTACGGCGTTCAGAAATGGGCCGACCCGTTCTACTGGCATATGTATAAATATGCCTGTTCAGTACAGGCAATACCGGAACTTGCCTATAATCTGGCCAATATCATCAAGTCCGTTTATGGAAAAAATCAGAAAGCATTCGTGCTGGATCTTGATAATACATTATGGGGAGGCGTCGTAGGGGATGACGGTGCGGACAATATCGAAATCGGTCAGGAAACTTCGATGGGGCAGCTGTACAGTGAATTTCAGGAATATCTGAAGGCCCATAAGGAACTGGGCATTCTTTTGACGATCGATTCCAAAAACGACGAAGAAAATGCCCTGGCAGGTCTGAACCGTCCGGACAGCGTTCTGAAACCGGAAGATTTTCTTGTGATCAAAGCGAATTGGGCGAATAAAGACCAGAATATCATGGAAATTGCGCAGGAATTGAATATCGGCACGGACAGCCTTGTTTTCGTCGATGATAATCCGGCGGAACGCCATATCGTAGAATCTCAGATACCCGATGTAAAGGTGCCGGAAGTCGAGGATGTCGTTAAGTTCATTACGACGATTGACAGAGCGGGGTATTTTGAAGTGACAAGCCTTTCTGCCGATGACCTGCAGCGGAATGAGATGTATAAGGCGAATGTGGAGCGCAGAAAGCAGGAGGCGGGTTATACGAACTATGCGGACTATCTGCTGTCTTTGGATATGGATGCGCAGATAAAGCCGTTTGAGCCTGTTTATATGGCACGCATCGCCCAGCTGACCAATAAGAGCAATCAGTTCAACCTGACGACGAAACGGTGTTCTCAGACAGAAATAGAAGGGTTTGCCAATGACCCGTCCTATATCACATTATATGGGAAATTAAAAGATAAATTTGGCGATAACGGTGTGGTCTCCGTCGTATTCGGGCACAAGGATGCGGAAGATGGTGCATTATTCCATATCGATTTATGGCTTATGAGTTGTCGTGTTCTGAAAAGGGATATGGAGTCTGCCATGATGGATGAACTGGTCTCAAGATGCCGGGAAAAAGGAATCTGCCGTCTGATGGGCTATTATTATCCGACGGCCAAAAACGGAATGGTAAAAGATTTTTATGACCTGCAGGGATTTACGAAGATCAGCGAGGATGCCGAAGGGAATACCGAATGGGAATTTGTCATTCCGGAGCAGTATGAGAAGAAGAATAAGGTGATCAGAGTTAACGACTCGAATTGAGAAGGGAGCATGGATATAAAAATGAAAATACCGTCCATCATAAAATATATAGGCAGTCTGGGCGTTGCAATCGTCGTCGGCATGCTGCTGCTCATTGCGGTCTATGCGCTGCCGGTTGGGAACATGAAGGCAAATGTGGCCCGCTCCAGTGAAATCTTCAATTATGAGGGCATTTATCCGCAGATGGTGAACGGATACAAATATATGCAGTTGGATAATTACACTGACAGCATTATGCTGGGCGCTGCCATTTATGACGGGGCGGAAGGAACGATAAATAAGGCGGTGAACAATTACCACCCTGACTGTGTACAGCTTTCGCCGGAACTTGCCCTGACCAATTACGCAAATGAAGTTTCTGCATATGAGTATTTCGAGGTTCCCTATGGGCGTTACTGGCATGGGTATCTGGTGCCTTTGAAGCTTCTGCTTTTATTTTTTGATTATGCGGATATCCGAATCCTGAATTTTTTCTTACAGAACATTCTGCTGTTCCTCGTCATAAAGTTGTTATGCAGGGTTCGCATGGAGCGGTATGTACCGGCGTTTCTGCTGACGGTATTTGTGATCAATCCGCTGACGGCGGCAGTGTCCTTGCAGTTCTCTTCCGTTTACTATATCATTCTGCTTTCGGCAATTTGTCTGCTGTGGCTCACATGGAAAGGGAAGGCGGCGGAAAGCGGAATAAATTACCTGTTCTTTGTGACCGGTATTCTGACCGCATATCTGGATTTTCTCACTTATCCGCTTGCGTCCTTCGGAATATTGCTTGTCCTGTATCTCATCCTGAACAGGGATGCTGTTAAAATTGACAGGATCAGACCGCTTTTGCAGAAGATGCTGCTGTGGGGATTCGGTTATGGCGGTATGTGGGGCGGTAAATGGCTGGCAGGCAGCATTCTTATGAAGGGAAATATGTTCGCGGATGCGTTGAACCAGGCATTGGTCCGCACATCCTCAGGCGGCCCGGATAAAGCAGGATTCAGCCGTCTGGATGCGCTCGCCAGAAATATAAGCGTATTTTTGAAATGGCCGTTTTTGCTCATATTTCTGATTATGGCGGGGTATTTTCTTTTTCAGTTTCGGAAGCTTACGGTTCACATGGTGCGCCGGAATGCGGCATTGCTTCTCTTTTTGCTCGCGGCGTCGCTCCTTCCGGTTGGCTGGACGTTTGTTATGGCAGACCATTCCTATGAGCATTACTGGTTCACCTATAAAGAGTTCAGCATTTCCTGTTTTGCGCTGCTGAGCCTTGCCACTTATCTGAAAACCCTGGCCTGGAGTGAGACATAAGGTAAAACAGGACTTGCAGTAATTCTGTTTTCAGCTTATACTGTATAAGCATAAAACGAGCGCAGCGGGTAAAACTGATACTGTGTGAATGATAAAGAAATCAAAGAAAAATCGGAGGTATGAATCATGGCAGAAATTACAAAGGATATGACAATCGGTGAAATTTTAAGAACGAACCCGGATGTGGCGCCAATCCTGATGAATGCAGGAATGCATTGTCTCGGATGTCCTTCCGCACAGGGAGAGTCTCTGGAAGAGGCGGCTATGGTGCATGGCATGAATATCGATGACTTGATGGCACAGATTGCGGCATTGTAATTGCGGAAGCAGAGAGATATTCCGGTTGATGGAGGAACGTTTTCATGAAGAAACAGTTGTGTCGGCTGGGGATTTTCCTGGCAGTCGTTTTAGCAGGATGTATATGTTTTGCGTTTGTGTGCGAACATATCTCCAATCCGACAAGAGCGATTTATGACAGGGTTTTTTATCATTTTACCATTTTCGGGGTTCTTCTTGCCGGCGGAATATTTTTCATTGTTACAATGTTTGTAAAGCAAAATTATGCGGCGAGAAAAAATGTGTGTATTTATGGCAGTATCCTGACCGCGTTTTTTCTCGGCGTTCTGTTATTATTTCAGGGACATTCCGATATAAGGGCTGAACTGCGGCCCAAGGAAAACGTAACAGGCGTATATCTTGCGCAGAACAGTTCGTCTGATATGGTAAAATGGGTGTTTGTGGAATATTATCTGGCGGATAAAAAACTGATGATAGCCGAGAACGCAGCAGATTTTGAGAGCGCTTATGTTTTTCGGGAAGCCATACCGCCCAAACGGGTCGAATATGGAAAAAAAGCGGAAATAACACAGGACATTTATGACGAAATATCCAGCTTCCCGGCGTTTACTGATGAAAACTGCATGTATGTTATCGACGCTTACTGGAAAAATACGGAAAATATATATCTTGTCAAATATGACGGTCACTACATATGCTGTTCCGAAGAAATGATCTTTGACCATGTGCGTGCAGACAGCGGAGAAGCAAAGCGGCAGACCGTGGCCGCATCGGAAAGTTCCGGTGAAGAACGGGATGCAGTATCGATTTCTTACAGTGCACTTGGAGAGATGGCGGAAGCGGTTCCGCATAAAAACAGTAAGCAGATTTTGTGTATGCTGCTGTTGTTCGTCATCGGGATGGGAATCACACTGCCCTTCTGGGGCGGAAAATACCTGGAGTTGGCCATGTTCATGAGCATGCCTGTGGGAGCCGCGATGTGGTGTATTTTCGGAACGGTTCTCATTCTGGCCGGGATTCCCTGTAACCTTTATACGATGGGAGCGCTGAGCGTCCTTACGCTGGCGGCTGTAGGCTTTCGCTTCAGGGCAGAGTATCAAAAGATAGATTGGATCAGGGCGGCATATTTTATGATGACGGCGTTTGCCGTGATCGTATTTTTTGTCTGTTCAAAGATATGCCATACGTCAAGCGATTCCTATGACAAAGTCGGTCTGGCATACCGGCTGGCGAAATATGGGACTTTGCGGGATATTCTGGCGGAGGCGGCTCCTTATGGGATGCTGGAGCCTGTTGTCCTGTCTTTGGGGTATATGGTCAAATGTGATCTTTTGTATGCTTTTTATCCATTGATGGCAGTCAGCGGAATCGGCATGATGGGTGCGGGATTATATTATGCGGACAATAAAAGAGTCAATACGGCGGCGATGCTGACGCTGATGCTGGGAGCTCTCTTATTATTAACGAATGGCGATTATCTGCTGAGTTGTTTTTATGTGATGGCACATGGTCCGGTGGCGGTATATACGACGATGCTGGTCATGTTCATTGTATTAAAAGAACAAATCGATATTCCCTTCTGGGGATATGCGGCAGTCATATCGGGCAGCATCATCCTGCTCACAAGAGTCGAGGGAACGATATATGTCGTATTGATTCTGACGGCGGCGCTGATCTTTACCCGGATATCTTTGCAGGTCAGAAATGTAAATATCATAACCGCGTGCATAGCGGCCGTCTGGCACATTGCACAGTTCATTTTTGTTGGAAATGAGGGAGACATTTATTTCTGGACTCCCGCCAAAGGAATCATCTGCATTCTGGGAGTGGCGGCGATGAGTGCGGTCTCTCTGCTCATGAACGTCAAAGGAAAGTTCATGGACTTTGTGCGAAAATATTATTTTGAACTGGCGGTACTTGTGCTGTGTTCTGGCCTGGTATTTGCGGCGGTATTTCTGCAAAGGGATATGGCGAGCAGAATGATTTCAATCTATCTGGCACATTTCTCGAACAGCGCTGATAATGAAACGAATGCGGCGGCGTTCTGGATATTCCTGATCATACTCATACCGGTTCTGGCAATGGCGAAAGAAAGGATCAATAAATTTGCCTTTGTCAGTATTTTTGGATATCTCATTTTAATCTTTGCAATGGTCTTATTCCGGGATGGTTTTTTGATTCATCTCGGTTATGGCGATTCCGCGAGGAGAACGATCGTGCAGATCATGCCCGGCGCAGTATGGCTGGCCGCCGAAGGAATCGCGGTATGTACCGGAACGAAGGACCGTATGGAGAAGGCTGATGAAGAAAAAGGTAACGTGTAAAATATGCGGCAGTGAATCGCATGATAAGTATCGCGTGAGAGGATGTGCGCTTTCGGAGTGCACCAAATGCGGATTCGTCCAGATGACGGATTCGGAAGATGACGCGCCATTTGACTATGGGAAAAATTATTTTGTCAATAACAAATACAAGGATACAGCGGCGCTGGAAAAAGAGTATGGAAGAAGAAAAAAGATGCTCATGAAATATGTTCCGGCCCGCAGCCGTGTTCTCGACGCGGGCTGTGCGACGGGCGATTTCGTGGATTATATCAGCCATACTTATTATGCCGTGGGATATGATGTTTCCGCCGACGCAATAGAAATAGGGCGGAAGAGATTTCCTCATACCGGCAGACATCTTTTTGAGATGAAAGAGTTTGAAAGCCGTACCATAAAATATGATGCTGTTTGTATGTGGGATGTGATAGAGCATTTGCCGGACCCGGACAAGACGGCTGAGTGGTTGAAGGATAAGCTGAAACCTCAGGGGTATCTTTTCATCTCCACACCGAATATTGGCGCGCCGTTTGCAAAGATAACAAAGGGGAAATGGCCCTTTATGACGCCGCCGGAGCATATTTCCTTCTTTACCAAAAAGGCTTTCAGGGAACTGGCTGACAGACTGGATATGGATATGATAGCGTGGAAGAGCAAGGGAAAATTTGCTAATGCAGGTTTTATATTGTATAAATTTAACCGTGTGAGCAATCTTAAGATTCCGGCGCCGGTCATTCGGCTGTTTGAAGGACCGGTTCTTAGGAAACTGCATATATATGTTCCGACCGGTGATATACAATATCTTGTTTTGCGGAAAAGGGATTGACCGCGGCGTGAGAGAAAGGCATGGGTATTCGCGTGACGGACTTGGGAAAGAAGAAAGAAGAAAAAGAGTTTTTGGGCGGTATTTTCTGGAATTACGGCAGTCTGGTCATTATGTCGGCAAGCGGCTTTCTGTTCAACTGCCTGATCATCTTTTTTTATGATGCTTCGATACTGGGAAGATTCAATAAAGCATATGCGTGGTATTGTGTTCTTTCGCAGGTGGCTGTCTGGGGACTCCATATGTCCGTTCTGCAAAAAATTCCTGAAACGAAAAAGAATGAAAGAGAATGTAAAGAACAGGCGGCTTCAGCCATGCTGGGCGGATGTATCATTTCTGTTCTGGCCGTATTTCTGGCAGAGGGCATTCTTTACTTCTGCATGGACCATACGGCATTATTTTATGCGGATATCAGGTTGATCCTGCTGGGACTGCCCTTTTTTTCCTTCAATAAAATCTTATTAAATTACCTGAATGGCCTGTCCCGGATGAAAGCATATGCGGTCTTTCAATCGCTGCGGTATTTTTTTATCGCGGCTGCGATTCTGGTAATGGGTCTGCTGAAAGTGGAAGGCCGGTTCCTGACGTGTTCCTTTACGTTCGCGGAAGCACTCCTGCTGCTTATCATGCTGATCTATCTGCATGGGATACGGATGCTCGGCGGAAAAGTGAATCGGGAATATCTGCTGGCGCATATCAGGTTCGGGACGAAGATACTGCCTGCGAATATGGTCGTTGAATTGAATACGAAGGTGGATATTATCTGTCTGGGATTTTTGGTGAAAAATGATTCGGTTATCGGGATTTATTCTTTTGCCATATTGTTCGCCGAAGGATTCTACCAGATTTATATCGTCATCAGGCGGAGCATTAACCCGAAACTTACGGAAGCCCACGCCGGCCAAAGGCTTGAAGAAGAGTTCACGGCGCTTGATAAAGGGCTTAAAAAATGCTTTAAGTGGTTAAGTCCATTTCTGATGATGGCGGTCACTGGATTTTACTGTGTTGTCTGTCTGGTCCTTGGCAGGGAATATTTCGAAGGGACAAAGTATTTAATTGTAATCTGTGCTGCGATGGCGGCAAATGGAAGAAATATTGTCTATGGAAATATTTTTTCACAATTGGGGCTTCCCATTATCGAATCGGGAATCAATGTCATTACGGTGTTCTCCAATTTTGTGATGAATCTATGTTTCATACTGCTGTGCGGCACGATGGGCGCAGCGGCGGCGACCGCTGTATCGCATTGTATCTATGGCAGATTGATCAAAAAAAATATCAATCGTAAATGCGGATTGTTCTATTAAAATGAGTGAAGAAGAGGTTATCAGTATGGTCAGTATAATTATTCCGGCATACAATGAGGCACAGGCGATCGGGGATACGCTGCGCGAATTATCAGAGGAGCTTTCCACCTGCGGATTCGAATATGAAGTTCTTGTCATCAATGACGGCTCCAGTGATGACACGGAGAGCATCGTCCGGAAAATGGAGAATGAGCATATACGGTGTATTTCACACAGGGTCAACAGAGGTTACGGTTCCGCAATCGTAACGGGCGTAAAAAACGCGAGGGGGGGGCTTATAATCTGGTATGATGCAGACGGGCAGCACAGGCCGGAGGACCTGATTCGTGTTGTAAAGAAGATGAAAGAGGAAAATCTGGACTATTGTATCGGTGTGCGCAGCAGCACATCCTATCAGGTCAAAAACAGGGTGTTTGGCAAATTTATCTTGAAAAAGATCGTGAACCTTCTGGCGAGAGAGCCAATGCAGGATTTCAATTCCGGCATGCGGGCTTTCAAAAGAGAAGTTCTGTTAAAATATGTTACTTTGCTGCCTAAACGATTCGGTGCATCCACGATATCGTCCTTTATCATGCAGGAGGCCGGAAATTATGCGGGCGGGGAAATTACGATAGAGGTCAGGAGCAGGACGGGAAAAAGTACGGTACGGCCTCTGAAAGACGGAATGAGGACGCTGATGCTGATCATGGATATCATTCTGTTGTTCCGGCCCGCGGAGGTATTCGGAAGTATCGGTATTTTTTTCATCGCAGTAGGGGTGGTCTATGGAGTTGCGCTGGCAGTCCTTGAAGGGCTCGGCATACCGGTCCTTTCAGCGATTCTGTGTATGGGCGGCATACAGACCGTATTTCTGGGAATCATATTATCCCAGATCAGCCGGCTGCGTCTGGATAATTTGGATAACGAATGAGGGGAGACTGGCTATGTGCGGAATATTTGGATTGATAGCGGGAAAGAACGCGGCGATAACGGCCGGGGAATTGCATAAGGGAATCGAGAAACTTTTTCTCTTGTCGGAATCGCGGGGCAAAGAGGCATCCGGTATATGTACGATCACAGATACCGATATTCGGGTCCACAAAAGATGCGTGCGTGCAAAAGAACTGATACGCACCGGAGAGTATCGGGAAATCATGAGCGGCATAGACCGGGAAACGAAGCGGACTGTTATGGGACATGCGCGCATGGTGACGAATGGAAGCAGCCAGAATCCCAATAATAATCAGCCGGTCATCAGAGGAGATTATGTCTGCATTCACAATGGGATCATCGTCAATGATGAGACGGTATGGAAGAACCACCCGGAGATGGAAAGACAGGATGAAGTGGATACGGAAGTATTGCTTGCCCTGCTTCAGAAATATACGGCAGAAGACAGCATGCAGAGGGCATTTCAGAAGTGTCTGACAGAATTGAAAGGCAGTCTGAGTATTGCTTTGACCGATAAAAAGAGCGACCGTCTGATCCTTTATACGAATGTCGGTTCGCTTTATATCGTATTGTCGAAAACGAGGGATATGATTCTGTTCGCATCCGAAAGGTATATCCTCGAACAGGCAATCGTGGAGTCTGAGCTTCGCCGTTATTTCAGACCGGCTAAGATCAGACAGATTCCGCTTAGAAAGGCCTGGTTCGTGAATCTGAGTGACTGCAGTATTACGGATATGGGATGCGCCGGGCAAGAGCCGGAAAAGGCGGCATACGACAGAGAGATCATATGCACGTCGGGGCGGGAGAAGAAAGGCACATATTCGCTGATGATGTCCCGCGGCAGAGCCGCACAGGTGGAGAAACTGTTATGCGTTGATACGGAGAAGATAGCGTCTATGCGCAGGTGTACCAGATGTCTGCTTCCGGAAACTTTTCCCGGGATATCTTATGACGAAGAGGGCGTTTGTTCCGTATGTAAGAGTTACAGGAAAATAGAATATAAGGGCGAAGAAAAGCTTGTCCGGGAAATAAAAGGGAATGTTTCGAAAGACAGCAGATTTGACTGTATTATTCCGCTGAGCGGCGGACGGGACAGCTGTTATATGATTCATTATGCCGTAAAAGAACTGAACCTGAAGCCGGTGGCCTATACCTATGACTGGGGAATGGTGACAGACCTGGCGAGACGTAATATACAGAGGATGTGCAGTGAGCTCGGTGTCGAGCATATACTGATATCTGCGGACATTGCCAGAAAAAGAAAAAATGTACAGCTAAATGTAAAAGCATGGTTAAAGCATCCGGAACTGTTCACGATTCCGTTGTTTATGGCAGGTGATAAGCAGTTTTTCTATTATGCACAGCTGTTGAAAAAACAGATGAATGTAGGCAGCATATTATTCGGAATGAACAGGCTGGAGGAGACGCAGTTCAAGGTCAAGTTCGCCAATATCAAAGGAACCGGAAAGAATGAGATTCATTATGATCTGTCGGGCAGAAATAAACTGAACCTGATGAGCGCATATGGAAAAGAATTTGTGAAAAATCCGGCTTATTTGAATCGAAGCCTTATCGACACTTTTTCGGGATATCTTTCCTATTATGTTCTGCCCAAGAACTATCTGCAGTTCTTTGATTATATACCGTGGGAGCAGGAAAAAATAGAAAAAGTGATTCTGGAAGAATACGGCTGGGAGCGGGCTGAAGGAAGGGACGAGACCTGGCGGATCGGAGACGGAACGGCGCCGTTCTATAATTATATTTATTACAGGCTGGCAGGATTTACGGAATTTGATACTTTCAAGAGCAACCAGATCAGGGAAGGAATGCTGGAGAGAGATGCTGCGCTGGAAGAACTGAAAATATGCAATATTATACCGGTGAATGAATTTATCTGGTATTGCGATGTGATCGGAATCGACCCGGTCGAAACATTAAAAGTTATCAATGCCCAGAAAACATTATATTAAAGAATTAAGAAAGCCCGGCCATCTGTTCGGATAACGCCGGGCTTTTGATTTTATAGGAAAGTGCTGTAATTGTGGTGAGGGTCAAATATTTGCCAGAGACTGGATTGCCGTATCCTTAATGACCGTCTCACAATGTTCTTCCAGATAGGACTCTACAGCGGAAGAAAATCGTTCCTGACTTCCGTATTCGGAAAGCACATTACAAAGGCGGTTAAAATCCGCAGCCGCCGAATCAGCAGGATTGACAAGCAGCAGATAAGAGCCGTCGGTTTCTTTTTTGTATAATGAATTTTCGCCATGACAGAGAGGCACGGCAATATGCGCGAACCTCATAACATCGTATAAAGATGTAAATGAGAACATACGGGGCGTATGCGGTATTGATACGGTATCACCTGTCGGAACCGCAGCTTTGTTTCCCGCTTCGGAAACAGATGAAGAACGGCTCTGCTGGTCCATTTTCCGCAGCATATCCAGCATTTCATCGGCGCTGTCTGCAAAGGCTTCCATAATATCTTCCGGCTCATCCGTATCGTTATGATGCACGGAAGGCGCAAATTTGGAAAAACGGGTATCAAGCTCTTCCGGGTCTTCCACTTTGGTAATAATGAGAACGATACATTCCGCATTCAGGGGAATGGCCTCTATCATCAAGGGAATGTCTTCCGCTTCGAATCCACATTCGTATGCGGCCTGCTGCATCATGTCGCGGAACAGGTTCTTGGCTTTCTCCGTGCCGTAAGCGAGTTCGCTGATCTTGAGTTCTCTATCTGCAAGGTCTTCCCTTGTGAGCGTGCAACGAATCTGATGTTCATTTACTTTTTCGATTTTCATAATATCACATCCTTACTATAAGATACTGATACTGTTAATTTATGTGAAGATTTTCGATAAAGTCATTAAATATCGAAACTAAAAGTATCTTATACTCTGTATTAATTTAAGTCAATAGTATGACAAAACTCTTTAAAAAAAATTTATATTTTTAGGAATTACTTGCTTTTTTGTCAAAACGTGGATATAATAAACAAAAGATGTCTCCTGACAATCTGCATGGGAAGGGGGCAAGGCGCAAATTAAAATATATTTCAGGGAAATCTGATTCTCATGTTCAGGATCAAGGATATTCCTAAGGGGATAATGATCATTCTGAATATAGTATGAGAAGTCTTACAGGCTTATGTGCCTGATCGTAGAATAATTTTTTTCATTCGTTTTCACAATTATAATTCACAGGGATTGAAAAGGTTATACAGGTATTTTTTAAATTTTTATGCGCGTCAGAGATGTCTTGATTATTCTTTCAGGTCGTGAAGAGCATTGAATGGCCGGAGCTGTCTGCTATGATATAACATCACGAAAATCCTTTTGGAGCGGAAGCCGGTCATATAGATTGAAAAATCAGAGATTTTTCAATCGCGAATTTGCGCCTGCGGCTCAAATATCGCAGGTTGAGAGAAAGGCATGGTTATTAGTGTGTCAGACTGTTATTTTGCGGATATACTCTTATTGGGGAAGTCCCCGCTTTCTCTGCACTTTTTTTCGCAAAAATAGTCAAAAAAAGTAAAAATATTAATGACGCTGAAAGAATAGTCTGTTATAATAAGGGCGGTCAGAAAGGAGCTGGATAGATGAAAAAATTAATTCCGGTGTTCGTCGCGATCGTCCTTATTTTGATTGTCGTGGCAGCAGGGTTTGGAACGAAATTGATAGACAAGTATTCTTATTCAAAGGAACGGGCTGATCTGGAAGAGTACTTTGGCCTTTTGGAAGAGGATGATGTGGCGATCATCATGCAGGACGCCCAGGTCGAGGAATATGCGAAAATATGGGACGGTATCTGCTATTTTGACTTTGCCACGGTGCATAAATATTTTAACGACAGGTTTTATGAAGATAAACTGGAAAATCTTCTGCTCTATACGACGCCGGACTCGATCATCCGTACGGAAATCGGAACGACTGTATACAGCGTAAGTACCGGCGGCGCAATGGATACCGGATATGTTATCGCGCGGTATGAAGGGGATGTGTTGTATGTAGCGGCTGAATATGTGAAAAAATATACGAATTTTTCTTATAAGCTCTTTTCAGAACCATATCATGTACAGGTAGATACGGAATGGAACGAAAGACAGGTCGCTGACATTCTCAAAGACACGCAGGTGAGGTATCAGGGCGGTATTAAGAGCGATATCCTGACGGATGTGGGAGAAGGCGACAGCGTCATCATTCTGGAGGAAATGGAGAACTGGACAAAAGTAAAAACACAAAATTCCTATATCGGATATGTAGAGAATAAAAGGCTGTCGGAGAAGTACAGCGAAGAGCCTGTGCCGGTGACAGATTATGTGGAGCCGGAATATACAAGCATTTCGAAAGATTATACGATCAATCTGGCATGGCATGCCATTTACAGCATGGGCGGGAACGATACGTTGAACGAAGTGCTTATGACGACACAGGCGGTCAATACGATTTCACCGACATGGTTCATTCTGACGGGGAATCAGGGTGATTTTACGAGTCTTGCATCGAAAGAGTATGTGAGCGCCGCGCATGACAGAGGGCTGGAGGTGTGGGCGCTGATCAGCAATATCACGGATACGGAGACGCTCGATATGTATGAGATTTTATCCAGGACGAGTGTCAGGAGCCGTTTGATTGACAATCTGATTGCGACAGCGCTTGAATATGATCTGGACGGAATCAACATTGACTTCGAGAATATCGGCGTCGATGCGGGTGAGGGATTCATTGAGTTCATCAGGGAACTTTCCATTCCATGCCGTGCGAACGGGATCGTACTGTCAGTAGATAATTATGTGCCGAAAGGCTATAATAATTATTATCACCGCAAAGAGCAGGGTGTGGTGGCGGATTATGTCATTATCATGGGATATGATGAACACCATGGTAACAGCGAAGAGGCAGGCTCCGTTGCTTCAATCAATTTTGTGGAGGACGGAATCGCGGATACCGTTGCGGAAGTACCGCCGGAGAAGGTCATCAATGCAGTTCCCTTTTATACAAGGATATGGGAAACGAACGGAACCGATGTGACGAGTCAGGTAGTCGGTATGGATATGGCACAGGAATATATCAGGAATCACAATATTGTGACGAACTGGGATGAGACGACCTGCCAGAATTACGGGGAATACCAGTCCGGCAACAGCTATTATCAGGTATGGCTGGAAGACGGTGAGTCGATTCAGGTCAAGCTGAATATTATGAAGAAATATAATATTGCCGGTGTCGCGGAATGGCGTCTGGGGCTGGAATCGCCGATCGTATGGGATACGATTGCAGAATATGTGAACGGAAATTAAAGAACGGTGTTCAATAGAATGATGTTCGAAGAACTATGCTCAAAAGATAGTGAATATGCGGCTGTCGGTTCCTGGGCAGACGGGTTTTCGGGAAAGCCCGCAGGGGAATCGGGGCTTCATATAGATATGCGCAGGCATTTATGAAGGAGGAGAAGTAGCATGAAAAGTAAATTTGGCATTAAAGAAGTAGTAGCAATCGGTATCGGGACCGCGTTGTTCGTCGCTTTGACGGAGGTGCAGATTCCGCTCGGTTTCATTCCGAATACGGCATTACAGCCGAGGATGGCGCTGATGGGATTTCTGGCAGCAGTATTTGGCCCGATCGTAGGCGGTATCGTGGGTCTGCTCGGACATGCGCTCGGTGATGCGCTTTTCTATGGCAGCGTTTGGTGGAGCTGGGTATTCCCGGAAGCAGTAGTAGGTATCGTAATCGGTCTGTTCGCTGCAAAATTTGCGATCAAAGACGGCGGATTCGCGACAAAGGAAATTGTTTTATTTAATATTGTGCAGATTGTTGCCAATGCAGTAGCATGGATTGTTGTAGCGCCGCTTCTTGATATTGTTATTTATGCGGAGCCTGCAAACAAAGTTTTTGCACAGGGTGCATGGGCATTCCTTGGAAATATCATTATCATCGGTATCTTAGGTACTTTGATCGCCATTGGTTATTCCAAGATTGGCGGTAAATCATCCAGCCTCAGCAAAGAAGACTAGGGCGAAAAGAAGTTCTAAAGACGTCTCGCCATGGGACGAGACGCCAAGAACTTCTACGATTTGCAGGGCAAATCTTTTTCGCCCGGAAGAATGCCCAAAATATGGGCATTCTTCCGGGACGGATTGAAGATTGGATGGAAAATACCAGAAAGCATGGGGGATTCATGGAACCGATTATTGAATTTAAAAATTTTTCTTTTAAATATCGCTCCCAGAAGGAACCGACGATAAAGGATATCAATCTGGCCATTTATCCGGGGGAAAAGGTGTTGATCGTGGGGCCGTCCGGCTCTGGCAAGTCCACATTGGCACATTGTATCAACGGGCTTGTTCCTTTTTCCTATAAAGGGGAGATTACGGGAAGTTATTCTATCGCCGGTCAGAATCCCGAAAAGCTTGGGATTTTCGGATTATCCAAACTGGTAGGGACGGTGCTTCAGGATACGGATGGACAGTTCATCGGTCTGACTGTTGCGGAAGATATTGCTTTTGCGCTGGAAAATGATATGATTCCGCAGCCGGAGATGTTTGAACGGGTAGCCAGAGTAGCGGAGACGGTAGAAGTGCAGTCGGTGCTCGGCAATGCGCCGGGAGCGCTTTCTGGTGGACAGAAGCAGAGAGTATCCATGGCGGGCGTTATGATCGACCGGGTGGAAATCCTTCTGTTCGATGAACCGCTGGCTAATCTGGATCCGGCAACGGGAAAGCGTGCGATTGAACTGATTGACCAGATTCATCGAGAAGAAAAAACAACAGTTGTTATCATTGAACACCGTCTGGAGGATGCACTGACCTGTGGAGCCGACCGGATCATTGTGGTCGGCGAAGGAAAGATTGTGGCGGATATGACACCGGATGAACTGCTGTCCAAAGAAATTCTGCAAAGAGAAGGCATCCGGGAACCTTTATATGTAACGGCACTGAAATATGCGGGCTGCCGGATTGCGGCGGACAGCCTTCCGTCGGATATTCGGAAGATGAAAGAGAGCGGAAGCCTTGAAAAGTATAAAGGACAGGTAGGAGAGTGGTTCCGGCAGACGACCGTGCCGGAGCGGAAGCAGAACGACGAAGTCGTATTGGAAGTGAAAAATCTGGATTTTGCCTATACCAGTGGGAAGCCGGTACTGCGGGATGTCTCTTTCCGGATACATAAGGGAGAAATGCTCAGTATCGTCGGCAAGAACGGTGCGGGAAAGTCCACGCTGTCCAATCTGATCTGCGGTTTTCTGATGCCGAACAGCGGCAGCATTTCCCTGCATGGCGAAGATATTCTGAACCGTTCCATCAAGGAGAGGGGAGAGAGCATCGGTCTTGTCATGCAGAACCCGAACCAGATGATTAGTAAGACGATGATCTTTGAGGAAGTGGCGCTCGGTCTACAGGTGCGCGGCGTGGCGCCGGAGGAAATCGAAAAGAGAGTCCATGAAACGTTGAAGATATGCGGATTGTACCCTTTCCGGAACTGGCCGATATCGGCGTTGAGCTACGGACAGAAAAAGCGTGTGACCATTGCCTCCATTCTGGTGATGAATCCCGATATCATTATCCTTGACGAGCCGACGGCGGGACAGGATTACAGGCACTACACGGAAATCATGGAATTTTTAAAGGAGATTAACAAAAACAGTGGAATAACCATTGTTATGATAACGCATGATATGCACTTGATGCTGGAATATACGGATCGTGCCCTCGTCATTGCGGAGGGACAGCTCCTGGCGGATGAAAAGCCGAGCGAGGTTCTGACGGACGATGTGCTGACGCAGAAAGCGTATTTGAAGAGGACGTCACTCTATGACCTGGCGGTAGGATGCGGTATCGGTCAGCCGTCTGATTTTGTAGACTGCTTTATTTATTATGAACGGGAGAATGGCCGGAAAAAGGAGGTAGAATCGTAATGTCGCGTGTACTATCCTATGAAGAAAAAGATACCTGGATTCACAGGCTGAGCGGTGTCACGAAACTGATCTTTTTTCTGCTCTGGTCTGTTACGAGCATGATTTCCTACGATACGAGAGTGCTGCTCGTGATGCTGGTGTTAAGCCTTGTGATTTTTGCGATGTCAAAGACCAAATGGCAGCAGGTCGGGACGGTTTTTAAGTTCATCATGCTGTTTTTGTGTATCAATCTGATCGCCATTTTTTTCTTTTCTCCCGGACAGGGAACGAAAATATACGGAACAGAAACGCCGTTATGGCATTTGTTCGGTCATTATACGCTGACGGAGGAACAGCTTTTTTATGAATTTAATGTCATGTTAAAGTATCTGACGGTCATTCCGGCAGTCTTTATGTTTATCGTGACGACCAATCCGAGCGAGTTTGCGGCATCCATGAATAAAGTGGGGATACATTATAATGTCGGTTACTCTATGGCGATCGCGCTCCGGTATATTCCCGATGTGCAGGATGATTTCTCAAAGATCAAACACGCACAGGAGGCAAGGGGAATTGAGATGTCCAAAAAGGCGCCGTTCGTAAGCCGGATCAAGAGTATGGCGTCGATTATTTTCCCGCTCGTTTTTTCCAGTATGGACAGAATCGATGTCGTCAGCAACGCGATGGAACTGCGCGGCTTCGGGAAGCATAAGAAACGCACATGGTATTCTGCAAGACCGTTCAAAAGAAATGATTATCTGACGCTTGCGTTTGTTATTCTTTTTGTAATTGCCGCTTTTATCATTACCTTCCGGGATGGAAGCAGATTTTATAATCCGTTTGTATGAGGAATGGAGGAAATCATGCCGGAGCAATTTTCGCGGACAGAACTTTTACTGGGACAGGAAGCAATGGACAGGCTGCGTCAGTCGCGCGTAGCGGTTTTTGGAATAGGCGGTGTTGGCGGTCATGTGGTGGAAGCGCTGGCACGGGCCGGCATTGGATACCTGGATTTGATCGATCATGATAAAGTCAGTATGTCGAATATCAACAGGCAGATCATAGCGACATTTGATACCGTCGGTATGGATAAGGTGGACGTGATGAAGGAACGGATTCTGTCCATCAATCCGGATGCCGGAGTGGAAACGCATCGGTGCTTTTATCTGCCGGAAAATGCGGATATGTTTGATTTTAAGCAGTATTCTTATGTAGTGGATGCCATTGACACGGTAACAGCCAAAATCGAGCTGGTCCTGCGTGCGAAAGAGGCGGGCGTGCCGGTCATCAGCTGTATGGGGACCGGCAATAAACTGAACCCGATGCAGTTGGAGATAGCGGATATCTATCAGACTTCCGTCTGCCCGCTGGCAAAAGTCATGCGCAGGGAATTGCGGAAAAGAAATGTCAAAAAGTTAAAAGTCTTATATTCTAAAGAAGAACCCATCAAAAATTATTTATCTATGCAGGGACGTGCTGTTCCGGGGAGCGTATCGTTCGTTCCTTCCGCAGCAGGTCTTATTATTGCGTCGGAAGTTGTTAAAGAACTTTCCGGGATTTGTTTGCTGCATGGCTAGAATAAAAAAAATCGCATAACCTATTAACAAAGTAGGATATCTGTGATAAGATAATTGCAGTAAATCATATTAAGGCGATAGGAAAAGCGTAGAAATATTGTGAGGATGCGGGCATCACCTGGACAGCATATGGTTCCCGCGGGGGCTCTGTAAAAGCGCCAGTGCTTGGCGAGGTTTTTACGAGCCTAGCATCGGTTGCTGCTTTTAGCGGAGCGCAAGCGTGCCCCCAAGGGAACCATGTGCTGTCCAGGCGGTTCCCGCATCTTCACAATACACAGAAGGCAGTATACAGGAGGTCTATTATGAAAATCTCAACAAAAGGCAGATATGCGCTTCGTTTGATGCTGGATTTGGCGATGTATAGCGAGGGCGGGCCGGTCTGTCTGAAAGATGTGGCGAGAAGGCAGCAGATATCGGATAAGTATCTGGAGCAGATCATAGCGACCTTGAATAAGGCGGGCTATGTGAGGAGCGTCCGGGGCGCGCAGGGCGGTTATCTTTTGAAGAAAGACCCGGCGGAATATACGGTGGGAATGATCTTGCGGCTGACGGAGGGGGATTTGGCTCCGGTCGGCTGTGTTGGAGCGGAAAAAGAAGAGTGCGTGCGTAAAGAGGGTTGTGTGACGATCAGGATATGGCAGCAGATCAATGATGCAGTCAATCAGGTGGTAGACAATATCACACTGGCGGATATGCTGGAATGGCAGGCGGAACTGTCGGACCAGTACAGCATCTAGTGTGAAGGGAGGTATATAATGAGCAGGCTGATCTATTTGGATAATGCGGCGACAACGCAGGTAGAACCGGAAGTGTTGGATGCCATGATACCGTACTTTACGGAATATTATGGGAATCCCTCTGCGATTTATACTTTTGCGGGAAAGGCAAAGGGTGCGATAGAGGAAGCGAGAAAGATTCTGGCGGAAGGAATCGGTGCAAGGCCGGAAGAAATCTTTTTTACGGGCGGCGGAAGCGAATCCGATAACTGGGCGATAAAAGCGACAGCGGAAGCTTATGCCGCGAAGGGGCATCATATCATTACGAGTAAAATCGAGCATCATGCGGTTCTGCATACGGCGGAATATCTTGAGAAGAACGGCTGTGAGGTGACTTATCTGGATGTGGATGAGAACGGTCTTGTCAGCCCGGAGGCAGTAAAGGCGGCGATTCGGCCGGACACGATTCTGATTTCAATTATGATGGCGAACAATGAGATCGGAACGATCGAGCCGGTTCGGGAAATTGGAGCGGTCGCAAAAGAGAACGGTATTTTGTTCCACACGGATGCGGTGCAGGCATTCGGCCATTTACCGATCAATGTGGAAGAAATGCACATCGATATGCTGAGTGCAAGTGCGCATAAGCTGAACGGGCCGAAGGGCGTCGGATTTCTGTATATCCGAAGGGGATTGAAGCTTCGTTCTTTCCTGCACGGCGGTGCGCAGGAGAGACAGCGGCGTGCGGGCACCCATAATGTAGCCGGGATTGTCGGCATGGGGAAAGCGGCAGAAATCGCTTTTCGCGAAATGGAGAAAAGAAGCGCTTATGTGACAGAACTTCGGAATCATCTGATCGAACGGGTTCTTGCGGAGGTTCCTTATACGAGACTGAACGGCGACAGATGGAATCGCCTGCCGGGCAATGCGAGTTTTTGTTTCCGTTTTATAGAGGGTGAATCTTTGTTGATTCTGTTAGACCAGAACGGAATCTGTGCTTCCAGTGGTTCGGCCTGTACTTCGGGTGCATTAGACCCATCTCATGTGCTGCTGGCCATCGGCCTGCCGCATGAAATCGCACACGGTTCCCTGCGCATCAGCCTTTCCGGGAAAACGACGAAAGAAGAGATTGATTTTACGGTGGACAGGATAAAGGAAATCGTGGAGCGGCTTAGAAATATGTCCCCGCTTTATGAGGATTTTGTGAAAAAGAATGCGTGAAGGGAAGGAAAACGTTTATGTATAGTGAGAAAGTAATGGACCATTTTAACAATCCCCGAAATGTCGGGGAAATAGAGCAGCCGAGCGGGGTCGGAACAGTCGGAAACGCGAAGTGCGGCGATATCATGCGCATCTATCTGGATATCGACGAAAATGGCGTAATACAGGATGCTAAATTCAAGACTTTTGGCTGCGGTGCGGCTGTGGCGACGAGCAGTATGGCAACGGAACTCGTCAAAGGGAAGACGGTACAGGAAGCGCTTCAGGTGACAAATAAGGCGGTAATGGAAGCGCTGGACGGTCTGCCGCCGGTCAAGGTGCATTGTTCCCTGCTTGCGGAAGAAGCAATCCACGCGGCGTTGTGGGATTATGCCGAGAAGAATCATATCCAGATTGAAGGGCTGGAAAAGCCCGTGGCGGATATCGAAGAAAAAGAGGGTGCAGAAGAAACGACGGAAGGATATTAATCCTTCCGTTTGATTTTTGAGGGCGGTACTTCATATTTCTTTTTAAAAAGCTTGCTGAAATGATAGGCGTCATCGTAGCCTACCTGGGCGGCCACTTCCTGTATGCTCGTACAGTCTCCGCTTTCCAGTATTTCTTTCGCATGTTCCAGCCGGATGTCGATCAGATAGTGTATCGGCGTATTCCCCGTTTCGCTCTTGAAAATCTTGGAAATATAAAAAGGGCTCAAATACATGTTTTCTGCAATCTGGTCTAAAGAAATCTTTTCCGCATAGTGGTCCGAAAAGTAGTTGATAATCTGTTCCACCACATATTTCTTGCTGACGGACTCAAATTCATAGCCTTTGCGCTGTTTTAAGGGGGCGGTCTGCTCCCGGACGATGAGCAGTATCAGCTGGACCAGATAGGCGCGGAGCATGAAATAGCGGCCCTGTCTTAAAATTTCGTTTTCGGCGTCCATACTGGAAACGATGCGGAACAGTTTCTGCCGAAATTCGCCTGCCGTATGCAGAATCGGCCCATCGGCGATATCGAATCGGTTCGGCATCATTTCCCGGAAGGCCACGTCTGTAAAACCGACAAAGAATTCAATCGTCGGCTTTCCGTTTCCGTCTGTCAGCGCCTGATGATACACGCCGGGATTAAAAATGAGCAGGTCTCCCTCTTCCACATAATAAAATTCGCTGTCAATCCGATACCGGCCTTTGCCGGAGAGGATGAAGGCGATTTCGATATGGTCATGGCTGTGATATTTTTTCTCATCACAGAGCCTTGTACCTTTCCATGTAAATAAAAAGGTCGGATTCAGTTCTTCACCAATGATTTCTTTTCTGTCTGTCATGATACCGTCACTCCTTCTCCCCATTGTACTGAAAAGAACTGTAAAAGTAAAACAAAATATGAACCTTTTTTTCAGTGTTTTTATAACTGCTCAGCCGCCAGGCTGGATGGAGTATGGTTCCT